>DAIUKO010000004.1:0-40706 GCA_036848175.1 Vicinamibacterales bacterium | reverse complement strand
GCCGGTCACCGTGCCGGTCAGCAGCGGATTCGCGGCGCCGTAGATGCGGCTCTTGTCGTCAGCCTTCACGGTCAACGGCGCCTTGGTGATCGTCAGGACGCCGTTGGTGGTCGTGACGCTGTAGTTCGCGAGCTTGTTGCCCGGATCGTTCAGCGTCGCCGTGATCGGATACGTCCCGACCGCGCTGGCCGGCGTCGCTGTCGTCGAATAGGCGGCCGTGATTGCGTCGTTGTTCAACAACCCCGTCAGTGTGCCGGTCAGCGGCGGATTCGCCGCGCCGTAGGTTCTGGTCTTGTCGTCAGCTTTCACCGTCAACGTCGCCTTCGTGATCGTGAGCGTGCCGTTGACGAAGCCGATCGCGTAGTTCGATGAGGTCAGCCCGGACGGAACGATCGCATACGGGCCCGCGCCGCTCGTCGACGTCGCCGACGTCGCGAACGCCAGCGTCCCGGCGAGCACGGCCGGCGTCTCGCCGGTCGCGAAGCCGGTGTAGCTGGCCGAGAAGGCAGGATTCGGATCACCATAGACTTTCGTCGCGTCGTTCGCGGTGACCGTCAGCGTCCTGGGTCCGATCGCGATCGTGGCTGTTCCACTCGCCGACGCGTAGTTGGCGTCGCTGCTCGTGAACGTGGCGGTCGCGGTGTACGCTCCGACGTTCACGGGCGCCGCCGATCCACCGGGTGCGTAGGTGATGTTGAACGTTCCCACGACCTGCTTGCCGTCGACGCCCGTGGCGCTCGCCGTGGCGGGGTGCGGCAATCCGTCGTACGTGAACGAACCGCCTGCCAACGTGACGACCGTCGCCGCGGGACCGATGGTCAGGGTGTTGATGGCCGCGACGTTGAAGTCGTCGAAGTACGCCGTCGTGTTCGGACGCGTATCCGGACCCGACACTGAGAGGTCGACGGTGTCGAACGCGTACGTGCCGGATACCTGGTAGACCTGCGTTCCATCGATGCTGAAGCTGACGCCGGCCGCCGTCACCCTGATGGCGAGCCGATGCCAACCCGGACTGCGCACGACGCTGGTCGTCGTTGCCTGCGGAATGTCGCCGCATTTCGCGTTCGGTCCCGGAGTTCCGACGAGATATGCCGCGTAGCACTTCGCGTCGAAGTCCATCGTCCCGACGGCGGCGACGATGTCCGGCCTGCTGGCGCTGTAGAGCTGAATCTGCTCGTAGAGCGTCTGCTGTCCCGCCGCGGCATCGTAGAACCAGACGGATACCTCGCCGTTGAGCTGACCGGCGAATGTGTGCGCCGCGTGAATCTCGCGTTGCCCGCCGGATGACGAAGCAAACTTGAGCGCCTTCACGCCGCTGTGCGCCTGCTCAGTCGTGAGCGACACGGTGCCGTTCTGCTGGCGCAACGTCCAGAATGGTGCGATCGACGTCGTTTCGAACCCGTCGCTCGCCACGCCCGTCGAGGCGTTCGTGTAGTTCGTATCGGCGCTGGTGAAATTCGCGACGACGGCGTACGAGCCCGCGTTCACCGGCGCAGACGAAGCGCCTGGGTCATACAGGAAAGAGAACGTGCCCGGCACGATCGCGCCGCCGATGCCGTTCGCGGTCGCCGTGGCCGCATGCGGCAGCGCGTCGTAGGTGAACGTTCCACCGTTGACGGAGATCACCGGTGTCGCCTGCAAGACGCGAATCGTCACGTCCTTTGCCGCGGTGGTGTAGTTCGTCAGGTTCGTCGGTGTGAAGTCGACGTGCAACGTTCGGCTGCCGGCGTTGAGGACGACGCCGCTCTGCGGCGTATACGTGAATGTGCCCGGGACGTTCGCCGATGCGTTCAACTGCGTCGCGCTCAACGGCGTACCGTAGGTGATGTCCGTGGGGTTGTTCCACGTGATCGCTGGTGTCGCCGGCAGCACGTTGATCGTCACCGACTTGGTCGCGGTCGTGAAGTGCACCGGATCGTCTGGAGTGAAGGTGACCGACAGCGTTTGCCCGGTTCCCACTCCGAGGATGATCCCGCTGGCCGGGGTGTACGCGAACGTTCCCGGCGTACTCGCGGTCGCGTTGAGCTGCGCCGGGCCAAGCAGCGTGCCGTAGACGATGTCAGCCGGGTTGCTCCAGGTGATCGTCGGCGTGACCGCGGCTGAATAACCGATCCGAACATCGTTCACAGCGGGCGTCTTCGCCGCGTCGGTCGTCGCGAGTTGCGCGCGGTACTGGATGAACCTCGAGCCGCCGCCGATCGACGCGCCCGATCTCAGGACGTCGGTGAAGGCCGTCCACGTGGCGTCCGGCGTCGGAGTGTTGCCGATGCGCGTGCTCATCACGAGACTCGTGCCGGTTGGCACCTGGCTCGACCAAATCAGAGTGCCCCAGCTCACGGCCGTTCCTGAATCGAAGACGCGCGAGAGGAAAGTGCCCGGCGACGAGTAGGGTGGATCCAGCGTCATCCAGTCGACCACGACTGTTCCACCGCCGGCACTGAAGTCGCTGGCAATGGGACGCATTTGTTGCGCGATCGACGTCAGATGCTCTACGACCTTGACGCCATCGATCCAGTAAACGACCTTGGCGGCGGTCCAGTCGATCCGGAAACGGTGAAAGCTGGTGGCCCAGTTGATAGGCGCTCCTGGAGGCGGCGCGATCACAGCGTCCGTGCTTGTGGAACCGTTGCTGGTTCGCGCATACAAGCCGCCGCCGGTGTTGGTACTGAACATCGCGTACGGCGGGCCGCTGAACGTATCGCCGAGACCGACGTGCTGAAAGGCGTCGCTAGAGAACTTCGCGACGAACTCGAGCGAGCGGTCCGGCAAGAACGACGCATCGGCGCCGACGCGCGAACCGTCGACGGTCAGGAGACCACCCGCCGCGACCGCATTGCCGGGCGGGTTGCAGCCCGTATCACTCCACGAACACGCCGACCAGCCCGTTGGCAGCGATGTGCCTGAAAAATCCGAACCAAAGCCTGGCGCGAGCGTCACGGCTCCATCGCCGAGCGGCTCGATGTTGTAGCCCGCGCCGCCGGTGCCGGCGCTGAAGTCGACAACAGTCGTGTCCATCAGGACACCGCCCGGCATCATGAAGCTGGCCGGCGGCGATATCAGCGGCGGCGACGTCGTGCTGTTGCCGTCGGCGTCGGCCGACGTGACCCGGAAATAGTGAAGCGTATTCGGCGTGAGACCTGAAAGCGTCACATCGTGCGTCGTGACCAGCGTCGAATCGAGCGCGTTCGAGGTCAACGCATCCGCCGCAGTGCCGTAGTCGACGCGCGACGCCGACGGTTCGTTCGTCGTCCAGTGAACGATTGCCGTGTTGCCCGGCGCGGGCGTCGCGGTGATGCCGCTGATTGTCGGCGACGTGGTATCGGCAGCGATCGCCGTGTCGAACACGACGTCGACCCAATAGTTGGTCGAGTCGGACGTCTGGTTCGGAAACAGATTGGCGCCGGTCGCAAACACGCCGTTGCGCCCATCGATGCCGTCCCGCAGCGCATGCAGCGGGAAGTTGTCTTGACCTTTCGCGGCAAAGTATCCGTTGTCCGCACCGTACTTGCCGAGGCTCGTCGAGAACGACGCGACGTAGGTCGTGTTGGCGCTCACCGAAACATGTCCGAACGGCGGCGCGACGGAGGTCAGCGCGCCTCCCTGCCAACCCGATGCAGTCTCGGCGAACGTGGCCGTGCCCAACAGCACGCCGGCACTGGTCCAGAGATGGCCGACATGAGTGCCGGTGTCGCCCGCGGCCTTGTAGAACCGCAACGAGGTAATGAACCCGGTCACGTCGGATCGAAACCTGACGCCCAGTTCGAGCGGCCCGCCGTCGTCCGCGGCGGGATTCGCCGGCGTCGGCAGCGACGGCCAGAGGCTGCACGGGCACGAAGGCGTTGCCGGCGCACCGACGCTCGCCGCGGCTTGATTCGACGCCGTCAGGGTCGTCTCGAGATTGCCGTTGTCGTCGACCGCGCGCGTCTTGATGACCGTCGGGCCTTGTGCCGTTGGCGTCCACGTGTACGTCCAGCTTTCACGGCCCGATGCCGGATGCCACGTCACGCCGTTGTCGACCGATACTTCCACGCCGGCGACGACTCCCAAGAGCGCCGGTGTGCTGTTCGTATCGACGCCGAAGTCCTGTGCCGATCCAGTGACAGTCGCAGGCGTTCCCACTCGGAGCTGAGAAGGCACGGAGAGGATCGTGGACGACGGCGGCGTGAAGTCGTTGGATGCCGATGCTGCGACCAGACCGACGAGCAAACTGCCAGGCTGCACACCCATGTCGGCGAACAGGTTCACCGTCGCTTGCTGCATGCGCACATCGGGAACCGGCGCAAGATCTCCATCGTGATCGCTGTCCAGCCCCCAGACGAACTGGATCGATCCGGCGCTGAATACCAGCGAGGTATTCGTCGGGTTCACGTAGCGATAGAGCGTCAGGTGATGAGTCGCCGGCGCCGAGGCGTAGTTGTGCCCGTAGTCGACGATGTGTTCCGTGTCCGGCACCGCTGTCGTTGAAAGGCGAAACAGACCGGCAGGTCTGGCGCCGTTGTCGAGGTCCTCGTCGAACTCGTAGCCAAGCGTTCCGGCCGGCAGCACGCGGAGCGGATCGTTGGCCGGAAGCGTCGCCATGTTCGTCTTGCGCCAGAAGCGCATCTTCCCGTCGTCGGCCGGCACGATCATGCTGATGCCGGCGATCTGGCCAGGTACCGAATTGACGGTGAAGATCGTGCCGGTCAGCGCGTTTTCGGGCCGGCCGCCGTCAGCCGGCGGCAGACCGTCGAGCGTCGGTGTCACGCTGAAGCGCGGGTCTCGCCACGAGCCGGTCCACACGTTCGGCTCCAGCGGATCGATCCGCAGGCCCGGATGCGATTCCTTGTAGGTGACGAGCGTGCGATACGGCGCGCCGTTGGCGCCGAGGCCGTTCTCCCAGCGCGTCTTCCAGAAGACTTCGTTTCCGCTGAAGAACGCGAGGTGAACGCCGGCCGCGCGCGCCGCCTCGACGTTGGTTCGCTGGTTGCCGGACCAGTACTCGTCGTGGCCCACGGACAGAAACACCTTGTGGTTTCTGATCAGCGCGCCGTTCCGATCGCTGTCGACGCCGGTGAAATAGGTCACGTCGTAGCCGTTGGCTTCGAGCCATCGAACCATCGGGTATTCCGTCGCGAACACGAAGCTTCTCGAGTTCGACGACGCGCGTGTGTTGAACGGACGGTTGTAGCTCACTTTGTAGGCGCGAGCCGGCTTGCCGCCCGGACCGCCGACGTACAGACTGTTGCCGCCGTACGAGTTGTACGCCTGCCACGTCGTGTCCGAGGTCTGAAGCAGCAGATCTGACGTGCTGCCGTCGTCACGCACGATGAAATAGATGTGGCTCGCACCGCTCGCCGGACTCGTGTCCCGGATCGCCTTGGCGATGTAGATCCCCGAAACCGCATCCGGCGGAACGATCCAACTTGCAGACTCGATCCAGTTCCCGCAGTCGACGAGTCCGGTTCCCGGCAAGCCGTCGTTCAGACAGGTTTGCGGCATTCCGGGGAGCGATCCGCTCGCCGGAACGCGTGCGATCCTTCGCGCGCCGTTGCCCTGGTAATAGCCGAGCCGATAGATCTCCAGGTGATACGGTGCGCTGTCGGAAACGCTGATCTTGAAATGCACGGTGCGGACCGATGGATCGCTGGTGCTCTTGTCGACGCTGATATCGGTGGCGAAGCCCTGGATGGTGTCGGGACCGGCGCCGACGACGTCCCATCCGAGGTTCTTCGTCGTGTCACCGGGGACGAAGTCGGGCGTCCCTGGTTTGCAGTTCTCGACGACGATGGCGTTGGCGCCCGCCGGCGGCGGGCAGCTCGCCTGGGCCTGCACCACCGCGCCCAGCCATCGAATGCCATCGCCATGGAAATGCGCGGCGAGCGCAGCCACACCGACGACGCACACACCAAGACACACAAGTCGCTGCGCAGCGCTTCGCATTCGAGCCCTCAGAGGAGTGGGAGTTACGAGTAGGAGTCCGGCTACCGACTTACGAGCACGAGTACGACCTTGGTCCAGCAAATAGCTGGCCGACTCGGATACACGCGTGATAACACCCGCGTGCCTGTCAGTTAATAACCTTTGAGGTGTACGACTCGGAACGAATGAGCTGGTAGAAGTCTTCCGGAGAGGTGACTAAAGGTCACCCGCCAGCGCTGCTATCGTTCAACCAGGTGCTGGCTGATCGCGAAGAGCGCGAGCTCGAGACGATTGGTGACACCGAGCTTGCTGAAGATCTTCGTCAGGTGGTGTTTCACGGTTTCCTGACTGAGTGAGAAGCGCTGCGCGATTTCGCGGTTGCTGTATCCGGCCGTGACCGAGGACACGATCTCCAGCTCGCGCGGCGTCAGGCCGAATTTCGGTTCGACCGGACTGAACATCTGCGTCCGCAGGGTTTCGACGAGGCCGGAGACGCTGTCGCGGCCGATCCAGTACTCGCCGGCCATGACCATGCGCATCGCCTTCATCAGCAGCTGCGACGCCGATTCCTTCAGGACCAGGCCGCGTGCGCCGAGCTGCAGCGCCTTGACGATGTCGTCGCGATCGATGCTCGCCGTGAGCAGGATGGTCCGCGTCGGCAGCGAGCAGCCGCTCAGCGCGCGCAGCACCTCCAGACCCGGCAAGCCCGGCATCGCGAGATCCAGCAACAGGATACTGGGCTCGGTGCGGCGCGTGACTTCGAGCGCCTCGTGGCCGTTGAAGGCCTGGCCGACGACGAGGATGTCGCTCTCGGCCTCGAGCAGCTTGCGCAGCCCTTCCAGCAAAATCGGGTGATCGTCGGCGATTACGACCTGAATCGGCTTATCCATGGGCAATCCGGGCTAACCAGATTTCGACGCGTGCGCCCTGACCGGGCGCCGACTCTACTGCAAGGGTCCCGCCGATCGATCGAACCCGTTCCTTGATGATGACCGGGCCCTTCCGCCCGATCTCCAAATCCGTATGTGAGAGACGCCCGGCGAAGCCGAATCCACGGCCGTCGTCGTCGATCTCGAACTTCCAGTAGCCCGCCGGCGCGCTCACCCGGACCAGCACCGTGCGGGCGCCGCTGTGTTTGCGAACGTTGACCAGCGCCTCCTGGACGATGCGCGCGATCTCGCCGCAGACCCGCGGCGACAAATCGAGCTCGTCGATCTCAGACGCGAAGTGCGCCGCGATGCCGGTCTGCTGCTGAAAGCGGCCGACGAGATCCGCGAGGTACTCGAGGATCTGCGCCGAGTCGATCGCCGGCGGCTTCAGCTGCTGCATCAGATCGCGGAGATCCAGGATCTCGCCGCGCAGGACCTGCTGAATGCGCGCCAGCCGATCGCCGGCCGGCGGATCTTCGCCGGCGGCGCTTCGGCGCCAGACTTCGACTTCCATCTCCAGCCCGATCAGCGACTGGATCACACCGTCGTGCAGCTCGCGCGCCACGCGCGCTCGCGCCGCGGCGCCGACACGCGACCCGAGCTGGCCGAGCAGATCGAGCGTGTGGATGGCCGGTCCGATGCGCATCGCGATCGCGCGAAGCAGCCGCAGCGGCCGCGATCCCGCTTTCGCGTCGAAGACGAACAGGCGATCGTCCCATTGCCCGCCGAACGACGTCGAGACTGCGAGGACCGACTGAAACGCGTGCGCCGCCAGGAACGCTTCGGGTACGTCGATCGCTTCGTGGCGCGCGCGCGTCTCATCGCGCCGCAGTGTTTTCGTCGTCAGGCGCCGCGCTCCGCCGTGTGCGCTCGCGACGCCGTACCACGCGTCGGTCGGCGCTGGAAACAGGTACGTCGGCTGATGGCCGAGCGACAGCTCGCTGTGCTGCGCAACAGGCATGTCGGATCGAGCCTGCCAGGTGTGAATGTGGCCGCCGACGCGATCGTGCGCGACGAGCAGAATCGCGCGCGCATCGAAGAGGGACAGCAGTTCGCGAAACGCCGTCTGGACGGCCTCGCGGACCGTGCCGGCCGGCCCAATCCCTTCGATCATGGCGGCCACGGCCGCCGTCTCAGCGCGAAGGTGCCGTTGTTCTTCGAGTAAGGTGCCAATGCGTGCGGCCGAAAGGGCCGCGACGACCAGCAATCCGACGAACGTGGCGGCGCCACCGCGCGCCACGAGCGCGATGGCGATCGCCCAGCCAAACAGGAACACCATCAGCCAGATGGCGTTGTCCCGGCCGCCAAATCTGCCGGGTCCGGGCTCGACCTGGGAAGACACGTTGGCTGACACTCGTTCTAGTGGGTTCCGAAGCGCGCGCGAAAAGCCGGTCACGAACCTCCATCCGATCGCCGACGATGGACGAGCTGAGCTAAAAATCGGGGCGGAAAATCATTCTGCACGTATGCCACCTGAGATGGCAAGTGCTGACAACGAAGAATTCTATGGACACCGACGATGTGGGTAGTTCTGTGAACCCTTCGAACAGAATCGTAATTCTAATGTCGGGCTCACGACTGACGGGACACCACGTCCGCCATGGCCGTGTCTAGCTGGACCGTCGAAACGAGGGCGGTGGGATAGGGACCGAGAGGACCCGCGCTGCTTGTCGCAGCGCGGGCCTTCAGCATGAGAATCAGCGCGGGGGAGCCGGCGTCGACTTCCTCGAAAGCGATCGGTAGTACTCCTCGATGGCCTGGCGGAAGCCTTCCGGAACTTGATCCGATCCTGAGAGCGAGAGCGAATCGTTGCCGTTCTCGACCTTGCGACGCAGGCTGAACTCGAACTTCTTGAGCTTCTCGAGCGCCGCGGCCTGCAATTGCTCGAGACCGCGAGGGTCGGCGTAGAGGCGATCGTTGTCGAACCTCTGAAGATCGCGAATGATGTCCTCCAACTCGCGCGGACTCACGCCAGTCGCCTGCAGCTGACGGCGCAGCGCGTCGGCGTCGTTGGCCCACTCGCGATACTCTCGCCGCCACTGCCGGATGTCGTCGGGATTCCAATAGCCGCCGTAGTAGCCGCCCCAGTTGCGCGCGTCGCCGCCCCACGCGCCGCCGCGGTTCGGCGAACCATTCGTGTAGCCGTCGTTGGCGCGGCCGCCGTTGTTCGCGCCGCTGGCGTTCTGACCGTCCTGCGAGCCTTGCTGACCGTTCTGGCTCGAGGACTGTCCGTTCTGGGAGCCTTGCTGCCCGTTCTGGCCGCTTTGCTGTCCGTTCTGATTGCTTTGCTGTCCGTTCTGGTTGTTCTGCTGTCCGTTCTGGTTGCGGCCGTTCTGCGAGCGCTCGCGCATCCGCTGATCGATCGACTCCAGACCGCGCGTGAGATCGCGCGCCTTGTCGGCAGCGCGCTCCATCGCGTCCTGCTTGCTCGCTTTGCCCATCGCCGAAGCGGCTTCACCGATCTTTTTCTGCAGCGCGTCGAGGTTGGTGCCGATCGTTTCCTCCATGCCGCGCGCGTACTGCGATCCCTGTCCCTGCAGCGTCGCCTTCGAGTAGCGAATCATCTCGCGGATCTTCTTGTCGCGGATGCTGCCGGCGGCTTCGTCGAGGCGGCGCGACGCGTCCTTTTCGTCCCGGCGCGTCTCGTTGGCGAGCTTCTCGAGCTGCTGCTGCAGGTCGGCGACCTTCGCGTCCATCGCGTCCTTGCGCTGCGAGAGCTGCTGCGCCCTGGCCTGCCGTCCGTCGCCGGCCTGATCGAGGCTGTTCACGTCGGACGCCACTTCCTTCTGTTCCTTGGCGAGCTCCTCGGCTTGACGCAGCGCGCGCTGAATGTCGCGCTCGCCGCGGCCGCCCTGGTTTCTCTCGAGCTTCTGCTGCGCCTCGCGCAGGCGATCGAGCGCCTGCTGCGCCTGCGCGCCGCCGTCGCTCGATCCGTTCGCCGCGGCGCGCCGCATCGCGTCGGCCGCGTCCTGCATGCGCCGCATCGCGTCGTTCAGATCCTGGCGCTGCTCGTCGCGGCGGAGCTGTTCGAGCTGCCGCGCCGCTTTCTCGAGCTCGTCGGCGAGCGCGCGCTGGTTGGCGCCGCTGTTCGCGCCGCCGCTCTGGCCGGCCTGCGCCAGCCGCCGCTGACGCTCCATCTCCTGCTGCTGCCGGCGCGCGAGCTCTTTCAGCTTCTCGACGAGCTGATCGATCTGGTTGTCGCCGCTCTGCTGCATCGCGCGCTGCTGCATCTCGTACTGATTCGCCAGCTTGTCGAGCTCGAGCTCGAACAGATCGGCGAGATCCTCGGCGTATTGGTTGCCGCCGCCGCCGCCACCGCCGCCGCCGTTCTGCATCGATACCTGCAGCTCGTACTGCTGTTCGGCCTCCTGCAGCAGCTTCAACGCCCGCTGTTCCGGCGACAGCGCGTTGTCAGGCTTCACCGCCTTCAGGTCGTTCTCCGCGAGCTTCATCTCTTCGGAGGCCTTCGGCAGCACTTCGGCGAGCTTGTTGAACGACGGATCGACGGCGCCGAGCCGCGCCTTCAGCTTGCCGACGAGATCGTCCACCTGCTCGCGGAGCTTGGCCTGCGCGAGGTTGATGAAGACGACGTTCTCGCGGAACTTGTCCGGCTTGGTCTTGGCCTTGTCGCGGACGATGTTGAACGTCGCGGCGACGATCTCCCGCTGCTGCCGCGACAGCTCGCCAACCGCCTGCTGACCGCCGCCGCCACCGCCGCCGCCCATCGCCTGTGACTGCGCCTGCTTGTAGTCTTTGCGGAACGGCCGAATCTGCACGAAGTAGATGTCGCTCGTCGACGTCTTCGGTCCCTGCACCGTATCGGTGTCGGTCGCCTTCGCGTAGTACGAAACGAAGTCGCCCGGCTTCAGCCCGAGCTCTTCGAGATAGATCGTGTGTCCGGCGCTGACCTCGTTGAGCGGCTTGCCGCCGCCGAAGAGATTGATCGTCTTCCCGTTCCCGCCGTTCACCGAGTAGAACAGCTGCAGCGACTTGACGCCGTAGTCGTCGTCGGCGCGCGCCTCGAGGAACAACTCTTCGACCGGCGTCGCCTGGGTGTCGCGGCCAGGCTTGGTGAAGTGCACGGCCGGCGCCTGGTCGTCGATGACGTCGATGGTGTATTGCGGCGACGCATCGACCTTTTCGGCGTGCGGTCCGGTCAGCTCGATGCGATAGAAGCCCTGTCGATCGATCCGGAAGCTGCCGGTCAGCGACCCGTCGCTTTGCGTCGTCAGCGGCGCCGAGGCGCCGTCGTTCAGGAGAATGCGGCCCGACGGCGCCGCCATCGTCGGCGTGATGCGCAGCCGCACTTCAGTGCCTTTGATCGCGGCGACATCGCCGCCGTCGTCGACTTTCCGGGGAGGCAACCCCGTGTACGACGGGAACACGTACTCGAGATCGAGCTGCTTGACCGTCGGCAGGTCGACGACCGCCAGCGTGAACGTCTTCGAGACGACGCCGTTCGACTCGACGTAATAGTCCGTCTGCTTGTCGAGATGGAACAGCATGCCTTCGAACGTGCTCGGATCGTTGCCGGCGGCGGGCACCAGTGGCACGCGCTCGAAGGGCGCGGCTGCCGACGTGCGCATCAGCACGGCCGCGTCTTTGGCGCTGAAGCCGACCAGCTTGGCGCGGATCGCCTGATCTGCGCCACGCGGGACCTTCCCGCTGCCCGGTGTCACTTCGATGCTGTACGGACTCGACGCTTCCGCGCTGCGCGAGATGATGAGCAGCGCCGAGAGGCCCTGACGAAGATATGCCGGACCGAGCGCGATGATCAGCGCCGTGACCGCGGCGATGGCGGCGAGCGAAATCGAATGACGCTTGGTGGCCGTGCGATCGACGGTGCTGCCGTGCTCGACCGCGCGGCACTGCTCGATCGCCTGCTCGACCAGTTTTTCGACGAGACGCGGCGAGTGATCGGGCGATCCGCCGTTGGTGGTCGCTTCGACCGCGCTGATGATCGCGGCTTCGAGCGTCGGATCGCACTCCTCGAGATACATCGCGACCTGCGCATCGGTGACGCGGCGCCGCAGCGGCCACACGAGGCCGTAGAAGAGCAGCCCGACGAAGATGGCGACCGACAGGATGCGGAAGGTGATGATCGCGCCGGCACTGAAGCGGAAGGACTCGAGACCTGACGCGGAGAGCAGCAGCGCGAGGATCGTCCCGGCGACGACGACGACCGCGCCTCGCAGCGCAAGCCTCAGACGCCAGCGATTGCGGACGTTGCGGATGACGTCAACGAGCTGTGTGCGAGGATCCATGCGCGCTCCTTAGAGTCCGATGCGAGATCGAATCGCCTCGTTCGTAGGGCGGGCCCTTTTCAGGGCCGCCGACGCGGATCGATGTTTCACCAGAGTAGCACCCGGCGACCCGAAAAGGTCGCCCTACAAGAATTTCTCTTTACGCGACAGGCGATTCGCGATGACGGTCTCGACGGCCAGCAGCCCGACGCCTGTCAGGAGCAGATACCACCACAGGCTCTGCCGCCGCTCGGCGTCTTCGCGCGTCATTTCCGGCGTCGCTGGCTGCTGCTGCACGTCCACGGACGACGCGTGTCCGGTAACGGACGCTACGATCGTGCTCGGATCCAACGGAGCCAGGTCGGACTCGACTGGATCCAGGTTGACGGCGATCGCTTCGGGACGTCCGCCGCTCGCACCGGTACCGCGAATCTCGTACACGCCCTGATCGTTCAACTCGAGCAGCCCTTCCGTTCCTTCGCCCATGCCTGCCTGCGTCGTTCGCTCGCCGGACGGCGAGACGACGATGCGAGCGGTGCGAGTTCGGGCGCGTGCGGTGAGATCGAGCACCTGGCCGACCGTGAACCATGACGCGGCCGCTTCGTAGTGGGCGAGGTAACGCACGAGTTGATGCACGAGCGGGAGGAAGACCGGCTTGACCGCGATGTCGCTCGCCGTATCGTCGAGCGTCGACGTCCAGACGACCACGCGGCCGAGGCCCGCTTTCCGTTCGACCGCCGCGACGGCGCCGTCGTCGAAGCGGGCGAGGACGCGATCGTTCGCTCCCGGTTCGAGCGCGCGATACCGGAACATGTGGGCGGCGGAGAAGTCGCCGCTGCGCGGCGCCTTGAAGACCTCGAACACGGGATGGCTGTAGTCGAGGAACCCGAGCGAGGCGCTGCGTCCCGAGGTGCGATCGACGGCGGCGCCGAGACGGCCGGGGAAGAGATCGGCTTCGTTCGTCGTCCCGCTCGGCAGCGTCGTCCGATCGCCGGCGACCACGAGCACGCCGCCGCCGCGCTCGACGAACCGCTTCAGCGCGCCGCCCGAGCCGGGCGGGTACGGCGTGTCGTTCAAGACGACGACCGATCGTTTGTCGAACGTCGCCGGCGACACGCGGCTCGCGGACGTGACCTCGATCTGAAACGCCGGCGTCGATCCAATCGCCAGCGCCTTGTTCAGAAACAGGCTCGCGTCCGATCGATCCAGGCCGTCGACGATGACGATCGACACCGGTTCGCTCGGCGACAGGACGAAGTAAAACGCGTTGTCGGCCGGCAGCGGATCGGACCCCGCGTGGATCGATCCACGGACGTTCGGGCCGACCAGCGTGAACGGCGCGAACGCGACCGACGACGACGCGTGCGGCGCGACCGCGGCGCGCGCCGTCTCGAGATCGTGGCCGTCGACCGTCAAGACGACGGGGACGTCCTTGAGCGGCTCGTCACCTTTATTACTCAGTCCCGCCGTGACCGTCACCCGTTCCTGCCCCGAGAACGCCGCGCGGCCGAACGAGACCGAGGGCACCGACAGGTTGACGACGCCTGCGGACGCGACCGATGTCGTCGTCAGCGCCATCCCTTCCGGAAACTTCGCGTCCTCGGACCCGCTCCAGCCGGACTTCTGAAAGTCGCTGATCAGGACCGCTTCGCGCCGCTTGACCGGCGATCGGCTGAGGATGCTTTCGGCCAGCTTCAGCGCCGGACCATATCGCGTCGAGCCGGATCCCACTTTCGCGGCGTTGATCGCGGCGTCGAGACGCGTGCGATCGGAGGTGGCGCGCATGTTCTCCTCGGCGTTGCGCGAGAAGAGCACCAGCGTCGCCTTGTCCTCGCGGCTCAAACCGCTGACGACGGAGTGCGCCGCGGCCCGGGCTTTCTGCCAGTGATCGCCGTAGCCCATGCTGGCGGACTGATCGAGCAGGATGACCACTTCGCGGGCGCCGCCGGTCGCGGCGATGACCGCCGCATCGCGGCGGAAGAACGGCCGGGCGAACGCCAGCACGATCAGCGCCATCGCGGCGGCGCGCAGCATCAACAGCGCCCAGTGCCGGATCCGCCGCCGCCGCACCGACTGGTACGGGATCCGCCGCACGAACATCAGCGACGGGAATTCGACGACCCGCTTCCGCTCGCGCTGAATCAGATGGATCAACACCGGAATCACCAGCGCGCCGAGGCCGACGAGGAACAGCGGTGTCAGGAATGCCATGTCAGCGCACGCGCATCAGCCGCTCCCGGCTGGATAAGTAGCTGAACAGCGCCCGATCGAGCGGTTCGGCGGTGTTCAGCAGCGTGTAGTCGATCCGGTGTTCCGAGAACTTCGTGGTCAGCGCCTCGATGTGGGCGCGAATCATCGCGCGATACTCGTCGCGCAGCGACTCGGGGACGACCGGAATCTGCTCGCCGGTCTCGAGGTCCTCGAAGCTCGAGGCGTCGTCGTAGCCGAAGTCGAGCTCCGCGGGATCGAGCACGTGAAACACGATCAGCTCGTTGCCGAGGAACTTCAGCGGCTTGATCGCTTCGAGGATCGTGTCGGGCTCCTCGTAGAAGTCCGAGATCAGGACCAGGATGCCGCGGCGCTTGAAGTGCTCCGCCATCTTGTTGAGCGGCACGCCGAGGTTGCCGGGACGCTCGGCGCGCGCGCGATCGAGCGTGTGCAGCGTCACGTTGAAGTGCTTCGCCGACGGCGGCACGTGCGTGACGATGTCGCTGTCGAAGGTGATGATGCCGACGCGGTCGCGCTGCCGCTGCGCGAGATACGCCATGCACGCCGCGACGAAGCACGCGTATTCGAGCTTGGGGATGCCGCGGCTGGCAAACTGCATCGACTTCGAGATGTCGAACAGGATCGAGAGGTTGGTGTTGGTGTCGGCCTCGTACTGCTTGACGTAATAGCGGTCGGTGCGCGCGTAGAGACGCCAGTCGACGCGGCGGATGTCGTCGCCGGCCACGTAGCCGCGATGCTCGGCGAAGTCGATCGAGGCCCCGAAGAACGGCGCGCGGTGCATGCCGTTGATGAAGCCTTCGACGACGGTCCGCGCGAGCAGCTCGAGGTTGCCGATCCGCGCAAGAATCTTCGGATCGACGAATCGTGCGCCGGGAACGAGTGTCGGCTCTGACATGAGAAGCTCGTTATTGCGGATTGAGGATTGCGGATTGCGGATTTATTGACGATTGAATCTACGACGAATCCGCAATTGGCCAATTGCGGATTCATTGAGTATTGAATCGTCAATAAATCCGCAATCCGCAATCCTCAATCCGCAATGCCTACATTCCACTCCTTGGTGTCGGCACCGCCGACAGCAATTCGTCGATCAGCGAATCGGTCGTCACCCCCTCCGACTCCGCGCGGAAGTTGGTGAGGACGCGGTGGCGGAGCACCGGGTGCGCCAGCGCCCGGATGTCCTCGAAGCTCACGTGATAGCGGCCGCTGGTCAGCGCGCGCGCCTTCGCGCCGAGCACGAGGTATTGTGCCGCGCGCACGCTGGCGCCGAACGCCACGTACTTCTTCACCGACTCCGGGGCCTGTTTCGACTTCGGACGGCTGGTGCGAACCAGATTCAACGCGTAGCGCATCACCGGCTCGGCCACCGGCACCCGCCGCACCAGCCGCTGAAACGCGATCAGATCGTTGCCGCTCACCGGCCGGTTGTAGTGCGGATCGATGATCGCGGTCGTCACCCGCACGACCTCGAACTCCTCGTCCTCGGGCGGATGCTCGATGACGATGTGGAACATGAAGCGGTCGAGCTGCGCTTCGGGCAGCGGGTAGGTGCCTTCGAGCTCGATCGGGTTCTGGGTCGCGAAGACGAAGAATGGCTCGGCGAGATCGTAGGTGCGCCCCTGAATCGTGACGCGGTGCTCCTGCATCGCTTCGAGCAGCGCCGATTGCGTCTTCGGCGGCGTCCGGTTGATCTCGTCGGCAAGGACGATGTTGGCGAAGATCGGCCCCGGCGCGAACACCATCTGCCGCCGGCCGGTCGACGCGTCTTCGTTGATGATGTCGGTGCCGGTGATGTCCGACGGCATCAGGTCCGGCGTGAACTGGATGCGGTTGAACTTGAGGTCGAGCACCTGCGCGAGCGTCGCGATGAGCAGCGTCTTCGCCAGCCCGGGGACGCCGACGATCAGACTGTTGCCGCCGACGAACAACGTCATCAACACCAGCTCGACGACGTCTTTCTGCCCGACGATGCGTTTTTCGAGCTCCGCGATGATCTGCTTGCGGCCCGCATTCATCTTGTCGGCAAGCGCGACGTCGTCCGCCGAATCCAAATCGACCATCCCCGTGGTGATGTGATCCACGTCTGCCCCTTTCGCGCGCAGGCCCGAATGCCTGCGCTACCGTCGTCACGCTACCACGGCTCGTGTCTGAGCGGCTCGGTAGCGCAGCCCTTCAGGCCTGCCTAGTGTGTGATGCCATACATAATGTAGTTGACGCCCAGCTTGTACGCCTGATTCGACTCGTCGATCGGTTTCAGACCCGTATCCGAAAACTCCCAGAACTCGGAAATGTCGGTGTTGAAGTTCACCATCACCAGCAGCCGCTTCGCCGGATCGTTGTCCTCGAAGACGCCGCGGAAGATCGGCTTTCCGACGTCGTAGTACTGCGGAATGATGTCGAGGTCGTTGATCTCGAAAAATGAATGAAAGATCGGATGGGTCGCGTCGAGATCGACGAAACGCGCGCCGGGCAGGACGTGCAGCATCTGCTCCTCGAAGTTGCCCCAGCCGCCGCGCATCGCCGAGAAGTCGTCGAAAATCACGAAGCCGCCCTTGAGCAGGTACTCGCGAAAGTGAAGGGCTTCCCCATCGGTGAGCGTCAGGAACCCCGGCTCCGCCATGTACGCCACCGGATACTTGAACACCTCAGCATCGTCGAAGCCGATGATGTTCGTCTCCTCGATGTGCGGGTTCAGGTAGCTCAGCTCGTTCAGGATCTTCATGAAGTGGCGCTCGCCGGTCGGGTAGTCGTGCGACCACGGAATACGCTGCGAGACGTACTGCGTCGGCGGACCGTAGCGCAGGCGCACGAACGTGAACCGGCCGTCGTACGGCGCGTTGGGCATCACCGGTTCGGCGCGGCCGCGATAGCCGCCGAAGCCGCGCTGCGCCTGGGCAGTCGACGCCAGGAGCAGCGTGGCGGCGGCCACCACGGCGACTCGATTCACTGATGGTCTTCTTTCTTCGCCTGGCGATCGCGAATCGCCTTGGTCTTGAGCGCGAGATCGGTCAGCAGCTTCTCCATCTGCGCATCGTACTTGGCCGCGTCCATCGACGGCTTCATCAGCTTGAGCGCCGCGATCTCGCGCTCGATCGTGTCGCGCTCGTCCACGAGCGCCTTCATGGCAGGGTCGCTCGTGTCCACCTTCAACGCGTTCTGCGGCGCGGCGAGGAAGAGCTGCGCGGCCAGGCCGGTGCCGGCCGGCCCCTCGTCGAGCGCGGCGTGCTCGGTCAGGATGTGTCCCTCCTGTTCGTAGGCCTTGGCCACCTTCGTCTTCGCGTAGTCGAACGCTTCGGCGATCGAGACGCGGCCGTTGCGGTCGCGGTCCGCCGCATCGTCGGAGAACGCCTCGACGAAGAACTCCGGGAAGCGCGTCTCGTTGCGCTCGCCACCGGTCTTGGTCGCGGTCACGACGACGCGCCCCGGACCGGCGACGGTGGGGAGAAACGCGCCGCTCGAGCTCGACGTGTTGATGAAGGCCACGCGCTGCGTCGCGAGCTTGCCGAGCAGCGCCGCGTAGTCGCTCGGCGTCAGGTCGACTCCCGGCAAGTTGAACGCCGCGCGGCCGCCGTCGAAGCTGCCGTGGCCGAGAAGGACGATGACCACCGCGTCGTTGGGCCGCGCGCGCGCGGCGAGATCGGCGAACGCCTTCTGCACGTTCTCGCGGGTCGACTTGCCTTTGATGCGCGCCGCGTCGAGCTCCGGCTTCTCCGACAGGTAAATAATGTTGTCGTCGGACAGCCCGTCCTTTTTCTTGGCGGCGTCGATCATCGCCGTCGCCCACTTGTGGAACTGCTGCGTGTGCTCGTCGTCGCCGCCGACCCCGGTGATGACGAGGAGATGACTGTCCTGCGCCGCGGCGGCCGTGCTCAGGAGCAGCGACGAGAGGCACGAAACCGCGAACGCACGAAACCACGAACAAACAACCTTGTCCAAAACGTATTTCGTGGTTTGGTGGTTGCGTGGTTGCGTGCCGAAGCGAGGGGTCATGCAAGACCTCTCACCCGGCGATAGCCCCACTCCGCGCCGACGAGCGCGACCAGCGCCATCAGCAGCGCCGGCATGTCCCACAACTCGCGCTCCTCGACGACCGTGACGCCGCGGCCGGTGTAGCTGACGGCCTCCGGCAGCGACGCGGCGTTGGCCGGCGTGAAGAAGCGGCCGCCGGTTTCCTCGGCGATCCGTTTGAGGAGCGGCGCGCGCATCGCGGCGTCGAAGTACTCGGCGTCGCCGGCCGAGACGCGGACGTGCATCGCCGCGGCGCCGAGATCCTTCTGATCGCGGACCGCCGCGACCTTGATGTCGTAGATGCCCGCTTCCTCCGGCGTGAACGTCGCGCGGTAATCGCCGTCGCGCGTCACCGTCCAGTCGACCGGCACTTCGCTGACCTTGCCGGACGGCGCCGTGATCCGCGCCATCACCCGGCTGTCGTTCACCTCGGTGTAGGCCGCGTCCAGCACTTCGGCGGTGATCTTGACCGGTTCTCCCGGCTCGACGCGGTCCGTCGTGGTCGTCACGTTGACCTGATTGGGAACGCCGTCGACCAGCCAGCGGAGCATGCGCCGCCAGAACATCGCGTGCGTCGTGTCCGTCACCGGCACCTTGGCGTCCATCTTCCACGCCCACGAATCCTGAATCGGCATCGCGATCGCCTTGCCGCGGCCGTACCGCTGGAAGGCGAGCACGACCTGATCCTTCCGCTGATTGTCGACCGCGCTCAGCAGAATGGTGGCGCCCGGCTTGACCTGATGCACGGCGTTGACCGTCGTCACCGCCGGCATGTCGTTCCACTTCGCGGTGGACGCCGATTCGCTGTCCGCAATCTGCGTGACCGGGAAGAGCGCGCCGGCGCGGGTCGGATGGACCGAGAGCTCCGAGAGGTACTTCGCGTTCGCGGCGTCGGCGACGACGGGCAGCACTTCGCCGACCGGCGTCCCCGTCCATCCGCCTTCGGCAAACGATCGCCGTCCGCCGAGCGCGAGCAGGCCGCCGCCGCGCTTGCTGACGAAGTCGGCGATCATGCGCAGCTGCTCGGGCGTGAACGATGCCGCTTCGACCGAACCGAGGATGATCGCCCGGTAGGCGAACAGCTCCTCGCGCGTTTTCGGGAAGCCGCTGACCAGCTCCTCCTTGTCGGTCACACCGATGCGATAGAACTTGTTTTCCGCCGTCCGCTGCAGCACGACGAGCTGCAGGTTCTTGTCGTCCTCGACGCCGCGGTTGATGAACTTCATCTCGGGCCGCGGCTCGCCCTCGTAGTACAGAATCTTTTCCTTGCCGTCGTGGATTTCGATCAGCGCGTCGCGCGCGTTGTTCTGTGTGACCTGCTCGCCCGGCTGATCCTTGACGCGGAACTTGAACAGGCGCGGTCCCGCCTCGGACGCCGTGAAGCGAACCTTCACCGTCGCCGCCTCGCCGTCGGCGGGCAGCTTCACTTCCTGCGTGCTCACGATCCGTCCGTCGTCTTCGACCGTGAGCGGAACCGTGCTGCCGCCGTACCCGGTTTGCGAGAGCACGACGTCGACGACCAGCGCCGTGCCCTTCAGCGCCGTGCGCGGCGTCTCGACGCGCGTGACCTGAATGTCCTTCGCGAACCGCTCCTGTCCGAGACCGACGGTGAACACCGGGATCGAGCGCGCCTTCAGGCTCGCGAGCGATTCGTCGATCGTCGCATCCGACGTGTCGGCGCCGTCGGTCACCATGACCAGACCGGCGAGCGGCAGGCCGGCGAGCTCGTCGCGCGCGCGATCGAGCGCCTGTCCCAGCCGGGTCGACGTGCCGGCGAACTTCATGTCGGCTGCCGACGCGACGCGATCCGCCGATGACGAGAAGCGGAAGAAGCGGACGACGAAGCGCTGCGACAGCGCGTCGAGCAGCTTGGCGTTCGGGCCGTTCAGCTGTTGCTGCACGAACGCGCTGCGCGGCTGGCCGTCGCGGTCGGCGATCGCCATGCTGCGCGAGTCGTCGATCAGCACGCCGAGGAAATTCTGCTGCGGCACGGCCGCCTTCAGGATCAGCGTGGGACGGAACAGGCAGAAGAGCAGCACCGCCAGCGCCACGAGGCGCAGCCCGACGAGCACGACGCGATCGCGCGTCCGCTCGACGGTGGCCAGCCCTCGATACGTGAACAGCGCCGCCACCGCGACGGCCGTCACGCCGGTGACGACCAGCAGCACCGGCCGCGACAGGCCATACGAGAAGTCGGCCTGTTGAAAGACGAACGGCGGATACTTGAACAGAAAGCTGAAGAGCTTGTCCATTGTCAGGGCGCTCCGCACTCAACTTCAGGGCGCGTGCGCTAATTCTATAGGACCGGCAGTGCGGCGGGATGGCCGCCGCACATTTTTCAATATTGTCGGTGGGCGCCTCCGACGTGCGTCAGGCGCGGACTCTGTTGAAGCGCGAACGCAGCTTCGAATACGCGAGGAAGGCCGCTTCGCCGAGGACGACGCCGGTGACGACCCAGTCGCTGAAGCGCGGGCGCGCCTCCATCGGGCGTGCGGGCGGCAGGTCGGTGTCGACGTCGCAATTCTCGCGCGCGATGGCCGGCTTCAGCGTGCCGGCCGATTGACCTTCGCGCCACGACCGCTCGGCGACCGCACCGATCTTCTTTTTCTCACCCGGCTGTTTTTCCCCCGGATCCTTGCCGTAGGGCGAGGCGTGTTCGATTTCGGCATTCAGTTCGGCGCCGACCAGAATCGCCAGCGACGACATGTAGAACCACAGCATCGTCACGATGACGCCGCCGATCGCGCCGTAGGTCGCGTTGTACGATCCGAAGTTCGCGACGTAGAACTTGAACGCGAGCGAGATGAGCACCCAGAGAATCGTCGCGAACACGGACCCGGGCGTAATCCAGATCCATTCCTGCTCGGCGTCTGGCGCGTAGTAATACACGACGGCGATCGCGAACGTAATCAAGGCGAAGATCAGCGGCCACTGGAGAATCTTCCACGTCCACTCGAACGCCTGCCCCATGTGTGCCCACAGCGCCACCTTCTCCGCCAGCGTCGGCCCGACGAGCACCAGCGCGAACGAGACGACGATGAACACCGCGAGCGCGACCGTCAGGCCGAGCGCAATCAGCTGTACCTTCCACCACGGCCGCCCTTCCAGGATGTCGTAGACCTGATTGAGCGTGTCGATGATCGCCGTGACGCCGGAGGAGGTGCTCCAGATCGTGCCGATCATGCCGAGCGTGAGGAGCCCGCCGTTTTTGTCATTCGCGATCTTGAGAATCTGATCCTGGACGAGCTTGAGCATCTCGTACGGGGCGACGCGCGCGAGCATCGAGGTGATCGAATCGAGGAGGCCCTCGACCGGGACGAAGCTGATGATCGCGACGACGAACAGCAGCGCGGGAAAAAGCGCGAGAAAGAAGTAGTAGGAGAGCTGAGCGGCGAGGCCCAGGCAGTTGTCCGCGAGGACCTCGCTGTAGGTTCGCCTTGCGAGCTCTCGCCACGAGAGCGGAACGCGGAGCGCCCGGAGCATGGGCTACACGCGGGCGTTCCCGCGGCGAAGGCCGGTGCCGACCGTTGGCGTCCAGGCGGGCGCGTCGCTCGCCGGAAACGAGTCCGCGGAGGCTTCGTGCACGAGATCGTCGTGGCGCCGCCACGGCTCGAGGACACGCGCGAAGAACCGCCGCGCATCCGACAAGTCGCCTTCTCCCGTCAACGCCCACCACGCGAGACTTGCCCCGAGGCCGCCGAGCAGCGAGCCGACCACGGTCCGCTGTCGCAGCCCCTGGATCGCCAGCGCGCCGCCGCCCAGGCCGACGAGCCAGCGCGTGAGCGCGAGCTGCTCGCGAGTGCCGTCCCATCCGCGCCGGTCCCAAACGCTCGCCGGAGCGCGATGGGTGGCCAGATTCAAGCCTTCAGCATCAGAAATCTGAGTCATGCCGTCGCCGTCATGCAAGTTTCGCGACAGCCATCGAGTCCCATACGTCCTGATGGGATTTCCTACACGTGACGTCACGAAGCCAACAGCTGATGGGCTTCGGAACGGTCGGGCTCACACAGCCTCTTCCGGGCCTCGCGCAAAAATCCCAATGTTCTTACGGATTACCTCGCCACCGATTGTTGGAAATCGCGAAAAAGTCGGTGGCATCCTGGTTGCTTTTTACCCTCTGTTCCCTGGCCAGCAAGTGTCGATTGGAGGACGTATGACGCCAGAGCCGACCCGCGCAACTGACGAAGTGCTCCGGCGGGTCCAGGGAGAGTTCCTAGAAATGCCCGGTCTGCGTCTCACTGAGGCGCAGGCGCGACGCCTCTGGGGTCTGGACGCCGTGTCGTGCGGCGCGCTCCTCGGGACTCTCGTCGATGCGAAGTTTTTGTTTCGGACGCGCGACGGCGCATTCATGCGCGTGGAGCACGCGACGCCAGTGAAGGCGGCGTTGAAGCCACGCTCGAAGATCGCCGCCGCATAAGTGCTTCCTCCCAAAGGGAGGACTCCCGCCCGTCGGCTGGATCGTAAGTCATTCCTTTGAGCCGTCAGCCAGCCGGCCGAACCACCTTCCGCCCACACCCGGGCGGCCGACCTTCGGGTCGCCGCCCGCGGCCAAACCTCTCCACATGGTAGTTAGTCATTGGTCGTTGGTCGTTGTTACGCTGTGTCGTGCGACTGCTCATCGCCACCACCAATCGAAACAAAGTGCGTGAGATCCGTCAGCTGCTCGACAGCATCCCGATCGAGCTCGTCACGCTCGAGGCATGGCCGGCGGTGAGCGCGCCGGAAGAAACCGGCCGGACGTTCGAGGAGAACGCGCGCGCCAAGGCCTTGTATTACGCGGCGGCGACAGGCGAGCTGACCGTCGCCGAAGATTCCGGACTCGAAATCGACGCGCTCGGAGGTGCTCCCGGCGTCGAATCGGCCCGCTATGGCGGCGAGCAGACGAAATATCCGGCGAAGTTCGAATTGATTGACCGCGCGCTGCGCGCGAAGGGCGCGGCGGGGAGTTCGGCGCGATTCGTGTGCGCGCTGGCCCTTGCGATCGATGGACGCATCCTCTTCGAGACGCGCGGCACAGTTGAGGGGCAGATCGCACCGCAGCCGAAAGGCTCGAACGGTTTTGGCTACGACCCGATCTTCTTCTACCCGCCGTACGGGCGGACGCTCGGCGAAGCGACAGATGCCGAGAAGTCCGCCGTCAGCCATCGCGGCAACGCCTTCCGCGCACTGCGCCCGTTCCTCGAAGCGTTCGAGTCCGAACACCGCGTTTCCCAGCGCCGGAATTCTTCGTCAGGCCGGGACCAAAAAGCCTAAGCAAATCATCGGTGTGTCCTGGCGTTCGGTTTGCGACGGCCCGCCCGGCCATCACCCATGACATTCATTCAGGATCTGCGTTACGCCGTCCGTACCGCGCTTCGCGATCGGGGATTCTCGATCGTCGCCGTCCTGACTCTCGCGCTCGGCATCGGCGCGAACACCGCGCTCTTCACGATCGTGAACGCCGTGGTCCTGGCGCCCTTGCCGTTCCGGAATGCCGATCGGCTGGTGCGGGTCACGGTCGACTTCACGCGCCAGAACGCGCGCGACATCGGCCTGTCGATCCCGGAGCTGTTCGACCTGCGGGCGTCCGGCGTGTTCGATGAGATCGCCGGGTCGTGGCCGATCAACGCCAACCTGACCGAGACCGACGAGCCCGAGCGCGTCGAGACGGCGCTCGTCGACGCGAACTATTTCACGATGCTCGGCGTCGGCGCGCAGCTGGGACGTGTGTTCACGACGGCGGACGCGCAGCCGGGCATCGCCACGGTGGCCGTCATCAGTGACGCGATCTGGAAGCGGCGGTTCGGCGGCGATCCGAATGTGGTCGGCAAGCGGTTCGGCATCGACAACGACATGTACTCGATCATCGGCGTGGCGCCGGCGTCGTTCAGACATCCGGGCCGCGTGAACGAAAGCGATGTCGACATCTGGGCGCCGAGCGGCTGGGTTGCCGCGCCGTTTTCACCGCAGCCGATCCGCCGCGCGTATCTGCTGCAAGGCGGCATCGGCCGGTTGAAGCCGGGCATCTCGATCGCCGACGCGCAGCGGCGCGTCGATGCGCTGGCCGAGCGGCTGCGGCGTGAGTTTCCGTCCGACTATCCGGCGGCGACCGGCTGGGCGCTGCGCGTGATTCCACTGCACGACGATCTGGTTGGCAACGTGCGTCCGGCGCTGCTGACGCTGCTCGCCGCCGTCGGATTCGTGCTGCTCATCGCGTGCGCGAACGTCGCGAATCTTCTCCTCGCGCGCTCGTCGGCGCGGCAGCGCGAGATCGCGATTCGCCGCGCCATCGGCGCCGGCCGCGCGCGCATCGTGCGCCAACTGCTGACCGAAAGCGTGCTGCTGGCGCTAGCCGGCGGCGGTTTCGGCCTGCTGCTCGCGGTGTGGGGCGTGGACGGCCTCGTCCATCTCAGTCCGACGACGGTGCCGCGCATACACACGGTCGGCGTCGATCGGATGGTGTTCGCGTTCACGGCGTGCCTCTCCATGGCGACCGGCGTGCTCTTCGGCCTGGCGCCGGCAATTCAGGGATCGGACGCGGCGCTGCACGACGTGATGCGCGAGTCGACGCGGTCGGCGACTGCGGGCGGATCGGTGGCTCGACTGCGCGGCGTGCTCGTCGTCGCCGAGTTCGCGCTGGCGCTCGTGCTTCTCGTCGCGGCGGCGCTGCTGATTCAGAGTTTCTGGCGCCTGCAGCGCGTCACGCTCGGTTTCAATCCCGACTCCGTCCTCACCGCACGGCTCTGGCTGCCCCAGCCCAACGAACCGTCCACCGGCCCGTACTTCACACACGACGCGCGCGTCCGCTTCTATCGGCGCGTCCTCGATCGCGTGGCCACGCTGCCGGGCGTGCAATCGGTCGGCGGCGTGAGCACGCTGCCGCTCGCCGGCTCGTTCGGCCGCGCGTCGTTCACGATCGAGGGTCAAGGTACCGATGCGGCGGACGTCTCGACGTCGCAGGCGGCGCTCGTCACGCCGGGATATTTCGGCGCGCTCGGCATCGGTCTGCTGCGCGGACGGCTGTTCACCGATCACGATGACGTCCACGCGCCCCCGGCGGTGCTGGTGAGCGAGAGCTTCGCGCGCCAGTTCTTCCCGAGCGGCGACGCCATCGGCAAGCGCATCGCCTTCGGATCCCGTGTGCGATCCGCCGCGGGTCCGCAGCAGGCTCCCACGCCGAACTGGTTCACCATCGTCGGCGTCGTTCGCGACGTGAAGACGGATCGCCTCGACGCCGCGGCCACGCCGATGTGCTATCGCTCGGTTCTTCAGATCTCCAACCTCAACCTGACGCTCGTGGTCCGGGCGCAGGGCGATCCCGCGATCCTGGCCGAATCGCTGCGCCGTGAAGTCCGCGCCGTCGATCCCAACGAGCCGCTGTTCGCGGTTCGGACGATGGATGCGGTGGTGGCAGCGGCGATGGCCGAGCGGCGGTTCACGATGCAGCTGCTGGCGCTGTTCGCGGCGACGGCGCTCGCGCTGTCGGCGATCGGCATCTACGGCGTGATGGCGTACTTCGTCACGCAGCGGACGCACGAGATCGGGATTCGGATGGCGCTCGGCGCCGCGCCCGGCGACGTGCTCGCGATGGTGCTGCGGCAGGGTGCGCGCCTCGCGGCGGCGGGCGTTGCGGCGGGCATCGCCGGCGCCTTCGCCCTGACGCGCGCGATTGGAACGCTGCTCTTCGGCGTCAGTCCGCGCGATCCGCTGACGTTCGCGTCGCTGTCGATCGTGCTGACCGCGGTCGCGCTCCTCGCCTGCTACATTCCGGCGCGCCGTGCGACGAGGGTCGATCCGATCCGGGCACTGAGGTGCGAATGAATCAAAACAGCGAATCGCGGCGCCAGCGGCGCTCGTGATCGAGCAGCCACGTCTTGCGGTCGAGGCCGCCGCCGTAGCCGGTCAGCGATCCCGACGATCCAATGACACGATGGCACGGCACGATGATCGCGATCGGGTTGGCGCCGTTGGCGGCGCCCACGGCGCGCGACGCGCCGGCTGATCCCAGCTTCTTCGCGATTGCGCCGTAGCTGGTCGTCTGTCCGGCTGGAATCTCCAGCAGCGCCTGCCAGACACGCGTCTCGAATCCGGCGCCGTGCATGTCGAGCGGCAGATCGCCGAGGTCCGCACTCGCGCCCTCGAAATACCTCGCCAGCCACGCCCGCGTTTGCGCGAACGTCTGCGTGTCGGTGTCGACGATCTCGTGCGGCGGAAACCAGCGGCGCAGGCGGGCGTTGAGCCGCGTCAGCCGCTCCAGACTGCTGTCGAGATCGCGCGCTGGACGCTGCCGCTTCTTCACCTCGATGAATTCCAACGCGCACAGGCCAGCGTCCGATGCCAGTGCCAGCATGTCGCCCAGCGGTGTGGCGACGGAGGTGCGGAAGAGTGAGGCGGTTGTCGCCATGTCAGCGGCTCGGAATCAAATGGCCCACGATCGCGCGCTGCTTCTCGACGAGTTGCGAGATGCCCACGTCCGCGAGCGACAGCAACTGCAGCAGCGCCTCGCGTCCGAAAGGATCGGCTTCCGCCGTGCCCTGGATCTCGATGAACCGTCCATCTCCGGTTTTGACGATGTTCATGTCGACGTCGGCGCGGCTGTCATCGTCGTAGGCCAGGTCGAGGAGCGCCTCGCCCTCGACGATGCCGACGCTGATGGCGGCGACGTAATCGGTGAGCGGGATGTTCTTGATGACGTCGCGCTCGCGGAGTTTCTCGAGCGCCAGCGCGAGGGCGACGAACGCGCCGGTGATCGACGCGGTCCGCGTGCCGCCGTCCGCCTGAATGACGTCGCAGTCGATCCAGATCGTCCGCTCGCCGAGCGCCACGAGATTCGTGACCGAGCGGAGCGATCGGCCGATCAGCCTCTGGATCTCCTGCGTGCGCCCGCCGACCTTGCCGGCCGACGCTTCACGCTGCGTGCGCGTGTTGGTCGCGCGCGGCAGCATGCCGTACTCGGCAGTGACCCACCCCTTGCCGCTGTTGCGCAGGAACTGCGGCACCCGATCCTCGACGCTCGCCGCGCAGATCACCTTCGTGCGTCCGGCCTCGATGAGGACCGAGCCCTCGGCGTGCAGCAGATAGTTCGGCGTGATGGTCGTGTCGCGGAGCTGATTGGCTGGTCGCTGATCGGATCGCATTGGCAGTCATTGTACCCATGCGAGGTTCTTGGTCAGAGGTCGCCGCAGGTCGACGTGGCCGGCGAGCGTATCGACTTCCTTCCCCTCGACGAGAACCTGCACCGACGTGATCGCGGGCAGATTCGCGGTCACGACGTTGACGATCGTGTAAATGGTGAGCAGTTCGTTGACGGTCCCTCCGGGATGCGCGGCGGCGATCTCGCGGCTCAGATCGACGAACGCCTCTCCGTTGTCGGTGAGGAACAACGCGCGAAGGGTCGTGCCGGCCGGCACCGCCGACACGAGCGGCTCGGCGACGGGGCCGACCTGTGCGGCGACGATCTCGCGCGCCTGCTCGGCGGCGTTTTCGGCATAGGCGACGTCGCGCTCGATGCCAATCAGCTTCGTGCCCTTGTCGCTGACGTAGTACAGGTGCGCCTTGATCTTCCGTCCGGGCGGAGCCGGCGCGGTCGGCGACGGCGCCGCGGCCGCGCGCGTACCCGTCCGCGGCGTGAAGCGCATGACGACCACAGACGCGACAATGGCGAGGATCGCGAAGATCGCCATGCCGGCGAACAGCAGGGCACGGCGCGGCCTCATTGCGTGGCTCCCGACGCGAGCGCGTCCCGGAAACGGAGGACCGAGTCGTAGATGGACTGCACGAACGAGTTCTGAAAGGCCTCGCCGGTGATGAGCTTTTCCTGATCCGTGTTGGTAAGGTAGCCGAGTTCGATCAGAACCGCGGGCATGTTCGACGACTCGAGCACGCGCAGCGGGGCGTGATCGATCGCCGGCTCGGCAAGCGGAATGCGCCCGCGGAACTGCTGCTCGAGTATCGAGGCGAACGTCATCGACTGATCGACGTGGCGCGTCTGCGCCAGATCCCAGCGGACGAGATCGATGTCGCGGAGGCCGCCGCCGAAGGTCGGCAACCGCTCGTTGCCGGTCGATGCTGCGGCCTTCCGCGCCGCCTCGTCGAAGTCCGCGCAGAAAATCGCCGCGCCGCTCGCCGAACGCCGGAACGATCCGTTCAGGTGCAGGCTGACGAAGAGATCCGCCTTGTTGTTGTTCGCGATCGCGGTCCGCTCGTCGATCGGCACGTTGCGGTCGTCGTCGCGGGTCAGCAGAACGCGGATGCCGAGCCGTCCTTCGATGACCGCCTTGACGCGCCGCGCCAGGCTCAACGTCAGATCTTTTTCCTTCGCGCCGCCCGCGCCCCTCACACCCTCGTCGTCGCCACCATGACCGGGATCGATGGTGATCGTCCGAATCGACACTGACGGCGGATTCAGCGCCGGGGGCAACTCGGTCGGCGGCGGCGCGCCCGGAAGATCCGGAGCGGGCGCCGGCGCCGGCGTCGCCGTCTCGGTCTGCGCCGCGATGACGTCGATGACGAGGCGCGTCGTCGTATCGACCGGCTGTGCGGCCGCCTTGAAGCCCGCGAAGCGCGGTCCCAGGTCGACGCCCAGCGTCGTGGCATCGACGATGCGGACTCCCTGCACGAGATCCTGATTGGCCGGCGTTGGCAGCGGCGGCGTTGTGATGTCGAGCGCGTCGGCCTCGAACTTGATAGTGAGGTGCTGGCCCTCCTGGCTGACCGTGCTGTTCGCGCGTGGCGTCGCGTCGATGGTCAGACGACCGCCCGCGCCGACCGAGTCGTACCGGACGGTGACGCGCGGCACATGGATGTCGCCGACGAGCAACAAATGCGAGGGTTTGCGCAGCTCGAGCCGCGCGTCATAGATCGGTGCGAGCCCGCGGCTGATGAATTCGAGCGGCACAATCCAGCGCGCCCCCCGGCGGGTGGGCGCAGCCGGAAGCGAGATGAGCCGTCCTGACACCGACGCCAGCGTCTGGTCGGGCGTGAGGACAATCGTCTTGCCTTTGTAGGAAACCGTAATGGCGCCGGACTCCTCGTGCACGGCGAGCTGGAACACTGCCGCGAGATCGTCGAGGCCGATGAACTCCTGGTCGCCGGACATGACGATCGTCAGGGAGCGGCGGCCGTCTTTCGACAGCAGGGTCAGCGATGGCGGCGTCGCGCTCTGACTCAACAGAGCGGCGGCGAGCGCGAGTGTAAAGAAGACGCAGAGAAGTGGAAGCGAACGCGCGTTCAATGGAGGATCTCGGACTTCCGAGATCCTCCATTGTATCTAATCGATGATACGGCGAGCGGCCGTGAGCCCGATGATCAGGAACACGAGGAAGAGCACCAGGAACAACGCCGCCAGAAACTTGGCAATGCCGAACGCCGCTCCGGCGATCGTCGTGAAGCCAAGCAAGGCGGCGATGATCCCGACCACCAGGAATACCAGCGCCATGTGAAGCATGACCCGAACCTCCGGTTAGGTCTTTTGCGAAAGACGTGCCGCTCGCCGCTGAGTTGCCTATAGTTGGGCTCGCCGATCGCTCAGCGCCGATCACTCAGTAATGTTGATCTTGCGTCCCTGATTCACTTCGTTGGGCGGCGTTTGCAGCGTGACTTCGAGGACGCCGTTCTTGAACTTGGCCTTGGCGCTGTCCGCGATCGTGCCCTCTGGCAGCGGAATCACCCGGTAGAAGCTGCCGTAGCTGCGCTCGGTGCGGTACCAGCCTTCGCGGTCTTCCTCGTGCTCTTCCTTGCGCTCTCCTTGCAGAACGACGGCGTCGTCACGAATCTCGACGCTGACGTCGTCTTTGTTCATGCCGGGCATATCGGCGTGAATCACCAATTCGTTGCCTCGGCGCCGCACGTCGATCTGCGGCGACCACTGGCCGACCTGCTGCTGCGACCGCATCAGCCCCGAGCGCCCGAAGCCGATGTCCTCGAAGAAGCGATCCATCTCATCATTCCACCGGTGAAACAGCGAACCGAACGGCGATGTCCAATTGGCGAATGACGAGAAGGGATCGCGCCGGCTGAGCGCGCTGGACTGCGGGCGATTCGATCGCTGCGGGGTTTGTGTGCGAGCGTTCGTGCTCGTCTGTGTCGTCGTCGACGGATTCCGGGTATCTGACCGATCGTTTGTAGCCATACTGCTGCCTCCTTCATGCAAGCGAGTGTTGGGTTGATCACGTTTGCAGAGGCAAGGCAGGTGCCACGGAAATCGCGAACCTGTCTTCGCGTTTCTGAAGTTGAGGCACAATCACCGCGTATGGATTCATTTCTCCAGGCTGCGATCGAAGAAGCGGAACGCGGCCTCGCCGAAGGCGGCATTCCGATCGGTTCGGTGCTCGTACATCGCGGTCATATACTCGCGCGCGGACACAACCGCCGTGTGCAGCAGGGCAGCGCCGTGCTCCACGGCGAAATGGATGCGCTGGAACGCGCCGGGCGGCAGCCGGCGTCGATCTACCGTGAGTGCGTCATCTACACGACGCTCTCTCCATGTGTGATGTGCACCGGCGCGATCCTTCTTTACGGAATTCCTCACGTCGTCATCGGCGAGAACCGGACGTTCATGGGTGAAGAGGAGCTGTTGCGCGCACGAGGCGTACGTGTCGACGTCGTCCAGGACGAACGCTGCATCCGCTTGATGACCGATTTCATCGCCGAGCACGCGTATCTCTGGTACGAAGACATCGGTCAATAGGAGCACGCCATGATCGCGGCCTTCATCGTCGCGGCGCAGATCGTCGCCGGCGTGCAGCAGGGCGGCCCGCCGCGTGACGCGCCCCGTGCGCCGGCGCAGACCGGCACTGCCGTCATTCGCGGCCGTGTGTTCGCGGCGGATACGGGCCGTCCGTTGCGCCGCGCGAACGTCAGCGTCAACGCACCCGAGCTCGGATCGGAGCCGCGTCAGACGAGCACCGGCATCGACGGCCGCTACGAAATCAAAGAGAAGAGTATTCCGACGTCGAGGTCATCATCAGCAACAAGGTGACGACAGTCAGCGGCGTCTTGACCGACACGAACGGCGCGCCGCTTGCGGACGGCACGGTGATCGTCTTCTCCACTGAATCAGACAAGTGGTCGGACGCCTCGCGTTTCGTTCGCTCGGCGCGGCCGGACCAGCAGGGGAAGTACCAAATCAAGGGGCTGCCGCCGGGCGAGTACCTCGCGCTGGCGATCGACTACGTGCAGGACGGCATGTGGAACGACCCGGAATATCTCGAGTCGCTGCGGGGACGCGCACAACACTTCACGCTCGGCGAGACCGAGACGCGAACCGTTGGATTGAAGCTGGCGACCGTGGAGAACCCGTGAAAGAGAATTGGTGAGTTGGTCTCGACAACTCACCAATTGCGTGAATCACCGCACGTGGACGTTCAGCGTTTGCCCCGGCTGGACGTTGACGTCGTACCGCATCGGCGGCAGGCCCTGCCCGCGAATCTCGATCTGGTGCGCGCCGGCCTCGAGATTCATGTGCTGGAGCGAACCGTCGAAGTCGTCGACAATGCCGGCGTAGGTGCCGTCGACGAACACCTGCGCATCTCGCGGAGCGCCCTGGATCCGCACTCCGCCGTACGCGGCGCCGCCGTAGCCGGCCGCTGGATAGGAGTAACCGTAGCCGCCGTACCCGGCCGCTGGATAGGAGTAACCGTAGCCGCCGTACCCGGAGTAGGGATATGGATAGGCGTACGGATAGTAGCCGTAGTACGGATAACCGTAACGGTAGGGAGAGTAGTACGGGTAGCCGTAGCGGTAGGGATGGCCGTAGTACGGATAGCCGTAGCTGAAACTCACGCCGAACGGATATCCGAAGCCTCCGTAGAACCCGACGCTGACCGCGGAGCGATAACCGTAGCCGTAGTACGGCCGGTAATAACCGCCGCGGTAGTACCCATACCCACCGCGCGGTGCGACATACCGCGGCCCTGCGACAACCGCGCGCCCGCGCACGACGCCTCCGCGCGGAACGGCGCGTGCGCCGCCGCCCATGGGAGCGCCACCGACGGGGCGCCCGCCGCCACCACCACCGGCGGGACGGCCTCCGCCGCCGCCACCGCGGGCGCGCCCCTGCGCGTCCACGTCGGCAACCGACACGGCGAGGCACAGTACGAACGAGAACAGGAGAATGCGGAATCGCGAGTAGCTCATAACAGAACCCACTACTCAGGCGGACTAAGCTGGCGTCCTGAATTCTAGCGCAGTTCGGACTGCGGATAGTAGCGAACGACCCATTCCGCGACCATGCAGGGTCTGTCGCTGGCCTCGCGTTCGACGGTGACCGTCCACGTCACCTGAACCGCGCCCCCCGCGTGCTCGACGGCACTCGGCGTGAAGCGTCCGCGAATCCGCGCGCCGGACGGCACCGGCGAGATGAAGCGGACGCGATTGACGCCGTAGTTGATCGCCATGCGCAAGCCCCCGATACGGATCGCCTCGCGCATGAGCGTGCTGAGGAGCGACAGCGTCAGGAACCCGTGCGCGATCGTCGTTTTGTACGGCGATTCCCTTTCCGCCCGCGCCGTGTCGATGTGAATCCATTGGTGATCGCCCGTGGCGTCGGCGAACTGCTGGATGCGATCCTGCGCGACGGCAAACCAGTCGCCGACCGTAAGCTCCTGACCAATCCGGCCGGCCAACGTGTGAACGTCGAGCTCGATCATCGCTAGACCGGCTGCGATGCCTCCGTATAGAACCCGCGACCCTCGGCGACCAGCTTCTCGAGGAGCGGCGCCGGCTCCCAGTAGTCGCCGAACCGCGCGCGATACTCCTGGACCCGCTTCAGCACCGTGTCGAGACCAACCGTGTCGGCATAGAACATCGGTCCGCCGCGGTGACGCGGGAAGCCGAAGCCGTAGACGTAGATGATGTCGATGTCGCCCGCCCGCGTCGCGTACCGTTCGTCGAGGACGCGCGCCCCTTCGTTGGCGAGCGCCGTGGTGATGCGCGCGAGGATCTCGTCGTCCGCGATCGACCGCCGCGTGATGCCGCGCTTTGCGGCGGCCTCTTCGGCGAGCTGCTCGATGAGCGGATCGGTCGTCCGCTCGCGGCTGCCCGGCGCGGCGTATTTGTACCAACCCGCGCCGGTCTTCTGACCGTAGCGGCCCATCTCGAACAGACGATCCGGAATCTCCGACTGTGGTCCTTCCGCGCGCGTTTTGCCGATCGACTTCAAGTACTGGCGGATGCGCGCGCCGACGTCGATGCCGGCGATGTCCTGCATCCCGTACGGACCGACCGGCAAACCGAACTCCGTCAGGACGCGATCGATCTGCTCGACGCTCGCGCCTTCTTCGAGCAGCAGGTAGGACTCGCGCATGTAGTAGGCGAGCATCCGGTTCGCGACGAAGCCGAAGCAGTTGCCGACGACGACGCCGACCTTGCCGAGCTTCTTCGCCAGCTTGAGCGACGCCGCGATCACTTCTTTGCTCGTCTCGCGCCCGCGGACGATTTCAAGCAGCTTCATCACGTTGGCGGGGCTGAAGAAGTGATGGCCGAGCACCTGCGCCGGCCGTCCGCTGGCGCGCGCGAACTCGTCGATATCGAGCGTCGAGGAGTTCGAGGCGAGGACGGCATCGGGGCGCGCGACCTTCCCGAGCTCCGCGAACGTCGCTTTCTTCAGATTCATGTTCTCGAACACCGCTTCGACGACGATATCCACCTGATCGAAGCCGTCATAGCTCGTTGTCGGCGTGATGAGCGCCATCGTCCGCTCGACCTCGTCGGCGGTCATCTTGCCTTTCGACATCGTCACGCCGTAGTTCTTGCGGATCGTCGCGAGGCCGCGATCGAGCGCCGCCTGATCGACCTCCTTGAGCAGCACGGGGATGCCGGCGTTGGCATACGACATCGCGATGCCGCCCCCCATCGTGCCGGCGCCGACGACCGCGGCGCGTTTGATCTCGTTCGCCGGCGTCTCTTTGGGGATGTCAGGCACCTTCGCCACCTCGCGCTCGGCGAAGAACAGATGACGGAGCGCCTTCGATTCGGTCGAGACGACGCATTCGGCGAACAGCTCGCGCTCGCGGATCGATCCCTCGTCGAACGAACGCTGAAGTCCGGCTTCGATCGCGCTGACCACGGCCTGCGGCGCGTGCATCCCTTTCGCGGTCTTCTTCAGCGCGGCCCGTGCCGCTTCGACCGCGTCGAGCCCGGCCTTCGTCTGCTCGTCGCTCAGCGTGATCTCGCGCGTTTTGCGAATCTCGCGCGCTTTGGCTTTCGACTTCGCAAAGTCGATCGCCGCGCGGAGCAGGCCCTCGCGATCGGTCGAGGCGACGTCGACGACCCGATCGACGATTCCGGAGGCCTGCGCCTTCGCTGCTGGCACCGGTTTGCCGTCCGTCGACATCTCCAGCGCCATCTTCGCGCCAGCGAGCCTCGGCAGGCGCTGGGTGCCGCCGGCGCCGGGGATGATGCCGAGCAGCACTTCGGGCTGACCCACCTTCGCGTCCTTTGTCGCGACGCGGAAGTGACACGCTTGGGCCACCTCGAGTCCGCCGCCGAGCGCGTTGCCGTGGATGGCTGCAACGAGCGGCTTCGGTGCATCCTCCAACCGCTTGAGCAGCGCGTGCGTGCCGGCCGATCGCGCCATCGAGTCCGCCGGCGTCTTCAGCACGTCGAAGACCTTGATGTCGGCGCCGGCGATGAACGTCGTGCCGGCGCCGATGAGGACAATCGCATCGGCGGCGGGATCGGTCGACGCGCGCGCGACCGCCTGGTCGACGGCCTCCCACACGGCGGGACTCAACGCGTTGACCGGCGGGTTGTCGATGGTGACGACCGCGACGCCGTCGCGGATGTCATAGCGAACGAGATCGGGCATGGCTAGGGCTCCAACGTGCCGCGCGGCGGTTCGACGACGATGCAGGTGGTCGTTCCGTGCGCGTACAACTTGCCTCTCGCATCGACGATGCGGCCTTCCGACGTCGCCGTGCGTCCGCCGACGTGCACCGCCTTCGCTTCGCAGCGGAGCACGCCCGCTTCCTTGGTGATCGGCCGCGTGAGATTGACCTTCAGCTCCAGCGTCGTGAAGCGCTTCCCGACCGGCATCGTCGAGTTGATCGCGCAGCCGAGCGCCGTGTCGAGCAGCGTGGCGGCGAAGCCGCCGTGCGCGACGCCGGTGCCGTTGTAGAAGCGCTCGTCGGCGGTGGCGGAAAAGACCACGCGTCCCGCCTCGACCTCGACGAGACGGATGCCGAACAGCTCGAGCATCGCCGGCGGCGGCAGCTCGCCGGCCAGCATCTTCCGAAAGTAGTCGATGCCGCTCAGGCCTCGACGGGTATCGGTCAGCGTCATGGCGTCACGGTCTTGAGAGGCGAGGCGGTTGCGGCGGCGTGCTCGTCGCGCAGCACGCGGTAGAGGATTTTTCCGACGGCACTCATCGGCAGCGTATCGCGGATTTCGACCTCGCGCGGCACCTTGTACTCGGTGAGGCTGATGCGGCAGTGGGCGATCAGATCGTCGGCGCTCGCCGATGCGCCCGGTTTGAGCGCGATGCACGCCTTCACGATTTCGCCGTGATACCGGTCCGGCACGCCGATCGCCGCGGCGAGCCGCACCGCAGGATGCGCGTAGAGCACCGCTTCCACCTCCGACGGATACACGTTGAAGCCGTCGACGATGATCATGTCCTTCTTGCGCTGGACGATCGACGTGTAGCCGTCCTCGTCCACGCGTGCGATGTCCCCGGTGTGGAACCACGTGCGGCCGTCGGCGTGTCTGCGCAGCACGTTTGCGCTCTCGTCCGGCTTGTTCCAGTAGCCCTTCATCACCTGCGGACCCGCGATGCAGAGCTCGCCCGCCTCGCCGAACGGAAGCTCGCGCGTCCCGGTCTCGACGTCGACGACCTTCATGTCGGTGTCGGGGAATGGCACGCCGATCGTTCCGAGCTTGCGGAACGCCAACTGCGGCGTCGAGTGCGTCACCGGCGACGTTTCCGACAGCCCATAGCCTTCGTTCAACGGCCGTCCGATCCGGCGCTCGAAGCTGTCCATCACTTCGACCGGGCACGGCGCGCCGCCGCTGTTGAAGAATCGCACGTGCTCGAGCCCGTACTCGCTCACCTTGGGATGATTGAGCAGCGACACGAACACCGTCGGCACGGCGGGGAAGTAGGTCGGACGGAAGTCGCGAATCGAGATCAGGACCTGCTCGGGATCGTATTTGGGATGGATGATCTGCAGCGCGCCGATCCGAAGACCGACCATCATGCAGACGGAGAACGCGTAGATGTGGAAGTACGGGATGACGACCAGGTACCGCTCGTTGCCGTTGAGGACGTACGACGGGTTGGTCCACGACTCGGTCTGCACGACGTTCGCCCAGATGTTGCCGTGCGTGAGCATCGCCCCCTTCGGCGTCCCCGTCGTCCCGCCGGTGTATTGAAGCACTGCGAGATCGTCCGAACGTATCCGATTGTGAAGAGCCTCACTCCAGCCCTCACTCCAGCCTGACTTCAGCCTCGGTTCAGCCTCACTCGCGACAAGTGGTGCCAGGGCGACGGTGCCGGCGATTTGCGGCGGCGCACCGCCGGCCGCCGAGTACTCGGCAAGCGACGTCACGACCACCTGTTCGATGGCCGTCTGCGGTTTCACGCCGAGAACCAGCGGCGCGAGCGCGTCGAGCGTGATCACGAGGCGTGCGCCCGAGTCGGTCGCGACCGTCAGGAATTCGCGCGGCGTGTAGCTCGGGTTGATGTTGACGACGACGGCGCCGAGCCGCAGGATCGCGAACGTCGCGACGATGTACTGCGGGCAGTTGGGCAGCATGATGGCGACGCGATCGCCTTTGACGATCCCCATCCGCGCCAGCGACGCGGCCAGCGCATCCGCCTGCCGCTTCAGATCGAGGAACGTCATCTGCGCGCCGAGGAACTGCGTCGCCGGACGATCGGGCCGCTCGATCGCCGTGAGGCTGAGAATGTCCGCGAGCGATTTGCCCGGATACGACAGGTTCGAACGAACCCAGTAGTCGTAGTGCTTCAGCCACGGCCGCGCCGCGTACGGAGACTGAGTAGTCACGCGATTGTCCGCCCCCCGTCGACCACGATCGTCTGACCGGTGATGTAGTTGGAGGCGTCGGCCGCCAGGAACACGGCGACGCCTTTCAGTTCGCCCGCCTCGCCGACGCGCGGGATCGGGCTCGTCGCCTTGATTGCCGGCTCGCTCATCTCGATCGCGCCGTCGGCGAGGCGCGAGTGAAAGTAGCCCGGCGCGATGGCGTTGACGCGGATGTTCTGGCGGCCCCACGACGCGGCGAGCTCGCGGGTCAGTCCGATCAGGCCTGCCTTCGTCGCCGCGTAGGGCGCGAAATGCGGTCCATGCACCGACGCGTGCAGGCCCGCGATCGACGCGACGTTGATGATCCGTCCGTAGCGCTGCTTCAACATCTCGCGGCCGGCCGCCTGCGCGAACAGAAACGCGCCGGTCAGGTTGACGTCGACGACTTTCTGCCACTTGGCGAGCGGCAGCTGTTCCGGTTCGGCCGCCCAGGTGACGCCGGCGTTGTTGATCAGGATGTCGATCCGGCCGAACGTCGCCATCGTCTCGTCGACGACGGCTTGAACGTCGTCAGCCTTCGACACGTCGCACAACATGCCTTCGACGTGGAACCCTTTCCCGCGCATCGCTTCGACCGTTGGCGTCAGCCACTGCTCGCGTCGCGCGCACAGCATCAGCGACGCGCCCGCTTCGGCGAGTCCTTCGGCCATTTCCTGGCCGAGGCCGCGCGATCCGCCGGTCACGATCGCGACACGATCGCGCAGCGAGAATAATTCGTTGATGGTAGGCACGATGTCAGGCTTATACTTCCCACCCTCGATTAGAGTCAACTGATGGCCCAGACGCACGTGACGCTCACTGGCGGACAGTTCCTGACGACCGACGCACGTCCCGATGACATCTTCATCCGCGAGGATCTCTCGGAAGAACAGCGCCTGTTCGGCCAGACCGCCGCCGAGTTCATGCACAAGGAAGTGCTGCCCGTCGTCGAGCGTCTCTACAAACACGACTGGGATCTCACGCGTCAGCTGATGCGGAAAGCGGCGGAGCTCGATTTGCTTCGCCTCGAGATCCCGGCCGCGTACGGCGGCCTCGGCCTCGATTTGATCAGCGCGGCGTACGTCGGCGAGCAGATCGCGATGAATCCGTCGTTTGGCGGCTCGCTCGGCGCGCACACCTCGATCGGGACGCTGCCGCTCGTCTACTACGGGACCGCGGAACAGAAGGCGCGCTATCTGCCGCGGTTGTCGAGCGGCGAGATGGTGGCCGCCTACGCGCTCACCGAGCCGCAGTCCGGATCCGACGCGCTGGCGGCCCGGACCACCGCCGTGCTCACGCCCGACGGCCGTCACTACGTGCTCAACGGCCAGAAGATGTGGATCACGAACGGCCAGTTCGCCGATCTCTTCACCATCTTCGCCAAGGTCGACGGCGACAAGTTCACCGCGTTCCTGGTCGAGCGCTCGATGGGCGTCGTCTCGGGGCGCGACGAGATCAAGCTCGGTCTCGACGGCAACTCGACGACCGCGCTGATGCTCGACAACGTCAAGGTGCCGATCGAAAACGTGCTCGGCACGATCGGACAGGGCCACAAGGTCGCCTTCAACGTTCTCAACTTCGGGCGCGTGAAGCTCGGCGCGCGCAACATGGCCGGCGTCAAAGGCGCGCTCGGCCACGCCGTGAAGTACGCGAAGGAGCGCCGGCAGTTCGGCAAGGCGATTGCCGAGTTCGGTCTCATCAAGCAGAAGCTCGCCGGGATGGCGGTCCGCGGCTTCGTCGGCGACGCGATGTCGTACCGCGCCCTCGGCGACGTCGACCGCGCGCTGCAGTCCGTCGATCGCGACGGCGCATCGAGTGATGCGCAGGTGCTGAAGACGATCGAAGGATTCGCCGTCGAGTGTTCGATCAACAAGGTGTGGACGAGCGAAGCGCTGGCCTGGACCGTGGACGAGGCGATCCAGGTCTTCGGCGGCAACGGCTACTCGCGGGAATTCCCGGTCGAGCGGATGTATCGCGATGCGCGCATCACGCGGATCTACGAGGGGACCAACGAAATCAACCGGATGCTGATCCCGACGCGGTTGATGAAGCAGTCATCGTCGCTCTTCACAGCTGAGGCCGCGCGGCGGGCGCTCGAATCGGGCGCCGGCGATTTCGCGTCTCGCACCAAGCGGCTGGCGATCGCGCTGCTCGGCCACGCCGCATCAGCCTACGGTGACGAGCTCAAGGAGGCGCAGGAAGTCGAGGCGCAGATCGCCGACATCGTCATCGAGGCCTACGCGATCGAAAGCGGCGCCGCGCGCGCGCAGAAGCTCGCCGCCCGCGGCGACAGCCGCGCCTCGCTCGCGCGCGACATCGTTGATGTGTACACGAGCGACGCCGCCGATCGCGTCACGGCGGCGGCCAAGCAGGTCGTCGCCGCGCTGCGCGCGCGCGGCGCCAGCGATTCGCTGGCATGCAGCGTCGGCCGACTGGTCGAATTCGCGCCCATCGACGCGATCTCCGCACGGCGCCGAATCGCGGACGCCGTCATCGCCGCTGGCAAGCATCCTTTCTAGTGGACCGTACAGGCTGAAGTGGTACTACGCTCAACGAACCCTCGACCACCGTGTTCGGGCCGCGACAACGCCGGGGTCCCCGCCGCGCACGCCTGCGCGGTGGGGTGGAGCGGAGCGGCCCGGTAGTGAATTCGAGCAGACACACCACCAGTCAAGTGATTCCAGGGTCGTTGTTCGCGCTCATCGTGCTGTTCGCGATCAACCTCATGAACTTCTTCGACCGCCAGATCATCGGCGGCGTCGGCGAAGGCATCCGCCGCGAGTGGGGCTTGAGCGACACGGCGCTCGGTCTGCTCGGCACCGTGTTCACGCTGCTCTATGCGGTCGTCGGTCTGCCGCTCGGCCGCCTGTCCGACCGGAAAGAGCGGCGCACGATTCTGGCGGCGGGCGTGTTCGTGTGGAGCCTGCTGACCGCCGCCTCCGGCGTGGCGCGCAACTTCTCGCAGTTGATCGTCGCACGCCTCGGCGTCGGCGTCGGCGAGGCGACGTGTTCGCCGGCCTCGACGTCGCTGCTCGGCGATCTCTTTCCGGCGGCGCAGCGCGCCCGCGCCGTCGCGATCTGGATGCTCGGCCTGCCGCTCGGGCTCGGTCTCGCCAACGGCGCCGGCGGCTGGATCCTGCAGAGGTGGGGCTGGCGAAACGCGTTCTATATCGCCGCGGTGCCGGGGATCCTCTGCGCCGTCGCGGCGATGATGATGCGCGAGCCGAAGCGGGGGATGGTTGAAACGCACGCCGTCGGCGATCGCCGCCGCGCCGGCAACCCGTATCTGCTCGTCCTCTCGATCCCGACGATGCTGTGGCTGATCGCGTCGGGGGCGCTGCATAACTTCAACATGTACGCGCTCGGCGCGTTCGTCGCGCCGTTCCTCATCCGCTTCC
>DAIUKO010000003.1:40777-81669 GCA_036848175.1 Vicinamibacterales bacterium | reverse complement strand
TTTTCCCGCTGATAGCGCGTCGGAGGCGACGTGGATGCAGCTGGTAGGAGATCTCAACCCTGGTCGGTCGTCCGTGCAACAACGGAGTGCGACTGGGGCGCCGCTCACGACACAGACTTGATCGCAGACACGGAATCGAGCGCGTGGTTCACGACGCGGATCCGTTTTGCGACACCATCACATGGATGCCGAACTGCTCGTACTCCGGGAGCTCGGCGCGCACGCACCCACGGAGCGCGGGCAGCGTTGGACAGTTCTCGAACGCGCGATAGTGCCGCAGCGTCAGACCGCCGGCCGGACAGCACGGCGAGCCAGATGTCCCGACTGCGCATCGCCAGCGTGCGCAGCGGGCCGTCTGGTTGACTGATCGGCCACAGATGCCGAAGTTCCGCACCGAGGCGCCGCACGATCGTGACGTTCGAACACGATCACGCGTCGGCCGCGGGTGGCGAGGTGATACGCGTGCGCGAGCCCGACGATGCCGGCGCCGATCACGGCACGTCGAAGGCGCTGGCCGTCACGGTCCGGAGGTTACGAGCGAAACGAGATCCGAGAGCCGCTCGATCACGACATCGGGACGGTGCCGTTCGAGCTCGGCTCGCGAATGCGTCCCAAACGAAACGGCGACGACACACCCGCACGCCGCGGCGCGCCCCGACTCGATATCGGCCGGCGTGTCGCCCACTTTGACCACGACCCGCGGATCGTCGACGCCGGTCAGCTGCATCGCTCGTCGGATCAGATCCGGCGCCGGACGGCCGTGCGCCACTTCATCGCTCGTCACCGAGCAGTCGATGAAATCGGGCGTCGTCCAGCCGAGGCGCTCGAGCAAGACGTCGAGAATCGGGCGGCTGAACCCTGTGTCGAGCGCCACTTTGATGGCGTGCTCGTGCAACGCGGCGAACACCGCCGCGGCTCCGTCCATTTCGCGGACGCCGCTCTCGCTGCGGTAGCGCTCGATCACGCGCGCGAGAAATGTCTCGTGGACGTCGTGCACCAGCGCGACGGCATCATCAGCGCGCCGGTGCTGCTCCAGCAACCTCCGGATCGCGACCGGTTTCGGTACGCCCATCAGCGATCGGATCGCGTCGCGGTCGACGTAGACGCCGCTCGCCTTCAGCGCGTCGTCCACGGCATCGATCACGATGTCGCCGTCGAAGACGGTCGTGCCGGCGACATCGAAGACCACGAGCTGAGGCTTCGTCACGCGCGAACCTTCCGGCGCAGTGCGCCCTCCAACCGGCGTCGGTACGACGCGAGCGACGGCACGACGAGGTCCGGCACCTTGGCCTCATCATCCCACGCTCGCAGCAGCACCGCCTGATCCCAGTTCGGCACCAGCTCGAACGCGGCCACTTCCGAGGCCGACATCGGACCACCTTGCAGGAACAGGCTCTGGCGCGACGCGGGCGACAGCCGACCGGCATATTCCGAATCGGTCGCGCACAGATACCGTTTCGCGGCAACGTGAAGCCGAATCGGCGCCGTCACTTCCGGTCCGAAGTACGTGGAGAGCCAGTCGGTCCCGAGTTCTTCGTGCCGCATATCGATGCCGAAACCGGCGACGTCATCCGGCATGGTGTGAAGAAGATGTCCCACATCGTGCAGAAGAGCCGCCACGACGAGTGCGTCGGCTGCATCGTGGGAGACGGCGAGGTGCGCGGTCTGCAGTGCGTGTTCGATCTGTGAGATCGCTTCACCGCCGTACCGATCCGCGCCGCGCTGTTCGAACAATTGAACAATCACGTCAGTCGCAGCCATATTGCCCGCCATCACGCTGCGGCGCGAGCCGGCGCACCACTCCGCTCGCGGCGCCAGTAGACGAATGCCGCGATCATCGCTCCACCGACGACCGCCGCGAACCCGAGGAACGCGTTGTCCCACCCGTAGTGATCTACGAGCCGGCTGACGCCGTAGCCCGACAGCACCGCGCCGGCATAGCCAGCCGTGTCGATCAAACCGGCGGCGGTCGCGCTGCCCCTCCGTCCGCCGACGTCGAGCGCAATCGCGCCGGCGAGCAGCGAGTACGGGCCGAGCAGCCAGAACGCGACGCTGGCGATCGCGACCATCGCGAGACCCGGACTCGCGTCGCGGCTGGCCGCGGCGAGAGCCGCGAGCGAGATCATGCAGAGCGCCAGACACGGGACGAGCGCTATCGCGCGATCGCCGCCGGCGCGATCGCTCGTCCAGCCGGCGGCGAGAGTCGCGACGCCGCCAACGAATGGAAACATCGCGCTGTACTGCGCAGCGTCCGACACGGTGAGATGGTGAACGTCGACGAGGTACGACGGAATCCACGTGTTCAACGCTTCGCGAACCAGTGTGAGACCAAACGATATCGCGCACACGCACCAGAACGACGGCGACCTGAAGTACGGCAGCAGCAGATCCGAGAGACTATCGGGGGCACGGGCGTCGCCGCGTCCGCCGTAGACATTGCGGACGCTGATTTCAGGTTCCTCGAATCCACGGTCACGAGGCGACGAGCGCAGTATCGCCACGTCGATCACACCGATCAACGCGAGCAGCATCGCCGCCGTAAAAAAGAGACCGCGCCAGTCGAGACCATGGGCGATCAGCCGGCCCAGCAAGTACCGGCCCGTGGCATCGCCGAACAGAAAGCTGAGCGAGATGATCGCCATCACGGTGCCGTAGCGCCGCGCGGGAAACCAGCACGAGACGATCTTCACGATTCCTGACCATCCGCCCGATTGCAGCAGCCGGTTGGACGCCCACGCGATCGTGAACAGCAATACGGTCGATGCCGCGCCGAACACGATGGTGGCCGCGACGGCGCCAAACAGGCCGATGAGAAACATCCGCCGTCCGCCGACGAAGTCACCGAGCACGCCGCCGAGCAGTTTGCCGATCGCATAGAACAGCACGCCGATCGACTGAATGGCACCGATCTTCGAGCGATCGAGTCCGAGGACATCGGACTGCGCCACCAGCAGCGGCGTCGCGACGGAGAGATCCGACCGACAGAGGTAGTAGCCGGTGTAGCCGAGCAACAGCGCCGCGACGGTCGCGATCTGCCAACGCCACAGGCGCTGACCCGGTGCAATCGCCGGCGCGACGGTCGCCGACGTCACGCTCAGAACGAATACCGGAGCGAGAACTGAACGGTCCGCGGTCCGGCCTGGTCGACGGTTTGAGCCGCTGTGATCCGTCCAAAACTGCTCGACGTGATCGTCGTGTTCGGCACGTCGAGGTTCTGCGTGTTGAACAGATTGGAGAACGCCATCTCGAACCGCAGCCGGGAAGGCGCGGCGAGCGCGAAGTTCTTGCCGAGCGTCAGTGAGAACACGGCGGTGCCAGGTCCGACGAGCTCGCCGACGGCGCAATTGCCGAACCGCCCGATGTTGCTGGCCGGCCGGACGAACGCGCTGGCATCGAACCACGAGGTGATGCTCGGATCGGCTTTGTTGCCATCGCCCACGCAATCGGGCCGCTGCGTCCCCGTGAATCCGCGAACGGTCGCGCCGGTCCCTGACGGATCGGCGTTGCTGAACTGCGGCGTCAGAAACGGCCCGCTCTGAAAGAGCGTGATGCCGGTCAGGTCCCATCCGCCGACCAGCGCGTCGAGCGCCGGACCCGCGTCGCCGGCGAACGCGCGGCCGCGGCCGATCGGCAGCGCATACAGAAACGTGCTGATGAATCGGTGACGTCTGGTGAACGCCACGTTGCCGTAGTCGGCGTGGCCCCGGAACAGGTCGAGCGTGGTCGCGCCGTTCTCCGCCGCAAAGCTGGTCGGGACGGCGCCTCCCGAATCGGAGAGGTTTCTGGCGAGCGTGTACGAATTGTCGAACGACACGCCGTTCGAGAAGCGTTTGTGGAGCTCGAGGCCGAGACCGTCGTAGCGCGCGTTCGCGCCGTTGTCCCGCGTGGTGACGACGTTCCAGTCGATGAACGGACGGGTGTTTCGGACCGCTGCATAGCCGAGCGTGTTCGAGTGGACCTGATTCAGATCAGGGCTCCAGACCAGATCAACGGTTTTCGACCCGACATAGCTGATGCGAGCGCCGGTGCTCCACCCGAGATCCATGTCGAACGAAGCGGTCCACTGCGTCACCTTCGGGTCGTGCAGGTCGAACTGGTTCGCGCGTCTGAAATCCTGGGTGCCGGCGCCCGGCGTCGCGCGGAGCGCCGCCGGGAAGACGTTCGGAAACTGGATCGCGAAGCCGTTGGCGGTCCGCGCGTTCTGGAACTGCGGCACGTCGCTGGTCACGACGCCGGCCAGCGAGTAGTTGATCGAGCCATACAACGGGACCGTATACGTGCCAATGCCGCCGCGAATCACGTAGCGGCCGGTGCCGGCCGGCCGGAACGCGAAGCCCAATCGCGGATTGAAGTTGTTCTTGTCGGTGAAGCGCAACGTCTTCGGCAATCCGGCCTGATCGGCAGTGACGAACGGAGTGTTCGGCAGGCTCGCTTTCAGCGCTGGCGGGACCTGGCCGAGCTGCGCGGCGTTCTCGACGATGACGCGCCCGCCCGGAAAATTGCGATCAAAGTTGCCGAGTTGATGGCTCGCGTCGGCCATCGGCGGCCGCAGGTCGTAGCGAATCCCGTAGTTGATCGTGAGCTTCGCGGTCGGCCGCCAGTCGTCCTGCGCGAAGAACGCGAAGTGCGTCGAGTACGGGTGCACGTCGGGCGAGTTCTGCGCGTAGGCGGTGAACGTCGGTAGGCCGAGCAGGAAGTCGGCGAAGGCGTTTCCTGAAAACGAGCCGTCGAAGGAATACCGTCCGAAGTCCTCGCCCGAGAAAAAGGTGACTTGATCGACGTACTTCACATGCTGGATGTCGGCGCCGCTCTTGACGCTGTGCTGGCCGGAAATCCACGTGACACTGTCGCTGAACTGCAGCGTGCGGCTCTCCACGTTGCGAGGCTTGTCGCCGCCGGTCGGAATGAAGGTGCCATCCGCGAAGTCGAAGGCGGGAATGCCGCCGGACGCCGGCGTCGGCGGCAGGCCGGTGAATCCGTATCGCCTGATCAAATCAGCACCGTCCGCTGCCAGCGGATAGCCGGATTTTTCGAGCGTATAGGCGAAGCCGCCGCGTGCTTCGTTGAGCAGGTTCGAGCGCAGCACGAGATTGTGAGATGCGGCCAACTGTCGCACGTCGATGCTCGAGAACGGAGTGCCCTGCATCGTGTTGAACGACCCACTCGATGGCCCTGTCGAGTCGACGTTCTTCGACGTGAAGCGGCCGAAGATCTTCTGGCTCGGCGTCAGCGTCTGGTCGATGCGCAGGTCGAAGGCGTTGACCTCGAAGTCGCCGGGCGCGTTGACGATGTAGTTAGGCCGGTTGAGGGCGGCGCCAGTCGACTGATTCTGTTTGGCGTAGAGCGTCTCGAGAATCGCCGCGGACGACGGGTGCACCGGGATCTGATTGCTCGGAAACGGCTGACCGGTAAACGGGTTCGTGATCGATTTCGCAACGCTGGACAGGTCGCCGCTGCGAAATGCATCTGGAGGCACGAGTTCGGACAGCGTCACTTCGTTCGGCCGCCGGACGCCTTCGTAGGTGGCGAAGAAGAACAGTCGATTCCTGACGATCGGTCCGCCTGAAGACGCGCCGAAGCTGTTCGCCTGCACATGCGGTTTGATCGGCTCGCCGTTGGCGTCGCGCGGGGTGAAATCGTTCACCGCGGTCAGCTTGCTGTTCTGTCCGAACCAGAAGGCGGTGCCGTGCAGGTTGTTCGTGCCGCTCTTCGTGGTTGTTGTGATGTCGGTTACCTGCATGAACTCGGCGTTGTTGTTCGCGGCGCTCACCTTGAACTCGGCGATCGATTCCACCGACGGAAAGAGCTCGCGCGACGGACCGCCGCCGCGAGTCCGCTGCGTCGAGATCCCGTCGACCGAGAAGGAGGTCATGAACGGCAAGTTGCCGGCGATAGAAATCGCGCCGCTCCGGTCCTGCTGCACGCCTTCAGAGAGCGTCGCGACGACGATGGGGCTGGTGTTGTTGGTGGCGCGAAAATTCAGCGCGAGCTTGTTGATCTCATCGCCTGACTTGGAGCTGTCGATCGTCGCGCGATCGGTCTCAACCACCGGCGCATGGGCCGTCACATTCACCATCTCCACCGTGCCCTGGACCGGCAGCTGCAGATCGGTCCTGACAGTCTGACGCGCGAGCAGCGTCGTCTCGCGCGAGACGTCGGTGAATCCGGACAGCTGCACCGTGATTCTGTAGCTCCCGGCGTCGAGATTCGCAACCTGATAACTGCCGGTCGCGTCCGTGACTGCCGTCCGGCTGACCCCAGTCTGCGTGTTGACGACCGTCACGGTTGCACCGGGAAGGACCGCAGCCGATTGATCGGTGACGACGCCGGTCAGCGTGCCGAGTGTCGACTGAGCGAAGAGCGCGGTGCTGAGCGAGACGAGGTGCAGGGATGCGGCGAGGATGACTCGTCCGACGAGACAGGTACGGTGTCGCATGGCTTGCTCCCGAATGTTTTCCGGCTCGAGAACGGCCTGGAAGGGCTGGGAGCAAGATGGGCGACACGGGTCACGTTGTCGTGATGATCGTGCGACGGCTGCGCAAATTCGATTGGTGGGTGCGCGGTCGCGTTACGACACGGAGGTTTTCTGCTGGACGCGATCGGGCGTCATCGAACGCCGATTCTGAGAGGGCGGCGCCGGCTTCACAACGGGCTTGCCGGCTTTCAATCGATCCGCGCTTCGAGTCTTCATCATGCGCAGGTCGCCGCGCGCAGACATGCGCTCCCAAATGCCCGACGCGTACCAGATCACCACGACAGCCGGGGAGAAGATAGCCGACCAGTGTAACGGTCGCGTGACAGCCTCGGCTCGCGCGCACCTCAACCGATCACATCAAGTGGCAGTCATCTGACCCTCCATGCCCATGCGATGAAAAGCGCCTGCATCGGCACGCGTAGCGAGAAGGACGTCGCGCGCTGTCGGCCGAAAGGAAGACGGAGAAATCACGCCGTTCGGAGCGGCCGGCGGTGCGCCGTTCCGCACACTCGGCCCAGGAGTGACGAACGATCAGCTTGCGCGCGTGTTGTGACCCGAGAGGATGGCTTGGCCCGCTCCCAAACGATTGGCTATCGCAATCAAACGTTTCCGATCGCGCATGTAGCGACCGTGCATCTGGCGGCAATCGTCTTCGACGGTGTCAACGAGCCGTTTCAGTTGCCGCCAGATTGCGAGATCCGGCGGAAACAGCGAGGCCTGCGCGTTACGGCCCGATGTAATCAGAACCTCGTAATCGTGCAGCCGACCGAGGAGATCTTGCGCGGCCTTGAGCGCGGCGACGTCAGCGGTCAGCCGTGGGCGCCCCGCGTCCAGAGACAGTTCCGCCGCGTATCGCAGTTTCTTGAGGGCGATGCGCACGTCGTGCAGCCGTTCCGGCACATAGAGCGCTCCCGCCATCTCAATCGCCCTTTGGACCCGGGCCGCCCGACGCGCGAGCCGCGCATCCAGCGCCCAGAGCCAGACCCGCTTCGCGCGAACCCGATCGTCGGCACGTCCTTTTGCGTGCGACGACTCATCGGAGCTCACGGCTCGCTCGAGCCTGTTCACCAGCCGTTCGAGTTTCCAGGTGGGCAGTTTGGCGGCAAGCCGTTCGCGTGCGGAATCTCGCGTGTGACCGACTCGCTGGCTCAGCAATCGGAGCGTCGTCAACGAATACCGACGGTTCCGGCCGAAATCGTCAATCAGACCGATCAACACGTCCAGCTCGCGCACGACACCCAGCTGCTTGGTCACCCTTCGCAGCTGACGATCGAGTTTCCGACTGGTCGTTCCATTCAATTGAAGAAGCGGGAGAAGCTCGCGAAGTCGCCGCGAGGCGACGCGCATGCGGTGCAGCGCATCGACACTGCCCCGTTCGACGTCACCGAGTTCGCGCGCGAACGAAGCGAGCCGCTGCCGAAACAAATCGATCGGTTGGTGTCGGCCGCCCAAGAGGAGCGGTCATTGTAACAATTCTGTAACGACGAAGCAACGCACCGCAGCGCCCCTCACTTTCCTTAAGCGCTTAAGCGGAATCCTGCAGCATCGAAGACGCAGCCGCATGTGCCGTCGTTGTGTACTCCCCCAATTCCCCCTTGCTGGATCGACGGCGAACGACTGCGTATCGAGTGGACCGCGTTAGGCGCGAGCCTTGCGCGAACGGCCCCAGGACATCGTCTATGTCATCGACGAACTGCAACGGCTTGCGCCTGACGTTCCGCGTGCGTACGTTGAGATTGCCGGCATGGGTCACACTCCGAGCGCTTCTGATGAAATCGCGCTCGTGCTGCATTACGCCGCCGCGCTCCTTCGCTACTACCTCAAAGGCGATCGCGCCACCGGCCGCGGTCTTGCGGCCGCCTCAGCGAACGCTACCGTCAAAGGTTCAGGCTTGCCGCAGTGAGTTCCGCGTCATCGCGCCGTTACACGAGATGGCTAGGCTACGCGCTTCGGCTCATTTTGCGCGCGAACAACGACGGCGAACACGAGGCACTGCATCGCTTCGGCCGGCTCACCGCCAGATGATGAATCAGGATTCGCGCCATTTCACGGAGGAAATCGAGCAACTGAGGCAGCGTCTCATCGCGATGGCCGGCCTTGCCGAAGAGCGGCTGCAACGTGCACTGAACGGCCTCGTCGAATGCAACCCCTCCTTGCTGTCCGACGTGATCGTCGGCGACCCACGAATCGAGGATCTGCTGATCGACATCGACGATCGCTGTTTGAAGCTCATTGCACTGCAGCAGCCGGTGGCCATCGATTTACGGACGGTCATTTCGGCTTTGAAGATCAACGGAGACCTGGAACGTGTCGGCGACCTCGCGGTCAATGTCGCGAAGGCGGCACAGCGATATCTGCAGCATCCACCCATCAAGCCACTGATCGACATTCCGCGGATGGGGGACCTCGCTCTGAAGATGCTCCGTGAAGCGATCGACGCGTTCTTCAGAAGGGATGTCGTGCCGGCACAGGGCGTTCTGCGGCAGGATGACTGGTTGGACACGCTGAAGGATCAGATTCTGCGCGAGCTCTTGACCTACATGCTCGGCGATCGCGAGACGATCGAGCCGGCGGTGGAACTGATATTCATCTCCCGGCACTTGGAGCGCGTCGGCGACCACGCCACGAACATCGCCGAGGACGTGATTTTCCTCGTCGAGGCGCGCGACGTACGGCACCGGTCCGCGCCGCAGGCAGTGGAACGGCGAAGGCTTTGGGACGTCGCGCCCATTTGACGCGCCTTCGAGCGAGAGCCGCCAGCGTTGCTGACATCGGGCTGCACGGCGTAGTCAGCGCCACCGCGAGTCGCCGGACCGCTTCCGCCAGGTCGGGTTCGCCGTACGACGCGTAGCCGACGCGGATGTTGCGAGGCTGCGCGTCGTCTCCGTGGGACAGATCCACTTTTCCGCCGTGCGATAGACCGGGTGGTTCGTTCTGAATGTTCCGTCCGGATCTTCAACGCGCCGTTGACAGGGTGCGACAGTGGCAGCGAGGTCACCGATGCTGCCACCCGTTCTTGCCGTCGCACTCGCCGCGGTTGTCGCGGCTCCTTCCTCGATGACGCCACGGTTGACCGTGCAGCTGATCCGCCGTTGTCCGCCCGTCGCCGCCTGCACTCCGTCCGATGTCGTCCTGGAGATGAAACGCGAAACGGAACGAATCTGGTCGTCCTTCGGCGTCCATCTCGCCTGGATCGAGTCGTTATCCGGCGAACCGCCGCCGCGTCCAGTGCCTGACCTCGTCGTCATGTTCGAGGAGCATCCGCATCCGGTCGTGCCAGATTCGGATCGACGCGAGCTCGTGCTCGGCCGCCTGTCCCCACCCGATGGGGTCTGTGACGCCGGCGTTGCGCATCTCTGGGTGACACACGTCCGACGGCACATCGAAACGGTTCATGTGAATGGCGTGCAGTTGATCAGCGTACCGGCGCGACTCGCACAGCTCCTGCTCGCGCTTGCGCTCGGGCGCACGCTGGCACATGAAATCGGTCATTACCTCCTTGGTCCGGCACACGCACCCCACGGTCTCATGCGCGCGCACTTCAACGCCGACGAGCTCATCGAGAGGCGAACGCTCGGTCAATACGACCTCGACGACGCAAGCCGCCGGATGCTGACGGCTCGGCAATTGCAGCGGACGGCTCAACACTGTGTCATTCCAGAGGGACGAGCCCGGGGCGCGTCGCAACCGTGATCGCTCCGCGGAACGATTATCGAGCAGCTCTTCGCGTCGATCGCGAGTGTTCTGCGTCCGCCTCACGGCCGATCTCCGCATCGTCCGAAAGTCGCAGACCGATTCGTTTTGGATTGCCGCATGCCGGTCGGTTCACGCGCAGGTTCTCTCACCGCTCAGCCCAATCGAGCAATCCACGGCGGAGCGCGGCGGCGATGGCTTCGCTACGATTCGCGGCGCCCATTCTTGCAAAGAGCGTGGCAAGATGAACTTCGACCTCCGTCTCGCTGATACCGAGAGAGCCGGCTACTTCGTGTGTCGCCTTTCCGTCCGCCAGCAGTTGGAGCGCCCAGCGCTCCCACGGTGTAATTCGCAGCACTGGTTCCTTCCCTTCATGGCAATCTCGTCGGCGCACATGCGCCAGTCTCACGTCTTCCCAGTGTTAGACGAAGGGCGAGCGCCAAGTCGTGACCTTTTCGGTCAACAACGAAGAATGTCGGTGAGCGACCGGTCTGCGCGGTCGTTGCCTCCGCGGCTCAAAAAGAGGGTTGGCGTCGGCAAAGGCAGCCAACTCGTTCAAGACGAGACGGCGTGACGACGCTACGATCACCGCTGGATAAGCAGGAAGGGAAATCTGGAGATGACGTCAAAGATACCAAGTCTCTACGAGTGGATTGGTGGCCTGCCGGCGCTCAATCGTCTGACCCGGCGCTTTTATGAACGAGTGCGTGACGACCCGACTCTCGCGCCGATCTTTGCGGAGATGAGCGTCGAACATCCGAAACATGTGGCGGCGTTCATCGCAGAAGTCTTCGGCGGCCCGGCCGAATATTCAACGTCTCGCGGCGGTCATCGCCACATGGTTCAGCGACATCTGAGTCGCCACCTGACACAGGAACAACGGCGTGCGTGGGTGGCACTGCTCCTGGATACCGCCGACGAGCTGAACATGCCAGACGACCCCGAGTTTCGCTCGGCATTGGTGGGCTATCTCGAATGGGGCTCGCGCCTGGCGGTCATCAACTCCCAGGCCGACGCGGCTGGCGACGCGGAGTCTCCGATGCCCAAGTGGGGATGGGGCGAGGTCAAAGGCCCGTATCGGCCTGACGATGACGGCTGATCGACGCGCGCCAAGCAGTTTCGTCCGCGGTGCGAAAGAAATGTCGATCGGTGGGAGCCCCATTCGACGTACAGGGAAGGCGGAAACAGGTCCGGAAGGGAGACGAGACATGCGATTCATGATCATTGTCAAGGCAAACGCAGAGTCGGAAGCCGGCGTGATGCCCGAACAGCGTGTGTTCGACGCGATGGCGGACTATCACGAGGAGTTGAAGAAGGCGGGCGCCCTGCTGGACGCGTCAGGGCTGCATCCGACCTCGAAGGGCTGGCGAATCAAGTACGCCGGTGGCAAGCGCACCGTCATCGATGGCCCTTTCACCGAGACCAAGGAGCTCATCGCCGGCTACACGGTGATTCAGGTCAAATCGAGAGACGAAGCCATCGCATGGGCCAGCCGATTCCCGAATCCCGGCAATCGGGACGGCGAGATCGAAGTCCGGCAACTCTTCGAGCTGGATGACTTTCAGCCGAGCGAAGCAATTGAGCGCTTCCGTGAGATGGGCGTCGGCCGGTACACGTAGCCGACGATGCCTCGCCGCAGCGCCGTCGAAAAGCTCGCCCGCAAGCGCCGGATAAGGCGCGAGTCGGGTTCGCCGATGCCGTACGCGAAATCAACGGGAGACACAAACGTGCCCGTCTTGGGCCGAGCGATCAGGTATCTCTCGAGGGTCAGTTGCTCGTACGCCAGCACCACGAGATTGCGAGCGCAGTGCAGATCGGCAGCGAGCTGGCGATGGGACGGCAGGCGTTTGCCCGGCGCGAGAGTGCCATCCAGAATCGATCGCTGCAATGCCCGTGTGATCTGGCTTGTTGAGATCGTCATTCACGACGAACGAGACAGGGTCAGACGATGAGCATCACCAGCACTCTCGTCCATCGCGCCGAGATTATCTTGGCTGCTGACGCGCATGCCATGCGACAACCTTGAGATCAAACACAAACACGGAGTAAAAGACGGGAACGAGAAAGAGCGTGATGGCGGTCGCGAGCGTCAGGCCTCCGATCTGTGCATAGCAAAGGGCCTCCCAGAGAGGACCACCATGGAGCGCCAACGGAAACAGCGCCAGCACGGTGGCACCTACTGTAATGAGCACGGGCCGGATGCGGCGGATACCTGCATCGATCAAGGCATCCTGCAGCGGTGCGCCGAGCTCGTGCTGCTCCTCGATGAAGTCGAACAACACGATCACATGGCTGACGATGACGCCGATGAGGCTCGTGATACCGAGGATCGCGAGAAACCCCATCGGCATCCCCGTCAGCCAGAGGCTGGCGAATGCGCCGACGGCCCCGAAGGGAATGCCCGCAAAGACGATGAACGGCTTGACAGCGTCCTTGAATTGAAACACCAGCGCCAGATAGATCGCGATCACTGATGCGATCACCACCGTCAACGATCGCCGTTGACCCTTGAGTTGCTCCTTCAATTCCCCGACGATTTCGAATCGATAGCCCGCGGGCAGCTGTCGTTCGAAGTCGCGGATGCGGGACATCAAAGGCCCGGTGACTTCATCGGCCAGGCGGCCCGGCACGGGTAAGGCCGCCACGTTGATCGCCCGATACTGGTTGACCCGATGAATAACCGCCATTTCAGGGCTGTACGTCAACCGTGAGATTTGGCCGAGCGTAAACCTGACCGGTGTCTGACTCGAATAGACGTACAACTGGCTCAAGTCCGTGACGGTTTCCCGCTGACCGTAATCCATCAATTGAACGATCGGGATGTTCTTGCGTCCCTCCCGCAGGTGTCCAATCGGTGCGCCGACCACACCCGAGTACATCGATACTGCGATGTCGCGACTCGACACACCGGCAAGGCCGGCGCGGTCCTGATCGATTTCAAGCCTTGTCCGAATTGCGTCGTTACCCCAGTCGTCTCGCACGTTGATTGCGAACGGTGACGTCTTCAATGTGGCCTGCAACTTCTCCGCCTCTTCACGGAGCACGCGGGCGTCGTCGCCCAGGATGCGCATCGACACCGGGATGATCGTCGGCGGGCCGGTTTCGACCGTGCGCACGTCGATCCGCGCGCCCGCAACACGCGACGAGAGCGCTTCCTGAAGCGGGCCTACCAGCCGATTGGTGTCTTCGCTTCGACTGAATTGCAGCAGCAGCTGCGCGTAGTTCGCGGCGGGGGGCTCCGGACGAACCGAAAACCAGAAGCGGGGTCCACCCGCTCCGATGAACGACGTTATGGAAGCCAGCGACGCTTCAGCTCCGTGCGTCCGATCGTGCTCGTTCGCGATGTCGCGGATGACCTGATCGGCTTCGCGCGCGACGCGCTCGGTCTGGGCGATCGGCGCGTCCTCGGGGAGACGAATGTCCACGTAGGCGATGTAGAAGTTGTCGCGCGGGAAGAATTGGCGATGAAGGTGGGTGACGAAGAACGCGCCTGCCGCCAGGCCCAGGGACGAGGCGGCAAGAACCTTCCAACGATGATCGATGGCGAACGTGACCGCGCGTTGGTACATCTTGCCGAACCAGCTATCGCGCGGTCGATCCGCAACCGGATCGATCTCGGGCTTGAGGATGTAGTAGGCCAGGAGCGGAAGGAACGACATCGACATCACGCGGGAGGCGACGAGGGAGCAGGCAATCGTCATCGGCAGGCTGTAGATGTACCGCCCGACATCGCCGTTCAGCAGAAGGAACGGCAAGTACGCGGCGATGTTGGTAATCGTGGCGTAGAGAATGGCTTTCGAGAGTTTGTCGGGGCCGAGCCATGCCGCCATCGATCGAGGTCGACCATGTGCGAGCTCCCGCTTGATCGCATCGCCCGCGACGACAGGATCGTCCACGAGCAAACCCAGCGCGATGATCAGCGACGCGATCGACATCTGTTGAATGTCGAGGCCGACGAGCTCCATCAACCCAAACGTCATCGCCAGCGTGATCGGGATCGACAACGCCATCAGAAGGGCAGAACGCCACTCCCAGAATCCCACCAGCGAGACAAGGACCACGAGCGCGACGGCTTCCCATAGACTGCGATTGAAGAGGTCCAACTTCTCGCGCACCTGCCGCTGCTGGTCGGACGTCGTGCCGATGACAAGATCGCCCGGCAGCGATTGGCGGATCTCCTCCACTCGGGAGCGGACCGCGTCCCCGAAGCGATCGATCTGTTCGCCTTTCTTCATTTCCGTCGACAGCGTGATCGCCCGGCCTCTGAGCCAACGCCCGCCCTCATCGCGCCACGTGTAATACGAAACAAGACGCGCTGGATGTTGGTAGCCGCGATGTACGCTTCCGATGTCACGGAGGTAGACCGGCGTCCCGTTTGCCGCCTGCGTGAAGACGGTCCTGTCGATGTCGGCGAGCGTCCGAAATTCACCGGTCTGCTCGAGAGCCAACTCGCGGCCTTCGGCGTTCACCGTGCCGGCGGGCACCGTGGTGTTGCGACTTTGCAGGACGCCGCTGATTGCCGCCGGAATGATCCCGAAGGCGGCGAGCCGGTTTTGAGAATAGCGCGCCTCGATTTGCTCCTCGATCACACCGACCCGGGTGACACGCGAGGCCTCAGGCGCGGTTTTGATCGCCTTTTCGATGCGATCGGAAAAGTCATCGAGCTCGCGGTACGAGTATTTCGGACCGGCTTCGCGCTCCAGAACATCGACGAGCGAGACGCCTGGGGTGACCACGATCGGATCCCAGACGTCAGGATGGATGTCTGCTCGCTGCGGCAGTTCTTCCCACGCCCGACGGACCGACCGACCGAACGCGCCGGCCTCGTCGCGCGTCGACAGCCTGATCACGACAAAGCTGTCACTGTCAATCGTTCGCGCATCCGTGGCGACACCTCGGCGCACCAGCGCATCGCCCAACAGGGTCGCGGCCTCACGCAGGAAAGACGGATCGGGTGAACCTGAACTGCACAAAACCACGTCCAGCGTGGAAGGCGCCGGGGACGCGGCTGCGGCAATCTGGGTCGCCAGCAGTCGAAGCCGCGGGCCGCTCGCGGGCGGACTGGCCACCGTGAGCATCAGCGCCGAGGTTTCACCAAATTCCTTGATGTATTGAATCGGTCCGGCGCCTTCGGGCAAGTCGGTCAGCGCATCGAGCTTGACTTTGATGTCGTCGAATTCCTTGCCGGTGTCGATTCGCGCGTTCTCATCGACTTCAGCGTACACAACCGAGAGTCCGGCTCGGGTTGTCGAGGTGATTTCGGCGACGCGAATGTTTTGAGCGACTCGTTCCTCGATTTTGCGCGTGACGAGTTGTTCGACTCTCTCCGCACTCTGGCCTGGCCACGGCGTCACAACGGCGACCTGGCGAACCGGTATGTCTGGATCTTTTCGTTTGGGCATCGCCGCATACGCCCAGATACCCCAGGCAATCACGCCGACGAGGAGGACCCACGCCACATGCCGGTTCTCGACAAAGAAGCGAGCGACGCTGTGCCGCGGCGGAGTCGTCTCGAAATCAGTGTGCATGTCGTATGACTATCACCGGTGATACCTACTGGATTTCCTTGACGACATCGCCAGCGCGAAGCAGATTCGCTCCCGACGCAACAATGCGCTGGCCAGCGGTGAGGCCGTCGAGAATCGAGACGTGATTGCCCGCGAGCGGTCCTGGACGTACGTGAACGGCTTTCGCCGCAGTGGCGCCTCCGTCCTTCTTCTCCAGGGTGTAGACGAGGTATTCATCGCGAGCGGGATCATGGACGAGTGCGTCGATCGGGATGTGTACCTGATGACGATCCGCGGCCTCGTCTGCGACCTGAATGGAGGCAATCATTCCCGAGCGCAGTTTCACGGTGGGGTTGTCGATCGCAACGGTGATCTCGAAGGATCGCGCTTTGGGGTCGGCCGCAGGCGCGACCGATAAGACGTTTCCCTGAAAGGGTTCATTCGCGAACGCATCGACCGTCAATCGCAAAGGCTTTCCGGCACGAAAGATGTGGAGCGCGGTGTCCGGCACACTGAACCGCGCTTTGACCAGGTGCAGGTCCGCGACGGTAAATGCCGGCCTGCCTGGCGAGACGAGTGTTCCAACATCGACGTGACGTTCGAGAAGAATGGCGTCGAACGGTGCGCGCAATTCCGTGTCGCTCAGCGCGATGCTCGCCTCCTGCAGTTGCGCCGCCGCCGCGGTGCCGCGTTGTTTCGCGGCCGTGACCGACGCGCGTGCCGCGTCGACCTTGGCTCGCGCAGCGTCCAGTCTCGTCTTGCTGGCATCGTACGCAGGCTTCGTCACGCTTTCCTGTTGCCACAGCGCGGCGATGCGGCCGAAATCCGATTCGGCTTGCGTGAACGCCGCGTGCGCCTCGGCGAGTGCAGCATCCGCCGCGTCGACACCTGCCCTCGATTCGCCAAGTGAGCCCTGCGCCCTGTCTACGACCGCCTGATAATCAATGGCCCGAACGCGAGCCAGAACAAGCCCGGTCGTCACGGCGGCGCCGGGCTCCACCGCACGGATCCGGCCGTCTGCGCCTTTCGTTCGGCGGACATCGACGACATATCCGGACACACGGAACGCGAGATCCACTTGTGCGTTGGGTGTGATGATGGCGGAATACGTTGTCGATTCCGCCGCGGTCGACCCCTCGACGGCTACGAGCCGAACCGCCTTTGGCGGGCGGACATCGGCCTCCGAACCCGCACGACCCACGCAGGCGCCGATCTGAACCGCGGCGATGACGATGAAGACCAGCACCATCTGGACATCTCGCGTCATCGGTCCCTGCCCATGGCCTTTTCGAAATCGGCTTGCGCCGTCGCAAGATTCATCAGTGCCTGCGTATAGCGATGGTTCGCGTCCGCGAGACTCGATTGAAGTTTGGCCACGTCGCTGAGGAGAGCCTCTCGCTGCACGAATCGATTGCGTACTACACGAAGCGCCTCTGTACCAGAGGATTGGAACGCCTGTGCAAGCTCGACCTCCTTACGCGCTTCCACGATTCGCCGATACTGATGCGCGACGTCGGTCATCACGCGAGCTTCCGCGTCTTTGAGCTCCAATCCCGCCTGAATCTCGGCGTCCTGCTTCGTCTGGACCTCCTGTCGTTTTCTCCCCCAATCAAACACGTCCCAGGTTACCTGGAGGCCAACGCTGCTGATGCTGTTCGGAAGGACGCTGCTGTAATTGACGGTTCGCAACGCCAGCAGCGAGAGGCTGACGTCCGGGATTCGCTCGGCGCTTGTAAGGCGACGTTCGAGTTGCGCCTTGCGCTGCTGTACTTTCGCCAGGCGCATCTCCGGACGGGACGACAGGGCTTCGGCATAAGCATCACTCAACGTCACAGGTTCGCTCTCGACGATGCTCGAAACGTCGATTTCCAACGGTGCATCGATCGGTCGCCCCATCAGACGATTGAGCTGTTCTTTCTGGGTCTGGATGGGGTCGTCCATTTTGAGCAGTTCATACTCCGCCTGGACGAGTTGCGCCTTGACACTCAGCAGGTCGGCCTGTAACGCAATCCGTTGCAGCGTTTGCCGACTGGTCTCGAGATGAAGCTGACGAAGGAAGTCGATGGTTGCCTGGAGCGTCGCTTTACCACTCTCGGCCTGCGCGATCCCGTAGTAGAGACGTCGAACTTCGTTGACGACGGCCTGTCGTTTCGCGCGAACCTGTTCAGTGGTGGCGTCGACGCCAACCTCGGCCAGCTCGATTCCCAGCCCGATCTTGTGCTGCTGCGTCAGCGGCTGCGCCACACTCGCGTAACCGATGAATCCAAAACGTAAAGGGCTCTCCAGAGTCGTCGTCTGGCCGGGAATGGGCCCATCGAATGGATACACGCCAAGGCTTCCGCGCTCGAGCGTGACCCCCAATTGGGTGAGCGGTTGCGACCCCAGCGCCGTGACGGAGAAGATCGGGAATCGACGCGTCCGCGCGATACCGACTTCCCGCAGCGCTTTCTCGTGTTCGAGTTGAGCGACGTGGATGGATCGATCGTGACTTTCTGCGGTGCGCACGGCTTCTTGAAGGGTGAGCGTCTGACTGTGCAACACACGCGGTACGAGGACGCTTGCCACGCCGAGGAGCACGATCGTCCGGCGGACGAAAAAGGAGCGAACAGCCATTGTTCCTCGCTGTTCCAGAGTGTGGTCACGGTCGCGACGAGACCGTCGCACCTGCGATGAGCATCACTTTGCGCCGGTCTCGTTGACCGCGGCCCGGATGGCAAGTTTGTCGTCCACCGGGATGAGCACGACGGCGAACGGCGTGCCGGCGTCGTCACTGACTTGCGGAAGGTGTGACCCGAATTCGTTCTCTCCGAGCATCGCGTTCTTGTAGTACGGCGAGAACACCATCATGTGCGGGTGCCAGCGACCGACGCCGGACGCCAGGTGCTGATTTGCCGACCACATGTACGCGAAGGTCACGCCGTCGCGTCGCGGCAGATCGCCTCGCGCATAGGCGGCCTCCACGCGCTGCGCAATCCGATCGGGCGGGTGACCCTCCATGGCGAGTTTGCTTCGCAGCTCGTAATACGGCATCACGGTCTGCGCTGCGCCGGGATCGAAGCAGATCGGCGCGCGGACCGTCGCGTCATAGACGAGATCACGAAATTGTTCCGGCGTGTACGTCGGCGCCGCCCACCCGCGCATGACCATACATACGAAGCCGTTGTCACCTTTGCGATCGACGGTATATCCGGACTGCGTCAACACCTTGATCGTCGCCCGGCTCGAGATGTTGGCTGGAGCCGCGCTCCGCGCCAGCGCCACTTCGGCGTCGCGCGACATCAGGTAATCGGCGAGAGGCGGGTACTTGCCGCTCTGCGCGTAGACAGCCGGAACGCCGACGCTGACGACCAAGTAGGTGGTGAGAACTGTCAACCTTCGCATGATCATTTGACTCCTCTTCATTCTCCAGACGGCGAATTGACGGTTACGGTACATAGACCCGACGCATGTACGCGATCAGCGTCCGCGCGGCGGCGATGCCATCGGAGTACTCGAGGATCCCTCCAGCGCTGCGGTCGGTCGGCGGTTCAGTCACCTCGTACCCCTTGCCTCTCAATGTGCGAGCGCGGGCTGCGATTGTGGAGGACCACTTCGTAGAAATGTGATGGACCACTCACGTCGATTTACCGCGAAACGGATCAGACACGCAGACGAATAACTTCATCCTAATGAGCCATCTTCGCGTTCGTCTTGAACGAACTGGCTGACTTGCAGGCATCGCGGCGCGATGCCAGAATCCGCCGATGCCGCTCCGTGCGCGCCCTGGCGTGGCACCCTGGCCCGCTGCGATGATCGTCTGGGGCCCGGGCTTCAAGGCCACGTCACACCGCCATCACTGTGTCCAATTGCTCATGGCGCTGCGCGGGTCGCTTCTGGTACGCAGCGCGCGGGAGAACGCGTGGTGGAAGTGTGGCGGCGTATGGGTGCGGCCCGACGCCACGCACGAGATGGACGCGCGTGGCAGCACCTTGCTGATCGCCTTTATCAGCGTCGAGAGCGACATGGGTGCTGCGCTGTGCGAGCGCATCGACGGCGAGATGACCCGCGTACCGGCCCGCCAGGTGGCCAACTGGCGCGCCGCACTGGGACCCACGCCGAATGAAGCGCGCACTGAACGCTGGCTGAGCGAATTCCGTCTGCACCGTCCGTCTGGCGTCGCGATCCATCCCGGTGTCCGCCGTGTGCTGAGCCGCCTTCAGCAGCCAAGGGCGATGCAGGATGATCTGTCTCTCAAGACGCTGGCCACCGTCGCGGGCCTGTCGCCGTCACGCTTCATGCACGCGTTTACTGCGTCGGTCGGCGTGCCGGTGCGACCCTACATCCTCTGGCTCCGACTCCAGCGTGCTGCCTGTGACTTGAGGGATGGCGCCGGCGTCACGACCGCCGCCCATCGAGCGGGGTTCTCGGACGCCGCTCATATGACGCGCACGTTTCGTCGGATGCTCGGCACGACACCGACGGACCTGGCTTTATTGAAGCGAGTGAGCCTGGGGTTCTCGTTTGAGTCGAACGAGTCGCCGGACCGCGTCGCCGGCGCAACAAATGGCGCCGCCTGAAAAATTCGCTTGTACGGAAACAAGATCTACCTGAACCGTAACCCGCACTGATTTCGTGATTCCATCCCTCCGCCAGTCGATCCTGCCACACGCCATTCGTATAGAGGGTGAGAACGGATCGCGATCGGAGGAGCTGCAATGAACCGTGCCTTCTCGGCATCTATCAACCCGGCGGAACCGGTTCTGACCGACCTTGCCTTTGGCGAATCGCCACGCTGGCACGACCGCCGGCTCTGGGTCGCCGACTGGGGGTCGCAGGAAATCCTTTCCATCGATCGAGATGGAAGGAAAGACATCTCGGTCCGGTTTCACTTCCCATCCTTCCAGCCGATTTGCTTCGACTGGCTGCATGACGGCCGCATGGCGATCGTCTCGTCGCGCGCTGGCGTTCTTCTTCGCAAAGAGTCGGACGACATGCTGGTGACGCACGCGGACCTGAGCGCGATCTCCTACGGCTGGAACGAGATTGTCGTCGATGGCCGCGGCAATGCGTACGTCAACGGCGGCGGGTTCGACGTGATGGCCGGCGAGAAGTTCGCGCCCGGCCTGATCGTCCTCGTGACGCCCGGCGGTGCGGTCCGATGCGTCGCGGACGGCATCGCCTTTCCAAACGGCATGGCGGTGACTCCCGACAATTCGACGCTGATCGTCGCCGAGTCGTACGGGAAAAGACTCACAGCCTTTGACATCGCCCACGACGGCACTCTGTCGAATCGGCGGGCCTGGGCCGAGCTCGGTGACGGCGTGCCGGACGGTATCTGCATCGACGCCGAAGGCGCCATCTGGTACGCCGACGTCCCCAACAAATGTTGCGTGCGCGTTCGAGAAGGCGGCGAAGTGCTTCAGCGCATCGACTTCGATCGTGGATGCTTCGCCTGCATGCTCGGCGGCGATGATGGCCGGACCTTGTTCGTGGTCGTGCGCGAGTGGCGTGGGCTTCAGAACGCAACGGACCACTCGCGGACCGGTCAGGTACTCAAGATGAAGGCGCCTGCGCCACATGCTGGTTGGCCATGAACCTCGTCGTCAGAACGGTGTCAGATGAACCGCCTGACGCTCCACCGAACATCGTGACTTAATGTCGGATGGAGATGTCGACGCCGTTGCGCTTGTGAGGGCTCACGCCGCGCCGTGCCGCAGCGATCGCCGCCGATGCGCTTCCGAGTAGTGAAACGACGCCAAATCCAAAAATCGCGAGACTCGCTGTTGACAGCTGTCGTAAGTCGGTGTGCGTCAGATTTCCCGCTGCGACGACCGCCGCAATGGCGACGTAACCGGCCGCGGCCAGTAGCACCGCACCGATGCGCTGGCGCTCGCTCCACGGCGCAAGGGACAATACCCAGGCCAGCGCGGGCAAGACGAGAATCCCGTGCATGGTCATACCGTGGATCGGCTTGAGCGCTCCGCCAGTCGCGTACGCGGCCTGCGGGTCTCCGGCAAATACGAGCGTCATTCCCTTGGCGATCATCAACGCGCCGACAACCATTGAGCCAACCAGTACGACGAACCCGATCCGGATCGCGATCAGAAGGCTGAGCGGTTCGGCTGCCCGGGCGCGGAACGACGCGAACATCAGCGCCACGATGATGCCGACGAGCGCGAAGCCGCCAGCTGCCAACGTTCGTGCAACCAGCCCATCAAACGTCGTTTCCAGGTTGAAGTGAGACGGCACGCCTCGCCACGTCTGCAGGGTGACGAGCGAGGTCTCGAGCACGCATGCCACGGTGAACGCGCCAATCAACCATCTTCGTGTGCCTTCGCTGAGACGGAGAAATGATACGTTCCAAACGATCGCGATCAAGGTGAGGCCGAACGACACGCCAAAGGTCGTTGGTTTGCGCCATGACAGCGGCCCGAGCCAGGAACCGCCGCCGACAACGAGAATCGCGAGATGGATCAGTCCGCTGGCGATCAACGCTGCTCCAACGGCGTAACCGACGCGCTCCACACGTCGGCTGTGGGTCCAGAACGCGAGTAACGACGCGCCGATCGATCGCGTCGGCGACACCACGTCACACCTCCAGCCCTTCTCTTGAATTCTCTCGCAAGCCATCGTCCTGGTCAGCAGGATCGCTCTCATACGAAAGAACGAACGACTCGTCCAAAGGTGGGAGTGTCGGTACCGTCCCAACGTCCACTTTCGCTCTGTGCAACATCGGATTTAGTTTCCTGTCGATTCCGCGACACATTGTTCGACTACTCGGCAGCGCCGCACAGGGTGACGGCGCAAGGAGACGAAGTATGCGATTCCTATCGATGATCCGCCTGGACGAGACAACCGGCCAGGTGCCCAGTGAACAGCTGATGAGCGACATGGGAAAGCTCATCGACGAAATGACCCGAGAAGGCGTCCTCGTTCGAACCGCGGGGCTGCGGCCGACGGCGGAAGCTGCGCGCGTGCGCCTGCGTAAGGGCAAGCTCTCCACGGTCGATGGCCCGTTCACCGAGACCAAAGAAGTAGTAGGCGGCTTTGCGATCCTCGAGGCGCAATCGATGCAGGAGGCGATCGAACTCACGAAACGCTTTTTGCGGATCCATGGCGACGCATGGGAGATTGAGTGCGAGGTACGTCAGCTGGACGGGCCGGAGTTCGGCAACGACGCATAAACAAGCAGGCGGAAGTGTGCTGCCAATGCATTGAATGTGCCGGCGTTTGGGCCGCAGCGCGCATGACGTTTGGCGTTAGAGCTGCACGGCGTGAGGCGAGCGCTCCGGTAAGGCCCGCGAATCCGCGAGCGACCACCACCGTCGCCGCGGTGATCACAATACGAACCTCGTTGCAGATCACCGGCGTCGAAGAGATGTCGAGCCAGTGGCATCAAGGCGTTGTCAAGATCCATCGTGTCGAATTGAAGGGTTCCCGTTCGTCTATAGATGGGGGCGCAATGGTGTTGCAGATCACTCCGGCGGAGCGAGCGGTGCTCCAGTTGTTGGCGGACGGAAACCCGACCGTCGACATTGCCAACCGGCTCGGTCTCAGTGAACGAGCGATGGACACGATGCTGACGACGCTTCTCGAGAGCATGGGCGCCGCGAGCCACGTCGAGGCTGTCGAGGACGCCCAACGCCGAGGATTATTGTCTGCACTCGGCACCGAAGTACTGCCGGCGACACGCTAGCGCCATCAGCGACCGGTCATTTGCTCCAGCTGTTCGGGGTACCGAGCTCCGTGCACGGTGATCAATGACGCCGCGTCATCGATCTCACGGAGATCGTTGGACGTCAGCTCGAGAGCCGCGGCGCCGATGTTCTCCTGGAGGCGCGTCAGCTTTGTCGTCCCCGGGATCGGAACGATCCACGGCTTCTGCGCCAGCAGCCACGCGAGCGCGATCTGCGCGGGTGTCGCCTGCTTCCGTTCGCCGATGCGGCGTAGCAGATCAACCAGGGTCTGATTCGCTTTCCGAGCCTCCGGCGTAAAGCGAGGAACGATGTTGCGGAAGTCCGACGTGTCGAACGTCGTGTGTTCGTCGATCTTCCCCGTGAGGAAGCCCTTGCCAAGAGGGCTGAACGGAACGAACCCGATCCCGAGTTCTTCGAGGACCGGCAACACCTCCGCTTCGGGTTTTCTCCACCACAGCGAGTATTCGCTCTGAAGCGCAGTGACCGGCTGGACGGCGTGTGCGCGACGGATCGTGGGCACACCCGCTTCAGAAAGCCCGAAGTGCTTCACCTTACCTTCCTGAATGAGGTCCCGCACCGCTCCCGCGACGTCTTCGATGGGCACGTTCGGGTCAACGCGGTGTTGATAGAACAGGTCGATCGCGTCAACCTTGAGCCGCTCGAGCGACGCCTCGGCGACCTCCTTGATATGCGCTGGCCGACTATCGAGGCCGCGCTGCCCGCCGGCTTCGAACTTGAACCCGAATTTGGTCGCGATCACCACGTGATCGCGCATCGGAGCGAGCGCTTCGCCCACGAGCTCCTCATTCGTGAACGGCCCGTACGCTTCGGCGGTGTCGAAGAATGTGATGCCGCGTTCGACGGCCGCCCGAATCAGCGCGATCATCTCCGGCTTGTCAGCCGCCGGACCGTAGCCAAAGCTCATTCCCATGCAGCCGAGCCCGAGCGCCGACACTTCCAAGCTGCTCTTCCCAAGTTTTCGCCTCTTCATGACGATCTCCTTCCCATCCAACGTAAGCGGGAATGGCGCGCCTGAGTAGTCGGCAAAACCGACAAGGGTTTGTGAGTACGATTCACAAATGGTGCGCGACGAACTCAGCGTCCTGTCAGCGTTCCTCGCCGTCGCAGAGGAGCGAAGCTTTACGCGGGCGGCGAAGCGGCTCGGTGTGTCTGCCTCTGCGCTGAGTCACGCGATTCGCGGGCTGGAAGAACGGATCGGCGTGCGCCTGCTGGCGCGAACGACGCGGAGCGTCGCGCCGACCGATGCTGGCGAACGGTTCATCGCGCGTCTGCGGCCGGCTCTCACCGATGTTCGGGGAGCGGTGGACGAGATTTACGGCCTGCGCGACAAGCCGGCCGGACGCGTGCGGTTGCTGCTGCCACGCACTGCGGCGACCACCGTGCTCCTGCCGAAGCTCGGACAATTTGCGCGCACCTACCCGGACGTCGTGCTCGACGTCACGACCGACAACAGCCGCCTCGACATCGTCGCCGCAGGTTTCGACGCCGGCATCCAGCTCGGGGAGTTCATCGAACAGGACATGGTTGCGGTCCGCGTCTCGTCCGACCACCGGGCCGCCATCGTGGCCTCGCCGCACTACTTCGAATCGCACCGCAAGCCGAAGTCGCCACGCGATCTGCCAACGCATCGATGCATCAACTTTCGACAGGGATCCTCCGGCGTGTACCGATGGGAGTTCGACAAAGGCAACCAGTCTCTCGTGGTGGCCGTCAGTGGACCGCTGATCGTCGACGATGCGGAGATCATGGTTCGCGCCGCGATCGATGGCGTGGGTCTGGCGTTCACATCAGAGGTGCACGCCGCGCCACACCTGGCGAGTGGCGCACTCGTGCGCGTACTCGAAGACTGGTGCCCGCCATTCCCCGGCTACTTCCTCTACTATCCGAGTCGGCGGCAGCAGCCGGCCGCGCTCTCCGCTCTCATCGAGACGCTTCGTCTGTAGCTGAACCGCGTGCCGTCAGCGTCAGTTCCGAATACCGCCGATCACGAGGCGAATTGCGCGACAACAGGCTGTGCGATACGTTCGAATTCGTTGTACGGCACTCGTGATCGGTCGCCGACGGGGCGCTGATTCGCGACGCCCCGCGCCGGACGCCGGCGACCGTTCTGTTTCCGAAAGTACGTCGGTCAATCAGAACACGTGGACGCGATGACTCGAACAGATTCGACCTTGAGCTTCGGTGAACTGGCGTTCCCCGCGGGAGACGCGCTCGTTGATCCTGTCGTGCCCACGGTGGAACGTGCCTGGTCTTCGACCGTACCCGTGATCTCGACTTTCTCTCCGACGTGCGACGAGACTTTGCTCTCGTCCGCGTCATCGATTCTTCATGGTGCCTCCAGTCTGAAATCAAGGTTCAGGTCCGGGGCTGCAAGGTAAACGCCATTGAAATTGTGAAAGTTCGGGGAAGGACCGATGCGCCGCCGGGCCCAGTCGTCGTCTAGGACTGCGTCGGTCGCGCAGTTTCGAAACGCGGCCATTACCGGCGAAACCATGTCTGGCACTCGCGTTGCGTCATGATGTCGCAACGCATCACGAGAGGTGAGAAGTGTCATTCACATTGTCGACACCAGCGTTCGTTGCCGGCGGCGACGTACCCAAACGTCACACGTGCGACGGAGAAGATGTTCCGCCGCTTCTGATCTGGAGTGATGCACCAGAGGGGACGCGTTCGTTCGTGTTGATCGTCGACGATCCGGATGCGCCGAACGGGACGTTCACGCACTGGGTCGTGTTCGATATTCCGGGTGATCGTACCGATCTGCCGTCTGGTGCGCGAACGGATGCGATTGGTGTATCGGGACGCAACAGCGCGCGAAAGCTCGGGTACATGGGCCCATGTCCGCCATCCGGGACACACCGCTACTTCTTTCGTCTGTCAGCGCTCGACGTCGCAACGCTCAGTCTGACCGCTGGCGCGTCGCGCGAGCAGGTGGAAGGCGCGATGGCTGCACACAAACTGGCTACCGCAGAGCTGATGGGCCGATACCGACGGTGATCCCGGTCTGAACTTTGCGTTCGGATGCATCGATCAACGTGTCAGGTTGAGATAATGCGGAGTCGGACGGCTGTCGAAATCCGAGTGGCGCCACGGTGATGCGCATCGCACTCATCGGTCCGCCCTTCATCGAAATACCACCACGGCGATACGGCGGAACCGAACTATTCGTCGCGAATCTGGCGTCCGCTCTCCATGCGGGCGGTCACGACGTGACCGTCTATGCGAACGGGGACTCGTCTCCGCCGTGCCGCCTCAAATGGCGCTACGAACATGCCGAGTGGCCGCCCGATGGCACGATGCGCTCGCATCTGAAGAACGCCGATCACACCGCATGGGCGATTCATGACGCCGCCCGCTCGGCGGACGTTATCCACCTCAACGACATCGTCGGGCTGCCCTTTACGACTTTTATCGAGACGCCGACGGTGCTGACGATTCATCATCCGCACGAGCCGGAGTTGTCGGAGCAGTACTTGCGGTATCCGCGAGTCGAGTACGTCGCGATCGCGCACTGGCTGGGGCGTGGCGAGCCGATGCCGCGCGTCAGCGTCGTCCATCACGGCATCGCGGTGGACGACTACGTGTTCTGCGACGCCAAAAAGGAGTACGTCGCGTTTCTGGGCCGGATGGCGCCGTGCAAGGGTGCCCATTTGGCAATAGCCGCCGCGCGGCGTGCCGGCGTGCGCCTGAAACTCGCCGGCGAGATCCAGCCGCTGTTCAGAGATTACTGGGAACGTGAAGTGCTGCCGTTCGTCGACGGCGACCAGATCGAGTACGTCGGCGAAGCCGACTTCGCGACGAAGAACGACCTGCTCTCGAACGCACGCGCGCTGCTCTTCCCGATCCAGTGGCAGGAGCCGTTTGGTCTCGTATTGATTGAGGCGATGGCCTGCGGCACACCGGTTCTCGCGCTCGCCGGCGGGGCGGTCGAAGAAATCGTCCGCGACGGCGTCAACGGATGGATGTGCGTCGACGTCGACGACATGGCGCGACGGATTCGATGGCTCGACATCGATCCGTGGCGCTGCCGCGCGTCCGTCGAAGAGAATTTCTCGACCGCGAAGATGGCCGAAGGCTATCTCGACGTGTACGAGCGCGCGATCGTCGCGTCGCACGCGACGGCGGAACTGGAGGCCTGAGTGGAAGACGTCATTCAGGTGCACGACCAGTTCTACATTCTCGCGACCGCGTCGAAAGCTGCGCAGCGGACCGCTGTTCTCAAACACGACGAAACATTCGCCGTGTTCGACGATTCCGGCGACATCGGGGCGCTCGGCGCCGGCGAACAGGGCCTGTACCACGAGGGCACGCGCTACCTGTCGCTGTTCCGGCTGCGGCTGAACGGACAGAAACCGCTGCTCCTCAGCGCGCGCGTCAAGGACGACAACGAGCTGTTCGGCGCGGACCTGACCAATCCGGACATGCCGCTCGGCGGCGATCGCGTCCTCGCGCGCGATCTCGTTCATCTGTTTCGTGGGCGGTTCCTCTGGGACGGCGCGTGGCACGAACGCATTCGGCTGTGGAACTACAGCCGCTCGCCGGTCGGTATTTCGCTGACCTTCGACGTCGACGCCGACTTCGCCGACATCTTCGAAGTGCGCGGAACCACGCGCGAACGGCGCGGCCAGCGCATGACGCCGGTTGTCGACGGGGCGACGATGCGGATTGGCTATCGCGGCCTGGACAACGAGCCGCGCTGGACGCTGCTCGAGTGGAGTGAATCACCCTCCGCCGCTGGACCGAACATGGTGCGTTTCGAGTACGAGCTCGCACCACGGACACCGCTCACGCTCTCACTCGCCATCCGCTGCGAGCGGGAGCGACGACCAATCGCTCCGCGCGCCTTCGCAGCCGCGGAGGCCGAGGCCGCCGCCGCATTGGAACGCGCACGTGGTCAGTACGCCGTCTTCGAAAGCTCGAGCGAGCGATTCAATCAATGGCTCCGCCGGTCGGCCGCCGATCTGCGGATGCTCGTGTCGACGACGCCGCACGGCGAGTACCCGTACGCCGGTGTGCCATGGTTCAGCACGCCATTCGGACGAGACGGGATCATCACGGCACTGCAGACGCTGTGGGTCAACCCGCGGATCGCGCGCGGCGTCCTCGAATATCTGGCCGCCACCCAGGCCGACGAGGTGAACGAAGCCCGGGACGCCGAGCCGGGCAAGATCCTGCACGAGACGCGCACCAGCGAGATGGCTCGACTCGGCGAGGTCCCGTTCGGCCGCTACTACGGCAGCGTCGACGCCACGCCGCTGTACGTGATTCTTGCCGGCGCGTACTTCGAGCGGACGCGCGATCGGGAGTTTCTCGCGCGCATCTGGCCGCACGTCACGCGCGCGCTGTCGTGGATCGATCGCTACGGCGACCGCGACGGCGACGGCTTCGTCGAATACGCCCGGCGATCCGCGAATGGACTCGTCCAACAGGGCTGGAAGGACTCGCAGGATTCAGTGTTTCATGCCGACGGATCGCTGGCCGATCCGCCGATCGCGCTCTGCGAGGTGCAGGCCTACGTGTACGACGCGCGGCTGCGCGCGGCGGAGATGGCCGGGGCGCTCGGCGAAGGATCGGTCGGCGACGCGTTGCGCGCGAGCGCCGAACGATTGCGCCAGGCATTCGAAGACCGGTTCTGGTGCGAGCACGAATCGACCTACGCGCTCGCGCTCGACGGATCGAAACAGCGCTGTCGCGTGCGCACGTCGAACGCCGGTCACGGTTTGTTCGGCGGCATTGCCTCGACGGCGCGGGCGCGGCGCGTCGCAGAGCAACTCGTCGGTCCCGAGATGTTTTCCGGATGGGGCGTTCGGACCCTCTCCGCCGTCGAGATGCGGTACAACCCGATGTCGTACCACAACGGCTCGGTCTGGCCGCACGACACCGGCCTCGTCGCCGCCGGATTCTCGCGCTACAGCTTCGACGATCTGATCGCGCCGCCATTCTCGGGGCTGTTCGATGCAAGCGTCACAATGGACGGCCATCGCCTGCCCGAGCTTTTCTGCGGGTTCCATCGACGCACCGGTGAGGGGCCGACTCTCTATCCGGTGGCCTGCTCGCCGCAGGCGTGGTCCTCCGGCGTCGTGTTCGGCTTGCTGCAGGCGACGCTTCGCCTCTCGATCGATGCGGACGCGCGGCGGCTCTCCGTCGACCGCGCGACGCTGCCGCCGTTTCTCTCGTGGCTGCGCGTGCTGAACCTCGATCTCACCTTCGGCAGCGTGGACCTGCTCTTCGAGCGCCACCCGCTCGACGTCAGCGTCACCGTGCTCCACAAGCGCGGCGACTTCGAGGTTCGTGTCGTGAAGTGAAGCGAGCGTCTGGTCGACCAGCTCGCGATCCCTGGTCGATCGATTGCGAACGGCCACCGGTGAAAGCATAATCTCCACCGCGTCTTCGTAAGCGCGACGGAGGCACTGCGTTATGCCGACATCGATGTCCAACATCAGCCGCCGTCAACTGCTCGCCGCAGCCGGCGCCGGCGCCGCATCCCTTCTTCTCGATCAACGCGGCGTCGACGCTCGGGCTCAGCCGACGTCGAAGAGGACCGTCGTCTTCTCTCATACAACGGTCGTCACCGTCGATGCGGTCCAGGAAGATGTCGCGCTCGCGGTGGACGGCGACACGATCGCGGCGATCGGCGCCACGGATTCGATCCTCAAGGCGTACCCCAACGCGGAGATGTACGACGGACGCGGAAAGGCCTTGCTGCCGGGTCTCATCAACTGTCACGCCCATCTCGCCGCGACTCTCGAGCGTGGCTTCAACGAGGACTTCGGATTCCCGAACTCCGCGCGCCTGGCCATCCGGCCCAGCAGCCTGCTTCAGGGAGAAGAGGCGACGCTGATGGTGACGGTCGGTGCGTTGGAAGCGATCCGGACCGGCACGACCACCATCGTCGAGAACACCGGGGGCATCAGCCGCTCCGCCGCAGCGCTGGCGCAAACCGGTCTGCGCTGCGTGTTCGCGGAGTCGGTCCGCGACAGCGAGAACGTGCCAGGCCCGATGTCTCCGGAGGGACTCGCGAAGAGCGACACGCCGAAGTTCTCTGCCAAGTTGCGCGACGAAGGGATGCAGCGCATCGACGACTTGTTCGGCAAGTGGCACGGCGCGAATCAAGGTCGCATCACCGTGTTCCCAGCCGCCGCCCTTGCCGAAACCGCCTCACCCGAACTGCTGCAGGCCGTGCGCGGCTTCGCTGAGAAACACGATCTCGGCTACACGATCCATCTGTCGCAGAGCGTCGCGGAAGTCGAGTTCATGAAGCGGCATCACGGCATGAGTCCGCCGGCGTTTCTCGCCAGGCACGGCTTCCTCGGCCCGCGTCTGTTCGCAGCTCACTGCCGCTACGTCGACGACGCCGATATCACGCTGCTGGGCAAGTCGGGCACGATCATCTCGCATCAGGCGGCGATGGCCGCGAACCGCGGCGTCATCCCGCCGATCGCCAAGCTGCGAGCGGCTGGCTGCCCCATTGCGAACGGCACCGATAACAACACCAACGATCTGTTCGAGGTGATGAGGGTCGCGCTTCTGACGGAACGAATCTCACGAAACGATCCGTTCCCCGGCGTCAGGCCGCAGCCGGAAGACATGCTCGAAGACGCCACGCTCGGTGGTGCGCGAGCGACGCGGCAGAAACTCGTCGGCTCGCTGGAGACCGGGAAGAAGGCCGACCTGATTGTCCTCGACACGTTGCGGGCCCACCTCGTTCCGGCGGGGCGCATCGTCTCAGCGTGGATCCACAACGGTCAGGCGTCCGACATCGAGTCGGTGATGGTCGACGGCCAGTTCATCATGCGCAATCGCAAGGTCCTGACCGTGGACGAGGACCGCATCGTCGCCGAAGCCGACAAGGTGGGGCGGCGGATCTGGAAACAGGTGCAGGCTGCCGGCCCAGTGGCCGTGCCGGGGCGACAGCGCCGGCACTGAGTATCGGCGGCGGAACCCTTCGATCGGAGTAGCGGCCTCACCCGCCGAAGTATCCGCTGCGGGTCCTGACAATGGCAGCCGGATTCTTCACGCGCACGTCGAGGCGTCGCCATTCGCGCGAATCGGCGGCTTCGATCGCGAGCACGTACTGCTGGCGCAGTTCGTCGACGATCCGCGATGCAGCACTGCTCGCCTCGCCGAACGTACTCGCGAAGGTCAATTGGCCACCCGTCCAGTCAGCGAGATCGCGCACATCGGCGCCGCCCGGAGATCGAGCCTGCGCCGCCTCTTCGACCATCACGCGCTGGTCGACGAACGGAACCGTGGCGACGACGTAGACGGGGACGTCGATGGCGCTCGCCACCGCGGACACCTGGGCGGCCGTCATGTGGCTGCTCGTGTCGACGCCGTCCGTCAACACGATGATGGCTCGATGCGTGTTGGTGCGTTCTGCCAGGTGGCGAGCCGTCGTCGCGGTCGCGTCATACAGCGACGTCGTCCCGAACGCCTCGAACTGGGTCAACGCATCCTTGAGTGATTCGATATTGGTCGTGAACCCTCGACGTTCGTGCATCGACGAGTCGAAGGTAAAGACGGCGGCCTCGTCTTCGCCGCTGCGAAGCTGCGCCACCACCGATTCGAACACCTGCCGGGCCATCGCGACCTTCGGCCCGACCCGCATGCTGCCGCTCATATCGACGAGAATGGCGAAGCTCACCGGTGATCGCTGATCGGAACGAAGCTCGACGATACGACGGAGCTCGCCGTTGTCCCGAACCTCGAAGTCAGTCGGCGTGAGTCCGCGAAGAATCCGCCCGCGAACATCCCGAACCGATGCCTGGATGGTGACGAGGTCGACCGAGCTGCGAAAGGTTTGCGGCGCACGATCGACAGGCGCCTGGGCGCCGGCGGACGCCAGCGCTATGACAATAAAACTCGCCGCAATTGCCAACTGATGAGATCTTGTACACATCTACAGAATCCGTGACGACGAAACGGACTCGCCGCGCGGGAACAGGTCCCTGAAAGTCGAAGGAACGCACTAATCGTACCACGAGTGATGCCTGGAACGGATGACATAAAGCCGAGGTGGGGATGAGCGCGCGAGAAATCGACCACGACCATCGTCATGGTGACAGCCACGACCATAGTCACGGTCACGACCATGGTCATGCCGGCGGAGGACATTCGCATGCCCTCAGCGCCGACGCGGATCGGCGGTACCTCACCGTCGCGCTCGTGCTGATCATCGGCTTCATGGCGTTCGAAGTGGTCGTCGGGATCGTGGCGCACTCGCTCGCGCTGCTGTCAGATGCCGGGCACATGCTGACCGACGCCGCCGCGCTCGCCTTGTCGCTCGTCGTCATCCGGCTCGTGCGGCGTCCGTCCGGCGGTTCCCTCACCTATGGGATGCGGCGCGCCGAGGTGCTCAGTGGCCAGGCCAACGGCGCGGTGTTGCTGGTGCTCGGCGTGCTCGTCACCTATGAGGCGATCTCGCGACTGATCAGCCCGCCGGACGTCGCTGGTCTGCTGGTGACGATTGTCGCGGCCCTGGGCGTCGCCGTGAATCTCGCGGCGGCCTGGGTACTGGCGAAAGCCAACCGCCAGAGTCTCAACATCGAAGGCAGCTTTCAGCACATCCTCACCGACCTCTATGCATTCGTCGGCACGCTGATCGCGGGAATCGTGATCATCGTCACCGGGTTCAATCGCGCAGATGCGATCGCGTCGCTGGTCGTCGCCGCTCTGATGTTCCGATCCGGCTACGAGCTCCAGCGCAAGGCGATGCGTGTGCTGCTCGAGAGTGCGCCGGAGGGCATGTCGCCCGAGGAGGTTGGCTGGGCGATGGCGCATGCCGAGCACGTGAGCCAGGTGCACGACCTGCATCTCTGGGAGCTCACGCCCGGGCACCCGCTGCTCACGGCGCATGTGCTGGTCGCGCCCAAAGTCGACTGCCACGCGGTCCGGCGCGCGCTCGAAGCGATGCTCCGACAGCGTTTCCGGATCGAGCACTCGACGCTGCAGGTCGATCACGCCCGCGACCCGTTGCTGGCCATCAGCCGGCCGTCACAGCTGAACTCTTAAAATTTTAATTGATCGAATCGACGGATGCGTGTAGACTCCGACGCATCTCTTAAAACATTAAGAGATGAAAGGAACCGCCCGTGGCACGCCGCCGCCGCCGCCGATCGCCAGCGTTGACCGATGCCGAAGCACCCCTCATGGACGTCCTCTGGCAGCGCACTCAGGCGACGGTCTCCGAGGTCGTCGACGCCCTGAAGGAGAAGAAGCGGGCGGCGCACTACAGCACCGTGCAGACCCTCCTCCGCATTCTCGAAACCAAGGGATACGTGTCGCACGAGAAAGTGGGCCGGGCGTTCATCTATCGCCCGCGCGTGGACGAGCGCCAGGCCCGCCGCCGCGCGCTCAGTCACCTGCTGACGCGCCTGTTCAACGGATCGCCCAGTCTGCTCCTGCTCAACGTGCTCGAAGACGGGCAGATCGACGCGGAAGAATTGAAGCGCCTGAAGAAAATCATCGAGGACGCATAAAAGGAGGCGCGCGTGGAACTCATGCTGAACTGGTTGTGGCAGGGCATCGTCGTCGCGCTCGCCGCGGAGGCCGTGCTCGCGCTGATCCCGCGTGCGTGTACGCAGGCACGGTACGGTTTCGTCGGGCTCGCCCTGGTCCTCGTGCTGGCTTTGCCGGCCGCGTCATACATCGGGACGATCGCGTCGCCGGTCTCCGCGCTCGACGACATGTCAGCCGCGCTTGGTCCCGTCGTGTCGATGCCGGCGACGTGGTGGACATCGACACCACTCGCCATCGTCCTGTGGATCCTTTGGTCGGTGTTCTCTGCCGGGCGGCTCAGCGCCGCGGTCGCAGCGCTTCGCGAGGCGAAGAGGCAGTGCCGTGAGTGTCCTCGGGGCGTCGAAGCCCGTCTCCATCATTGGTCGCGTGTGAAGGAGACCGGTCGCCGGGCGCACCTGGTGCTCTCGGTGCACGTGCGCTCGGCCGCAGTACTCGGCTGTGGGTCGCCCACCATTGCTCTTTCTCCGACACTCCTCGAACGCCTCGCCGACGCCGACCTCGATCGCGTCGTCATCCATGAGTGGGCGCACGTCCAGCGGCGTGACGATATCGCGCAGTTCGCCCAGCGGCTCGTGCGCATCGTCGCGGGCTGGCATCCCGCGGTGTGGTGGCTCGAACGGCGGCTCGAGCTCGAGCGTGAAGTCGCGTGCGACGAAATGTCCGTTGCGCTGACCGGGTCTCGGAAGGGATACGCCACCTGCCTCGCGACGCTCGCCGCGTTCCAGACCACGCCGGTTGTTTCGTTGCCGGCGCTGTCCGTTTCTTCGTCGGGTTTGCGGCGCCGCGTCCTCCGGATCCTGGGGATGCATCGCAGCGTGTCGGCGCGGAGCGGCGGTGCGATTGCCGTCTGCGCGGGCGTTGCGCTGGCGACGCTCGCGCTGGTCGTCGGAAACGTGCAGATCGCGCAATCGGCCGACGCCGCTTCATCGAGCGTTCCCATCGCGACGACCGCGGCCGAGGACGGCGTCGCCGCATATTCGTCAACGCCGCTCGATGCGCCGGCGCAGCCGACGCGCGCATTGAGTTCGATGAGCCGCGGCCGCTCTCGATCGTCAGAGAGTGCCGTGCGATCTTCGAAGCGCGACGATGCTGCGCCGTCAGGCGCCGAGATCTCGACGACACTCAGAGTCGAGCTGCCGGATACCGTCGCGACGATCTCGAGATCAATCGAACCACCAACTCCGCCTCGAGCGCCGCTGACCTCGCGCGTCGAGGCTGTATGGACGACGTCCATTCCTGGCGTCTCCGAAAGTACTGAGGTGAAGCCACGTTCACCGTGGATGGCCGCGGCAGACGGCGGAGTCGCCATCGGCCGTCACTCGCAGAACGCCGGCGTCGCGACCGCCGGATTCTTCACTCGATTCGGCAAGAAGATCGCCGACTCCTTCTGAGGCGAATCACGTGCGCATTTTTCTCGTCAATCCGAGCGACGTGTCTTTCGGGACTGCTGTCATCACCCCACGGTGGCTGTACGTGCTCGCGGCGGCAACGCCGGAGCGCTTCGGCACGCCGACCATCGTCGACGAAACGTTGGAACCATTCGACGCCAACGGGGTCAGCGCCGGAGACGTCGTCGGCATTGGGATTCACACCTCGAACGCGCTTCGCGGATATGCCGTCGCCAGCCTTGCCCGCGCCCGCGGCGCGTTCGTCGTGTTCGGCGGCATCCACGCCACGCTCTTCCCCGCGGAAGTGCGCGAACACGGACTGGCGCATGCCGTCGTCACCGGCGACGGCGATCTGATCTGGCCCCGCGTGCTCGCCGACTGTGAAGTCGGCGCGCCCGCACCCCTCTACGAAGGCGGTCGCATCGAAGGCGACACGTTTTCGACCGCACGATGGGAGTTGGTGCCGGCGAACCGCTACATGTGGGGCTCGGTTCAAACGGTACGGGGCTGTCCGAAGCACTGCTCGTTCTGCTCCGTCTGGCGAACCGACGGACAGAAACCGCGACAGCGTCCGGCGTCCGAAGTGGTGCATGAAGTCGTCGCGCTGCGGCGCCTCGGCTTTCGTTTCATTCTTCTGGCCGACGACAACTTCTACCCGGTGACGCTCGCGGACCTCGCCGCGGCGGAACGCCGCACCGACAAGCTGCAGCTGGCGGCATTGACGGCGCTGCGACGAGAGCGGTTCGCGCTGATGGCGCAACTCGAGCGGCTGCCGGACGACATGGTGTTTTTCACGCAAATCACCATGGAAGCCGCGGAGGATCCCGAGTTTCTCGCGGCGATGCGGCGCGCGCGAATCCGCGGCGCGCTCGTCGGCGTCGAGTCGGTCACGCCCGAGGGACTGAAAGCCGTCTACAAGGACTTCAATGATGCCGGCGAGTCACTAGTCAAGCGACTGCAGACGTTTCAGACGCAGGGAGTACACGTCCTCGGATCGTTCATCTTCGGATTGCCGACTGATACCACCAAGACGTTCGAGGCCACTGCGGACCTCGCGCAGCGGAGCGGCGTCTCGTTCGCGCAGTTCGTGATGCTCACGCCGTTTCCGGGCACGATCGATTTCGCACGGTGGGAACAACAGCAAGCCGGCGTCTCGACTTCGGCCGGCATTCCGCTCACGCGCTACTGGTTGATCCCGGCATCGCTGCGGCCGAAGGTGTACATCCCCCATCCGACGATGTCGCCGGAGACGATCAGACGAGGCACGCAAGAGGTCTGGGATCGGTTCTACACGCTGTCGGCGATCTGGCGCCGGTCCTCGTGTGTGAGCTCGCTGCGCGCGCGCATCGCCTTCCTGTTGATCTCGAAGTTGTACCGGCAAATGTACGCCAACACCGGGATCGCCACCGATAGCGCGCGTGTGGCGCGATCGGTTCGCCACGCGCGATGGCTGGCGAAAATGGCGCGGCGGCTGTTCGTGGCCGCGCCGATGCCGGAGCTCGCCGAACCCGCGCCGTCAGTCGCGCCCAAACAGTTCGCGTTGCGCGTGCTGTCGTAGATCGGGAGGGCCCGATGAGCACTTCGTTCGCTGCGCCTGTTGTGCGTTGGCACGTCTCGCAGCTGGGAGTCGCCGCGGCGTTGATCGTGACGCCTCTTGCGATGCACATCTCCGCCGCCGACGAAGTCGACCCGAGTGCGGCGCTGGCGATGCAGACATTCCTGGCACGTCCGACGATCACGCACCACTACCGCGCGTCGCGTCGGCTGGAAGCGTCCGGCAGTGGGCAGCGCGCCTGGCTCGATGTCCGGACCGATTTCACGATCGCGTCAGGGTTGCAGTACGAAGTGACCGCGGAAGGCGGCTCCCGTTACATCCGCGCCCGCGTTTTGCGCTCGCTCCTCGACGAAGAGCAACAGTTGATCGCGCGCCGCGACGAGGCGCGGGTGGCCATTTCGACGGCCAACTACGACTTCACGCCGGAAGGCTTCAACGACGAGGGGCTGGCAGTGGTCGGCCTCCAACCGCGCCGCCAGGACCGGTCACTCATCGCCGGCCGGATGTTCCTGACGGCTGACGGCGATCTCGTACGAGTCGAGGGACGACTCGCCAGAAATCCGTCGTGGTGGACGACACGAGTGAACGTCGTGCGATCGTATCGATTGATCAACGGAGCGGTCATGCCGGTCTCGCTCGAGACGACCGCGCACCTCAGAGTTCTGGGGTCGTCCGCGCTGCGCATGACGTATCGCTACTCACACATCGACGAACGACCGGTCGATGAGAACGACGTCGATTATTGATGTCGCAGCGCGCTGAGCGGATTCGTGCGTGCCGCGCGCCAGGCGGGCACGATCGTCGCGACGATCACGCCGCCCAGGACGATCGCGAGCGCGCGCGCGAATGAGATGACGTCGGTGGCGCTGACGCCGAAAAGCATGCTCCCCAGCAGCCTGCTGGCGCCGAGCGCCGCGATCATCCCGAGCGCGGCGCCAATCGCACCGAGCGTCAGGCCTCGTTTGAGAAAGCCGAACACGACGGACCGGCCGGACGCGCCGAGGGCCATGCGGATGCCGATTTCGTGTGTGCGCTGTTTGACGATGTAGGACACCAGTCCGTAGGTGCCGAGCGCAGCCAGCGCCATGCCGGCGATGCCGAAAATAAACAGCATCGTCGCCGTCAAATCGAAGAGCAGCAGTGCGCCGCGCTTCTGCTCGGCCATCGGCCTCGCGTAGAGGATCGGCAGATCGGCATCGAGCGCCGTCACGGACGCACGCGCCTGGTCGACGAGGCGGTCGATGGATCCCGTACCTCGGGTGTGCAGGATCATCCCCGAGCGGTACGACTGCAGGAATGGCAAGTAGAAGTACGGACGCGGCGACTCGTTGATCCGCGAGTACTTCACATCCGCTGCCACGCCGATGACGGTCCGCCAGTCACCGTCGGCGACGCGGATCCGCTTGCCGAGCGCATTCGGCGCGCCTCCCCAGAATCGCTGTGCGAACGTGTCGTTCACGATCACCACAGGTGCCGCCGTCTCGTCGTCTCTGTCTTCGAACCCTCGGCCGGCCGCGAGGTTGATCCGAAGCGTTCGGAAGTAGTCCGGCCCGATGGTGTTCGACATGAACGCCAGATCCTCACCTCGCTGTGGTACGTAGCTCTCGACGATCACCCGCCGTGCGGGCGTATCGAGAAACCCCAGCGGCGTGTATGCGGCGAGCGTCGCCGATTCGATGCCCGGCTTGGCACGCGCCGCGTCCAGCAGCTTGCGATAGAAGACGCGGCCGCGCGATTCGTCATACGCGTTCTGTTTGACGTCGACGCCGATCGACGTCACCTGGCTGGCGTCGAAGCCGGGATTCGCGAGCCGGGCCGCCTCGACGCTGCGCGTCGCCAGTCCGGCGCCGACCAGAAGCAGGAGCGATACCGCCACCTGCGCGACCACGAGGCCCGCGCGCAGTCGTCCCCGGGCGGCGCCGCGCGGTGACGCATCTTCGTTGATGACCGACACCAGATCGACGCGCGAGCTCTGAAGCGCCGGGATCAATCCGAACACGATCGCGCTCACGCATGCGACCAGTACCGCGAACCCGATGACGAGGCCGTCGACGCCGATATTGAAGAAGACACGCTGCGGCGCCGCGAGCTCCTCGGCGTACCCGACGAGCAGCGGGATGCCGTATTGCGCGAGCAGCACGCCGACCAAGGCGCCGGGCACGGCGAGGACGAGGTTCTCGACAATCAACAGGCGTACGATCCGAGTGCGCGTCGCGCCGAGCGCCATGCGCACTGCGATTTCGCCGCGCCGCGACAACGCCCGTACCAGGACGAGCCCGGCGATGTTGGCGCACGCCATCATCAGGACCAGCAGACCCATCGCGCTGAGCACGCCGAGCGTCGGCAACACGATCGACGGCGCGCCGCCCGGTGTTTGCCAGAACGGCACGACTCTGAGCCGCTCTGCGGCGTCCGCGAGCGGCCGCTCGCGCGACAACGTCGCCCAGAGCGCGTCGGCCTGGGCAGCGGCGCTCGCGAGCGTGGTGCCCGGCCGCAGGTAGCCTTGCGGGAAAAAGAATGCCGCGCGGCGGTCCGAGAGAATGCCTGACGGCGTGGTCTCCCGGCTGCCAAAACTGAAGCCGAGCTGCGGCGCCATCATCACCGGAACGTACGCTTCGACGTCGTACACGACCGTCGTGCCGTGGAACGTGGAATCAGCCACACCGACGATGGTCAACGGGTAGTTGTTGACGTCGATCGTCTTGCCGACGATATTCGGATCGCTCGCGAAGTCCCGCCGCCACAGACCATCGCTGATGACGATGACCGGATGACGTCCCGGAGCGACCTCGTCCGATGGCAGGAGCGTGCGGCCGCGCTCGGCGCGAACGCCGAGAATCTGAAAATAGTTGCCGGTGACGATCTCGCTCCAGATCTGGCGCGCGCCTCGGCCTTTGCCGAGGTTGACCGTGGCGACACTGGAGCCGAAGAGCCCCGAGAACGCGCGGTCGTGATCGCGGAGGTATTGGTAGTCGGCATACGACACGGGAAGCTGCCGTCCCGCGCTCGTCTCGCGGAACATCACCGGCAGCCGGGCCGATCCGTCGACGCCGGCGATGGGGCTGAGCGCGATGCTCTTCAGCATCGTGAAAACGGCGGCGTTCAAACCGATCCCGAGCGTGAGCACGCCGATGACGGTGAATGAGAAGACCGGGTTCTTCCGAAGCGCGCGAATCGCGTAGCGGACGTCGCTCAGTTGATCGTGCAAGGCGTCGATCCACCACGGCGTCCAGACGCGCCGCGCCGCTTCCGTCGTCAGCGTCACGTTGCCGAACTCCTTCAGCGACGCGAGCTCCGCCGTTCGCCGGTCGGCGCCGTCGGCCATCCGCTCGTCGGCGGCGATCGCCAGATGCGCGCGGATTTCTTCCTGGAAGTCCTCATCGTCGAGACGTCGCCGCTTCCGCCGCATCAGCCCCTTCAGCCAGGTGACGATCGACATGCCCTTACTCCTCGCCTCCAGGCGCCGCTGCCGGCTTCATGACGCGGCCGATGGCGTTCACGAGCTCGGTCCACCGCGACTCTTCGCGAAGCAGCTGCTTCTTGCCGTCCGGCGTGATCCGATAGAACTTGGCGCGTTGATTGGCCTCGGTCTGTCCCCACTTCGCGGTCACCCAGCCTTTCTTGGCGAGCCGCTGCAGAGCGGGGTACAGCGAACCGGCCTCGACCTGCAGCACGTCGGACGACTGCGTGCGGATGGTCTGGCCGATGGCGTAGCCATGCTGCGGTCCCCACTGCAGCGTCCGGAGGATCAGCATGTCGAGCGTGCCGTGCAGAAGGTCGGTGCGCGCGTCAGGGCGTGAAGAGTGCAGGGTCATAGGCTATAGAAACTCTATAGCCTTGGACGTAGAGAGTCTATAGCCTGTTCCCGTCGACGCCTGCCGACGCAAAGGTGCGCAGGTGACCGGTGGCCGGCCGTCTGCTAGATCAGTCTCGTCTTGACCTGGAGGCCGCCGTGCGCGAAGGGCGCACGCCCGACGAGATCGAGGCGGTGCTCATGAGTTTCAAGCGCCGCGACGATCTGCTCGCGAAGGTCGCGACCCGGCTCGATGAAGCCTTGAA
>DAIUKO010000003.1:0-40677 GCA_036848175.1 Vicinamibacterales bacterium | reverse complement strand
CGTCATCGACTTCGATCGGCGGAGATACCAGCTTCGCGCAGGAACGGCACCAGCATCGGCACGCGGCGCGCGTACGCGCCGTACTGCATCTCGCCAAGCTCGGACCTGAGGAATCCTTCCTCGACTCGCGCTTTGATGATCAAGCCGACCGCGATCAACGTCGCGCCGGCGCAGCTCGCCACGGTCCCGCGAAGGAACGCCGTCGCGATCGCGGCCAGGATCATCCCCGAGTAGATCGGATGACGTACGATCCGGTACGGGCCGGCCGTGACGATCAGGTGATCGACCTTGCGAGTGACGCCGCTCGACCACAAGCGTCCAAGCGCAATCCGCGCCCACCAGGTGAACGCAAGTCCCGCGATCGCGATCCACACCAACGTCCACGCCGCCGGCTCGCCAGGCCGCCACAGCACGAGATCGATGGAGAGCCATCTCGCGCGGATCCCGAAGAGGAGAAGCGCGCCCAACGCCATGAGAACGCGCCACAGTGTTTCGTGCCCCGAACGCGGACGCTTCTCGATCGGGCTGCTCCATCCAGCCGCGGCGATCCAGGAAATCACCCACAGACCCCACGCGGCTTGAATGACATTGCTCGGAGAAAAGCTCACACGATGTCTCGGAAAGACAGTGCGGCAATTCCCCGTTAAGATTCAACTCAACGATTCGGATATTGCGCGGGGACTTCGCGCTTCACTTCAACACGCCGGCGAGCAGGCTGCCGACGTTCGCGCCTCCCGATTTCGTCACGAATGACGTCAGGACCGGGATGGCCTTGGCGACCAGCTCAGGTTTGAGCCCGAGCTTCGAGAACGCACTCGCGGCCGATGCCAGCCCGCTCGCGGATCCGGCCATCTGCGACAGCGCACCGGCAGTGCCGACGGCAGCGCTCGCGGCTGGCGCCGCTTTGAGAAGCATGTCCATCCCGGGAACCGCGGCAGCCACTTGTGAGAACTCCTGCGGCTTGAGGCGGGATTTCGCGACGCCGAACAGCGCGCCGGCCGCGCCGGCGGCTTGCGGCGGAGTTGCTCCGATCTCCTTGGAGAGCGCGCCGACGAGATCCGGACTCGCCTTCGCGGCCGCCGACGCCGCCACTGTCGGGGCAGGCGTATCCTGACCCGCCCGGGCAGTCGAAGTGAACACGACGATGACCGCGCATACGATTGCGAAACTGCGACCTGTCATAGCGACCTCCGCGTTTGGGGAGCGTATGACGGTACTCCCGTTGCTCCGTCCGACCTATGCAGATTCGGCACGGCGTCTGCGGCCCGTGCGTCGGGTCAGGTTCGCTGGAGCGTTCGTGGCGGCGCGGCCTGCGCGTGACGTCGCCGCTGCCAGGCGAGGTAAGGAATACCCCCGACGAAACCGAGAAGCACGTAGAGCAGGATCGCGGCGCCGAAACGCTCCTCCGGGAAAGTCGTAGCGGCGATCGTCAACGCGATGGCCGGATGTCGACAGGCAGTCGACAGCGCGAGCACGACCGAGTGATCGGGATCGGGCCCGCCCAAGGCATGTCCGGACGCGAACCCAATCGCCAGGAAGACAACGATCGCTATCAGCGTGCCGTCGCCGACCAGCGCCCACATGGCCGGCGCTGCGGCGACGAGAAGCGCAACGATCACCAGCGGCAGCAGAACCTTTGCGACCAGGGCAATCGGCTTCTCGATCGACGCAGCCAGCCGCGGCATCGTCGCACGCACGACGATGCCGGCCGCCAGCGGCAGAAGCGTCGTCAGCAGAACCAGGCGCGCCACAGCGATGGTCGGCGTGCCTGCCACGGGCCGCCCGAAAACACGTTCGAAGATCTCGAGCGCCAGCGGCACGACCACGATGGCCAGCAGCGCCAGAACGGCCATCAATCCGAGCGCGTACTTCGTGTCGCCGCCTGCCTTCGTTTTTCTCTGCGGCAGCAGCGGAGGCATGGGAGAGATCGCCAGGGCAACAAGGGCGACCTCCACGGTCCGGCGAAAATCGAAGAGGCGCACGAGCAGGACTGCCACGATCGGCATGATCACGAACACGGCGAGCACCGATCGCACCAGAAGGCCGGGGTGACGACGCAAGGACAGCAGATCGTCGATGGTGGTCTTCAGCCCGAAGCCGACGACCGTACACAGAACGCTCACCTGTGCGGCGAGGATGATCAGTTGCTTCAGGTCCATCGCAATCTCCGCCGAATCGCGATGAGATCGATACTCCCGACAGGTTCAGGGGCCTATGCAGATCCGGCAACGGCCGTCATTGACGCAGCGCCGCCATCGGATCCAGTTTCGAGGCGCGCCGCGCCGGCAGATACGCGGCGCCGATCGCCACGAGGACCAGCAGCCCGATCGACAAGGACAGGGTGAGGAAATCCAGCGGAGCGACGCCGTAGAGCCGGCTGTCGATCAAGCGAGAGGCGGGGTACGAGAGCGCGCCTCCCAGTGCGAGGCCGGCGGCGACCACTCCGATCGTCTCGCCGAGAATCATGGCGACGACGCGAACCGGCTGAGCGCCGAGCGCGATGCGGATCGCGATCTCGCCCGTGCGGCGTGCGACGCCGTACGACAACACGCCGTACAAACCGATGGCGGCCAGCGTGAGCGCAACGGAGCCGAACACCACGGCGAGTTGCGCCGTCGTACGGTCCTGCGCGGTCAACGGCGCCATCTGCTCTTCGATCGACGTGGCAGACAGGATCGGCAGGCCAGCGTCCATGCGCTGAACGGTCTTCCGCACGGCGGCGATCACCGGCGCCGTCTCCGTGGTCGTGCGAATCAGGAAGGTCGGACTGCTCACGGACGCCGGCCACTGTGCCGCCGGCACGAAGTAGCGTGGCTCGACGTTACCTCTCAGAGCGTGAGTCCGAACGTTGTTCGCCACGCCCACCACTTGATACGTCGTCCGCTGGCCTTCATCGACCGCGGTGACGTGCATGCCGATCGGATTCCGCCCGTCGAAGAAGCGTTTGACGAACGCATCGTTGATCACGCAGATTTTCAGCGCGCTGCCCTGATCGCTCTCGAGAATGTCGCGTCCCAGCGCAACCGGAGCGCCCAGCGCGGCGAAGTAGCCGGGACCAACCACGTCGAGCGCCGACCCACGGTCGTCGTCTGTTTTCGGGGTGTACCCTTCGACTTCGACCGTAGACGAGGACTCCCCGCCGCTGAACACGCCAAGCTGCGAGAAGGTGGTCGCGCGTACGCCCGGGATCCGCTGCATCTCGTCGACCAACTCGCGAAGCCGGCTGGTCCGCTGCGCCGGCTCGTAGCCGGCCTCCCGGAAATCGACGCGCGCGAGCAGCAGGCGTTCCGCCGGGAAGCCGAGGTCTGCGCGTTGAAGGTTGTAGACGGTGCGTGCGAGCAAGCCGGCGCCGGCGAGCAAGGGCAGCGAGAGCGCCAACTGCAGGCTCACGAGAAGCCGCCCCGAACGCAGCTGGCCAATCCTGCCGACGGCACCGCGACCGAGGTCTTTGAGACTGGCGCCGACGTCGCCGTTCGTGACCTGCCATGCGGGAAGGACGCCGAACAACAGCGTCGCCGCGACGGTTGCCATGACGACGAATACCAGCACCAGAGGATCGAGAGCGAAGGCGATGCGGAAATCCGAGTCGCTTTCGGCAATCATGCGCACCAGCGATCGATGGAGAACGGCGGCGACGCCCATCGCGCCGATCGCGCCGATCACGGCAAGCGCCAGACTTTCGGTGACCAGCTGGCGGATCAGGCGACCGCGACTTGCCCCAAGCGACAAGCGCACGGCGATTTCGGGCTTGCGCACTGTGCCGCGCGCGAGCAGAAGGTTCGCGAGGTTCGCGCAGGCGATCGTCAGCAGCACGCCGACCGCTGCCAGGAGTGCGGTCAGCGATTGGGAGTATTCACGCCGCGTCGGCGACGCGCCGCGCGCGGCGGGCCGGATGTGCAGGCGCTGATTCAGTAGCTCGCGCCGCCGCTCTCCCGACGCCGCGGCGCCATAGAACGATTCCAATCCAGCCTGAAGGATCGCATTGGCGCGCGAGTCGGCCTGCGCCACAGTGATGTTCGGCTTCAGTCTGGCGAACACGTGGAGCCACATCGCCTTGACAGGAGGTGTGTCGTGCAGTCGATCGCGGTCGGGCCACACGTTGGGCTGCATGCGCAGCGGCATCCACAGGTCCGGCTGCTGCGCGCTCGTTTCACCGATGAAGCCGCGCGACGCGACGCCGACGATGGTGAACGTCGTGCGGCGCACGACGAAGGTCCTGCCGAGCGCATCGGCACGGCCGCCGAAACGCCGCTGCCAGAAGTCGTAGCTGATGACGGCGTGCGGCGTGGCCGTGCGATCGTCGGCGGCGGTGAAGACATGACCGATCGCCGCGCCAACGCCGAGGACCTGAAAGAATCCGCCCGATACCAGACGCCCGCTGACGTCCTCCCACGCATCGCCGTCGAAGCGCACGTGCCAGGTGCCGAGACCGCTTTGCGAGGCCATGACCGACGCAAAGGCCTCCGTGTGATCCCGCTGCTGCTCGAATTCCTCGTAGGTGAGCCAGTTCCGAATGCCGCTCACCCGACCGGTCCAGCTTCCCGACTCGTCCGGATTGGAAAGCATCACCAGTTGCCCGGGTTCCTGTACGGCCGGCAGTGTCGCGTGCAGCACGCCGTTCCACAGGCTGAAGATCGCGGTGTTGGCGCCGATGCCGAGCGACAGTGACAGGATCGCGACCGCAGTGAACGCGGGACTCGATGCCATCGTGCGCAGTGCGTAGCGCAGGTCCTGCCACAGATCGCCGAGCAGATGTCGCGTCGGCGTTCCCAGCGTGATCGACGCTGGCTGCTGCGCGAGGCGAAGCGGCGCGAGATGACGTGCGAGCAGATGGCTGTCCGTGAATTCGGCAAGCGTCAGACGAGTCGCTTCATCAGGCGGCGCGCCGCCGGCGATCAACTCCCGCCAGCGATCGTCGAGGTGCTGCGAGAGCTCGTCGACGATGTCCGCCTCGCGGGTGGGCGAAAGGCGCAGCGTCGACAACCGCCGGCGAACCTCTCCGCTCCAGTCAGGCATGTTCGCCTCCCGTGACGCGGCGGACCGCTTCGACGAAGGCCGCCCATGTCTTCCGCTGCTGCGCCAGCACTCGTCGTCCTTCGGCCGTGACCTTGTAGAACCGGCGGCGGCGCTCGCCGGGCCGCTCGACCCAGGTGCCTTTGATCCATCCGCGCTCTTCGAGGCGATACAGCAGGGGATACAGAGAATCGATGTGGAACGTCAGCTGCCCGGCGGAGCGCGTCTGGATCAATTTGCTCAGTTCGTAGCCGTGCCGCGGGCGCGCGTCGAGCAGCGAGAGGATCAGCAGCTCCGCGGATCCCTTCTTCAACTCGCGGTCGAGCGCGCGCGTGTTGATACCTGCCATAGACAGATATTACGTAGACAGGTATCGGGCGTCAAAACGAATTCGACGGCTGACGCGGAATGTCGGAGAATGGCGGCGCCATGAGCTCGAAACCGACGGCTGCCGGCGCAAAGGGCTGCTTCGTGGTCATGCCCTTCGGCGGTCTGTGGGATGACTACTACGCCCACATCTACGAGCCCGGCATCCAGGCCGCAGGCTTGATCCCGCTGCGCGCCGACGAGGTCTTCCGCGCCGGCTCGGTCCTTCAGGAGATCGTCGCGCTCCTGTCGCGCTCGGTGGTCGTCCTCGCCGATCTGTCCGAGAACAATCGCAACGTTCACTACGAGCTCGGCCTCGCGCACGCGCTCGGCAAACCGACGGTGTTGGTGGCGCCCAAGGGATTGCAGCTGTTCTTCGACGTCACGCAGGAGCGCATGCTGACCTACGAGAAAGACGATCCGTTCTGGGGTGTCGGCCTGCGCGAGAAGATCACGCGGGCCCTGTCCGAGACCCTGCTGAAGCCCGACACGGCGATTCCGACGGCCTTCATGCACATCAAGCCGGCGCGCATCGAAACCGACGAGGTCATCGTCAGACTGCGGCGAATCGAGGAACGGTTGACGGAGATCGCGTCAGGCGCTCATGTCGTCGGCCGAGCGGTTCCGAGCTCGTTGCAGGATAAAATCCACGGGTTGCCGGCCGCGGAGACTCAGGCCGAACGCCTGCTGCAAACGATGGACCCGGAGGCCGCCGTTCGCCAGCTGATGATGGAGGGCTATCGCGCCGCCATGGCGGAATCGGCGGTGGCGACGGTGGCGTCGAGGAAACGCGCGGCTCGCGACGGCGCGCCAAAGGAGTCCGTGTGAGCCACGCCTTCCCGCTTGCGAAGACGTCCGCAGGCGAACTTCTCGAAGTCGATGCCGCGATGGCCAACCGTCACGGCCTCGTTACCGGCGCGACCGGAACCGGAAAAACGGTCACGCTCCAACTTCTCGCCGACAACTTTTCGCGGATCGGCGTCCCGGTGTTTCTCGCCGACGTCAAAGGCGATCTGTCGGGCGTGGCGACCGCCGGCTCGGCGACGCCGAAGCTTCGCGAACGCCTGAAGGCGATTGGCGCGGACGAACCGGCCTGGAGCGCCAATCCCGCGGTGCTTTGGGACGTCTTCGGCCGTCGCGGCATACCCATCCGCGCCACGATTTCGGATCTCGGACCGCTCCTGCTCGGCCGGCTGCTCGATCTGAATCCGACGCAGCAAGGCGTGCTGACGCTCGTCTTCAAGATCGCAGACGACGGCGGACTGCTGCTGCTCGACCTCAAGGATCTGCGCGCGATGCTGCAGATGGTCGGCGACCGCGCGAAGGACTTCCGCACCGATTACGGCAACGTCTCGGCTGCGTCCATCGGCACGATTCAACGCGCGGTGCTCGAGATCGGCGAGCAGGGCGGTGACAAGTTCTTCGGCGAGCCGATGCTCGACGTCGACGATCTTCTCCAGACCGATCACGGACGAGGGATCGTGAACGTGCTGGTGGCGGACGAATTGATCCGCGCGCCGAAGGTCTACGCGACATTCCTGCTGTGGATGCTGTCCGAGCTCTTCGAGCGTCTTCCCGAAGTCGGCGATCCCGACAAGCCGACGCTCGTCTTCTTCTTCGACGAAGCGCATCTGCTCTTCACCGACGCGCCGGCGTCGCTCGTCGAGAAAATCGAACAGGTCGTCCGCTTGATCCGCTCGAAGGGGGTCGGCGTGTATTTCGTCACGCAGAGCCCGGCCGATGTGCCCGACACCGTGCTCGCGCAGCTCGGCAACCGCGTGCAGCACGCGCTGCGCGCCTTTACGCCGCGCGACCAGAAGGTGGTCAAGGCCGCGGCGCAGACGCTGCGCCCGAATCCGGCTTTCGATACGGGCCAAGCGATCACCGAACTGGCGATCGGCGAGGCACTGATCTCGCTGCTCGACGCCAAGGGGAGTCCGACAGTCACCGAGCGTGCCTGGATCCTCCCTCCCTCGTCTCGCATCGGACCGATCACCGATGCCGAGCGCGATGCCATCCGCAAGCAGTCGGCCTCATCGTACGGCCACTACGAGCAGACGATCGATCGCGAGTCGGCGTACGAGAAGCTGAAGGCGCGGACGGCCGACGCGGGCGCCGTCCAGCCGACGACGATCCCAGGCGCGCCGACGAGCGCGCCGGCCGGCACGTCGATGTCCGAGTCGATATCGGCGATCCTCTTCGGGACGACCGGTCCACGCGGCGGACGCCATCCCGGTTTACTCGACGCCGCGGCCAGGAGCGCCGCGCACGCGATGGGATCCGGCGTCGGCCGCGCGATCTTGCGCGGCGCGCTCGGATCGATCCTCGGGGGAACGCGCGGGCGACGGTAACCGAGCTCACTGACCGGATGCATCAAGAGCTGTTGCAGTTGCTCGTCTGCCCCGACTGTCACACGTCCTTCACGCAACAACCGGGCGTCGACATCGTCGGCGACGGATTGCTGACGTGCGGCTCGGGTCACGAGTTCGCTGTCGAGCATGGTGTTCCCAGATTCGTCAGACACCAGCTCGACGCCGACCAGAACCGCACGCGCGAATCGTTCGGACATGAATGGACGGTGCGGTATCCGCAGCACGGCCACACCGATGAAGAGCGGCAGGCCGAGCGCGACATCTTTCTCGAGTACACGCGGACGGTGCCGTCGGATTTCCGCGGCAAGCTGGTGCTCGACGCCGGCTGCGGCAACGGCCGATACGCGCGGCTGGCGAGCGACTGGGGCGCGCGCGTCGTGGCGGTGGACATCTCGTCGGCCGTCGACGTGGCACAGCGCAATATCGGCGACCGGCCTGGTGTCGATGTCATCCAGGCCGATCTGTTCAGGCTGCCGTTCCGGCCGGAGACCTTCGACATCGTCTACTCCGTCGGCGTGCTGCACCATACGCCGGACGCACGCGGCGCGTTCGCATCGATACAGCCGCTGGTGAAGCGCGGCGGATTCTTTTCGATTTTCATCCACGGGCAGGGCAATCGCGTCCTGCACGCCACGAACCTCGCGCTCCGCCGCTTGACGGCGAAACGCTCGTACGCCGCGACGTGGCGGTTCTCGCAGCTGTTGACCGTCATCGGCAAAGTGCTCGTGTCGATCCCGTTCGCCGGACCGATGTTGTATTTGATGGGCCGTCAGGTCGTCTACTTCTCACCCGACCTGCACAACAACTTCGATCACTACAGCGCCGGCTTCACGAGCTTTCACCGAAAGGACGAAATTCGCGGCTGGTACGCAGGCTGGGACGACGTGGTGGTGCGCTACGCGGGCGTGGCAAACGAGAGCATCTACGCGCGCGGCGCGAAGCCGGTCGATTGAAGGATGCTGGCCGTCGACGATCCGGTGCGAACGTAGGTGCCGTCCCTTCGCTGCTCGAGGAATCCCGACGCGGTGAGTGCTCCAAGCGCACGCTCACACACAGCATCGGTCAGATTCCACATCCGCCGCGCCTGGGAAAAAGTGAGCCTCAACCCCGGCATCTCTGCGTACTCCATGTGAATCAGCTCGATCGCATCTTCGAAATCGAGGAATTCCATCGGCGTTTCCTCCGAGTGCAAGGTTAGACGCGCCATGTGACGATTCCGTCTCGCCCGACGCGGGATTTGTTTACACGAGTATTACTTCGTGAGGTAGCTGATCCGCCACACCACGTTCCCGCCGTCGTCGGACACGAGCATCGAACCGTCAGGCATTTGCAAGAGACCGACAGGTCGACCCCACGCCTGCTTTTCGTCGTCGTCGCGTGCGATGAAACCCGAAAGGAAATCCTCTGGCGGGCCCGTAGGTTTACCGTTGCGGAAGGGTACGCGAACTACGCAGTACCCGGACAGCCTCGATCGATTGATGGACCCGTGGAGGGCGACGAACGCATGGTTGCGGTACTCGGCAGGGAATTGTGATCCCGTGTAGAACATCAAACCGAGCGCCGCCGAGTGCGATGGCAGGAGCACATCGGGCGCGATCGCCTTCGCAACCAGATCCGCACGCTGCGGGTTGACCGTTGGATCGAGGTGCCGGCCGAGATACGAATAGGGCCAGCCATAGAACCCGCCGTCACGAACCGACGTGATGAAGTCGGGCACGAGATCGTCGCCGAGGTGATCGCGTTCGTTGACCGCGGTCCAGAGCGTATCCGTCTCCGGAAAGTAAGCGAGACCGACTGGATTCCGGAGTCCGGCGGCGAACAGACGATGGTCGCGTCCGTCGGGACTGTACTCGTGAATCGCGGCGCGCTCGACATTCCGTTCGCGGCCTTCCGGCGTCGCGTTGGTGGCCGACCCGATCGTCACGTACATCTTCGTGCCGGCGCGATTGAAGATGACGTTCCTCGTCCAATGGTTGTAGCCGCGCGTCTGGCTGATGTCGATCTCGAGCCGCCGGGCGGTGTCCGCGTCGACCGCCTCATCGCTGCCTGGTAGATCGACGATCTTCTCCGCGACGCCCGACGCGTTCGTCTGCCCGGCCTTGTATGCAAATCGGACCACGGAATCGTTGTTGCCGACGTACAAGTAGTTCTTCCAGAAGGCGAGGCCGAACGGCCGATTGAGTCCCGATGCGAAGGTTTCGCGCGTTTCGGCGGTGCCGTCATGGTCGGCATCGCGAAGGATGGTGATCCGGCCCGCGTTCCGCACCGGCTCTGCAAGAAACACGTCGCCGTTGGGCGCGAGCGCCATGAAGCGCGCGAACTGGAGATGTTCGGCAAAGACGTTCACCGTAAAGCCGTCCGGCACGGTGAGACGATGGCCATCCGGCATCGCCACGACGCGCGTCGCTTTGCGATACCACGGCGTCTCGAACGGCCGCGGAAGCGGCGGCAGCACTTGCGGCAACAACAGGGCGGCGATCACAACGAGCACGCGACTCGACATCTGTTGTTCAGAGCTCGATTACCTGGCAAGCGCGAGCGCGGTGGTCGCCCATCCGGTGGCGGCGGCGGAAATCCATTGATTGACGCCGTAGGGAAAGCCGCTTTCGAAGTAGGCCTGGATCGGAACGGCACGCGACTCGACGATCCACGATCCGTCGTCGATCTGGGTGCGCAGCAGGAACTCGATCCCCTTGCGGAAAGCGCGATCGGTCGGCGCGCATGCGCCGCTCTCGCGCAGAGCGACCAGCGCTTCGCCGGTCGCATACGCGTCGCTGCCCATCGTCTCTTCTTGCGCCCAGCCGCCATCGTCGCGCTGAAGGGCGCGGAGGTCGGCGGCGGCGCGATCGATCGCCGCCTTCGGCGCGCTCGACCAGGACAAGCCGAGAAGGCGGAATGCGCGCTCCTCCGTCGACTTCGCCTGCGCCTCGATCAACCACGCACGCGCGCGATCGACCGCCTTCATGAACTCGGCTCGCTGAGCGGGCGGCGCGAACCGCTGAATCGCCCGCATCGAGACAGCCGTCACCTCGATGTCGTTCGACTCGATTGGCGGCCGGACCGCGGTCACAGGCCAGTGGCCGTCGCGCGCCTGGCGGCGTTTCAACCAGATCGCCTGCGCGTCTGTCGTTTCGTCGCCCGGATGCCCGTCCGCCGCCAGACCGAGCAGCACGTAGCTGATCGTGTCGGCCTGACCGGCGATGAACATGTTCTGCGTGGTGCGTTCACGCCACGACGCGAGATATGCGTCGATCGTCGCGAGCTGCTCTCGCGCCGTCGTATCGTTGACGACGTATCCGTTTCTTCGAGCGGCCGCGACCGCCATCGAGACGACGCTGTTGTGGTGACACGACACGCATCCGGTCTGCCTGACGAACGCGAGTCCGACATCCTGCAGCAACGGGAGACTGCGCGCGATCGCGGACCGGATGGACTCGGGCGTGACCGAGGTCGCGCCGATCGGCGTCGGCCGAGCCGCTCTGCCGGGATCGTAGCGCGGCGCGGTTTCGCCGGCGGCAGACTCGGCAGGTGTTCGCGACAGCGGTCCGCCGGCGGCGACGAGCGCGGCGCACTTCGGACAGTTCACTCGAAGAAACTGCGGCGGCACGCCGGTCGCGCTCTTCGGAGTACCGCCGTACTCCAGAAGCAGCGCGAACATCTCGGCATCGTCGATCCGCGCGGCCTCGCGCAGCGGCGAGGGATCGGTTGGGTACAGGAGTGACGGATCGGCACCGTAGTCGAGGAGCAATCGCAGTGCCGACGCGCCGCCGACGATCCCGCTCGTGACGACGAGCGCCGTGCGGCGATCGTCGGACCGCCCGTTGACATCGGCGCCGGCGTCGAGCAGGAGCCGCATCTTCTCGAGATCGGGCACCGCCCACATCAGCGCGGTCGCGCCGACACTGTTCCGGACATTCGGATCGGCGCCGGCGTTCAAAAGGCGCTTCACGATCGCAGCATCGCCGTGAAGCGCCGCCGTCATCAATGGCGTCGTGCCGTGCGGTCCTCGCGATCGCGCGGCGCGCGGATCGCCGGACATCGCTGCATCGATCACCGACCGGTCACCATTCCGGATCGACGTCATCAGACGAGTCGCCGCAGGGTCCGCGACCGGTTCCGGTGGGTCGCCAGCCGCGGCGTCGGGCCACACAGCGCCCTCGTCGATCCACGATTTGATCGTGGCGATCTGCTCGGGAGCGAGCGGACCGGCCGGCGGCATCTGCGGACCGAACACCGTGTCGATCAACCGGTGATAGAGACGGCTCCCATCCGCGGTGCCCGGTCCGATGTCCGACTGAGATCCACCGCGCATCGCGTCGGCGCGACGATCGAGCCGCAAACCGCTCATCTGTCGATCGGGCCCGTGGCAGCTGATGCAATGTTCGCGAAAGATCGGCTGCACGTCGCGCTGAAAATCGACCTGGGCGTACAGCGGCGCAGCCGCTGCCATCAGAGACGCGGAGAGAAATATGACGGTTCGCATGAGGTGGAGGTCCGTTAGCGTAGCACGCCGATGCGCGGTCGTTGCCAAGTATGGCTACATGTGGCTACAATCGGTCTCTATGTCCTCATTGGGAATTCGCGAGCTCAAAAACAACCTGAGCCAGTACATCCGGCGGGTCGAAGGCGGGGAGCGCATCGCCGTCACTGCGCATGGCCGTGTGGTAGCGGAGCTCTCGCCGCCGGCGAGGCGGTCGGGTCATCGCAGCAGGTTCGACGAGCTCGTCGCGGCTGGCGTCGTGCGGATGCCTGCCGATGAGGGCGATCCGCTTGCGCACTGGCCGAAGCTTCGGCTCAAGGCTGGCACTGCTGCCGAATTGATCGCCGCCGATCGTGGCGAAGCGTAAGCCTCGCTTCGACGCCACCGCGGAGGCGGCCGCGTCGTCGCTTCGCTACATCGAATCGAGCGCGCTCCTGGCCGCTCTCCTCGAGCAAGACGCACAGGCTCTCGAAGAATTACGGGCACTGGGCCAACGGGTCACTTCCGCGCTGACGTTTGCGGAAGCCGCGCGCGTGCTGATTCGCGCGCGCCTGTCCCGGCGCATCACGCCAGCCGAGGAGCGCCAGGCGCTGCAGGCGTTGCGAACCTTCGAGCGTCGATGCGCGGTGGTGGCGGTGACGAACGAAATTCTCGGGCGCACCGGCCGTCCATTTCCTGTCGAACCGGTTCGTACGCTCGACGCCGTGCATCTCGCCACCGTGGAGTTCCTCGGCGAACCTCCCCAGCTCGTGACGATCGTCACGCGAGACGATCGCGTGCGTGCGAACGCACGAGCGCTCGGCTACATGGTCACCTGAGGACCCTCCTGCCTGATGGTCGGACCGCTGCAGGTGAATCGACATTTCGGGGCAGCCAATCACGAAATTGGGTGTCACATCCTGCGACACGCACACCCAGTCCGCGGTCACGCGCGCAAGTGACGGCGCGACGACGACTTACGCGGTGTCTTCAGTGGCACGCGCGGGCACCTCCTTTGCTCGGTTGAGGTCCTACGGCTATTGCCAAGGAGGACAACGTGGGCTCGAAAAAAGCGACCGGCGGGACGAAATCGGCGCGCTTTCGGACACTCACGCGACATATGCGTCTGTCAGCATTCACCAGTCTGCCGATGAAGAAGCAGGCCGGCGTGGTCGCGATTCTGATCATCGGCGTCTCGGTGATGGCGATGCTGATTGACAGTCGCGAACCAGCGCCTGCCGCCGCGCGAAACGATTCGCGCACGGCGGCCACGCCGGCAAAAAATGCCGGAATGGTTCCGGCGATCGGCGAATCGACCGGAACAACGGGCTCGCCGGTTGACATGGCGTCGAATCAGCCGGTGACGATGGTGAAGCCGGTGACGATCACCGGGTGCCTCGAGCGCAACGACGATACGTTCAAGCTCAAGGACACCAGCGGCGCGGACGCGCCGAAATCGCGGAGCTGGAAGACGGGATTTCTGAAGAAGGGTTCGGCTCCGATCCAGATCGTCGACGCGTCGCACCGCTTGAAGCTGACCGATCACGTCGGCAAGCGCGTCAGCGTGACCGGCGTCCTCGTCGATCGGGAGATGCGCGCGCGCTCGGTGCAGCGCGTCGCGGCGTCGTGCACGGCGGATTCGAAGGTCAAAACCTAGTTCGCGCGCAGGACCTCGATCGGGTCCACTCTCGAGGCACGATAAGCGGGCACGAGACTCGCGGCGAGCGCCACCGCCGCGAGCGTGCCCGCGACGACGACGAGCGTGAGCGGATCGGAAGCGCTCACGCCGAACACCAGGTGCTCCAGCAGCCTGCCCGTCGCGAGCGCCCCGGCGGCGCCGGCGCCGATGCCGATGAGCGCCGGAGTCATCCCCTCGACGACAACCAGCCGGACGACGTCGGGCGTCCGGGCGCCGAGCGCGGTCCTGATGCCGATCTCGTGGCTGCGGCCGCGGACGATGTACGACAGCACGCTATAGATTCCCACCGAGGCGAGCGCGAGCGCCACGGCGGCGAAAAGTCCGAGCACGAGCGCGCTGAAGCGCTGCGACGTCAGCGTGGTGTCCACCACTTGATCCATCGTGCGGATGTCTTCCACCGGCTGTTGCGGATCCAGCGCGCGGATGACGGCCGACGCGGGCTGCGCGAGCGACGTCGGCGGAACGGACGTGCGAATCACGAACGAGAGGCCGCCCCAGTCGCGATCGCGCGTGTACTCGTAAACGGTCGCCATCGGCGGTTCTGACAGCTCGCCCTGCTTGACGTCGCCGACGATCCCAATCACGGTCTTCGCGAGCGTTTTCGATTCGAGCGGCAGCGTCGCGCGCCTGCCGATCGGATCATCGCCACCCCAGAGCAGCTTCGCCGCGCCGCGGCTGACGAGCATGACGTCGACGTCGCTGTCCGCGATGTCGCGTCCGCGCAGCAACGGGATCTTCATGGCGCGCAGGTAGCCTGGAGTGATCTTGCGCACCGCCACCGTCGGCTGATCGCGCGGCAGCAGCTCCGTCTTGCCTTCGATGACCATCGGCTGAACCGACCCGCCGACGAGCGGCAGATCGTCGGTGACCGCCGCCGCGTCGACACCGGGAAGCGCACGAATGCCCCGAATCGCCGTATCGAAGAACGCGCTTCGCTGGGCGTCGGTCGTGTACTTCGCATTCGGCAGCGCGACGCTCATCGTCAGCAGATTGCGCGGATCGAATCCGGCGTCCACATGCCGCAGTGCGCTCAGGCTGCGCAGCATCACACCGGCGCCCATCAGCAGGACGAGCGACAGCGCGACTTCACAGATGATGAGCGCGCGCCGGGTGCGGATGCCGGACGCGGCGTCATGGCGTCCGCCTTCCTTCAACGCGTCGTTGAGATCGGCACGGCCCGCGCGAAGCGCCGGCAGCGCACCGGCGAGGATGCCGGTGAGGATCGACGCGGCCAGGACGAAGAGCAGGACGTGCACGTCGATCGAGATTTCTTCCGCGCGCGGCACCTGATTGGACAAGAGCGCGGCGCCGGCACCGAGGCTCGCGCGCGCGACGAGCAGCCCCACGGCTCCGCCGGCCAGTGCCAGAATCAGTGATTCGGCAAGCAGCTGCTGGAAGACGCGGCCACGTCCGGCACCCAGTGCCGACCGGATCGCCAGCTCCTTCCGCCGTCCCAGTCCGCGCGCGAAGAGGAGATTGCCGACGTTCGCGCACGCAATCAGCAGCACCAGTGCGACCGCGGCGACGAGCATCAGCAATGTCGTTCGGATGTCGCTGACGATCAACTCCTGGAGCGGGATCACAGTCGCGCCCCAACCGGCATTCGCCTGCGGGTATTCGCGTTCGAGACGGGTCGAGATCGCATCCATCTCGGCCTTCGCGCGGGCGACGTCGACGCCGGGCTTCAGCCGCGCGATGACCGATTCATTGTGATTGTCGCGGATGGCGCGCTGCGCGTCCGTGTGCGCCAGCGGCACCCAGAGTTTCTGCGCCGTTACCGCCCACGAGGCCAGCGAGAACCGCGCCGGCATCACGCCGACGACGGTGTAGGCCGAGCCGTCGAGCGAGATGGTCCGTCCGATGACGTCGCGCGCCGCGCCGAGATGGCTCTTCCAGAATCCGTCGCTGAGGACGACGACGCGTCCGTGGCCGGGCAGATCTTCCTCGGGGAGGAACACGCGCCCGAGCGCCGGCGGCACGCGCACCACCTGAAAGAAGTCTGCGCCGACGGCGCCGGCCGTGACCGCTTCGGCGTTGCCCGTGCCGGTCAGCACGTACTGACGGAACCGGTAGATCGCCATCGCCTCGAAGGATTGCGCCGCGCGCTTCCAGTCGTAGTAGTTGGCTGGCGACACCGAGAACCTTGTCATGCCCGGGAACGTGCTCTGTGGCGGCACGTGAAAGATCCGCACGAGGCGATCCGGTTGCTCGAACGGCAGCGGCCGCAGCAGGACGGCGTTGACGATGCTGAAAATCGCGGTGTTGGCGCCGATGCCGAGCGCGAGCACAGCCACGACAGCGATCGCGAACGACGGCGAACGGCGGAGGGTTCGAAGACCGTAACGGACGTCCGCGGCAAAGTTGCGCATGAGATCGGATCTCCCGGCGAAAATGAAGCCGGAAGCTTAGACGACAGTTCGCACCGATCCGTTGACGTGGCGGCCCTTTCAGGGCGGCGGGTCGAGGTTCATCGAGAAGAAGTCTGCTGCGTCGCGATACTGAAAACCGAGCCGTCGTGCGAAGCCGGGATCCTGCGGACCGGCGCCGACGTAGATGCACTGCAGCGGGTCGAGCTGATAACGCTGAATGAACACGACGCCGAGTCCGGGCAGCGGCTTTCGGCACCAGCAGACGGGTGGGCCGGCGCCGTGCGGACAGTAGAGGATGTCCATCGCGACGCCGAGCTCCCCTTGCATCCGCGCGTAACCGGCGTCGACCTTCTCGCGCGTCGTGTTCTCGCCGGCTATCCCCGGCTGCCAACCAAGACCGAGGATGCGCCAGCCGTCAGCCGCATGACGACGAAGGACCTCGCTCGCGCGATCTCTGAGAAGCTGCGAGACTGAATCGATCAGCACGCCGTCGCACCAGACGATCAGCGCGCGGTTGGTGAACGACGGGTCGCGCGCGCGTTCGAACGGAACGGTTTCGATTCGCGAGAAGCCCTCGGAGGGATGCGGCGGCTCGAGCTCGCGTTGATAGCGGAACTGGACGGCCGGTCCGAACGCGCTGACGTCGTGCTTCACGGTCTGGCGCATCTCCTCCGGATCGAGCAGTCGACCGAACTTCCCCACCATCCGCGACGACGCGTTCACCTGCGCGTCCTCGACGCTGGTCGAAAGCCAGACGCACCGCACAGGAAGACCGCCTTTCGCCGCGGCCTGAATCAGCGCCGCACGCGACTTGCGTGAAACATAGGTGTTGTCGAGGACGATGCGCGATGTCCCGGCATCGACCAAACGATTGAGGGCCGGCAGCAAATCTCGCAGCGATCCGCCGTCGTCGTCTCGATTCAATCTCGCATAGCCGCGATCGACGAAGGCTCGCGCCGCGGTACTCTTGCCCGCGGCAGGCAGTCCCATGATCAACACGATCTCGCCGGCGTCGGCCGCCGGTGCCGGCACCGGCGCGTGGCGCGGTCCGCGCAGCAACTGGCCGTGGGCAAATCGTTCGTCCAGCTCCGCACGATCCTGATCGGTCAGGTGGATCCGACGAAATCGCGCAAGCGACTGCGCGGTCTCGATGCGCGAAGGCCCGGGAATCGGCAGGATCGCGTCCGAAAGATCGGTGAGCCATGCCAGCGCGACTTCGAACGGAGTCACGCCATGCCGGGCTGCGACCGTGGTGAGAACCGGATCGGACTGCGTTCGCCGATGACGCTGTGGGCCGCCGAGCGGCCTGTGGGCGATCAACCGGATGCCGTTCGTGACGCAGTACCGCGCGACGCCGCTGAGAACATTGTCGTCGTGCCAGATGCTCAGCTCGACCTGCACCGCGGCAATGTCGGTGATGCGCCGCGCCTCTTCGATCTGACCGACTGTGACGTTACAAAGGCCAATCTCCTCGATCAGACCGTCGCGTTTCAACGACGCCAACGCGCGCACGCTGGTCGAAAGCGGCGTCCGTGGATCCGGCGCGTGAAGTTGATAGAGATCGATCCGTTCGACGCCGAGGGCGCGCCGGCTCGCGTCGCAGGCCGCGACGAGATGCCGTGCGCGGCCGTCAGCGATCCAGTCACCCTGCGGACGCGTCAGACCGCCTTTGGTGCCGACGATCACGCGCGAGCGATCGCCCGACCACGAGGCCAGCGCGCGCGCGATGAGCCCTTCGTTGTGATTGGCGTCGTGCTCGTCCCGGCAGTACGCGTCGGCGGTGTCGACGAAAGTGACGCCAGCGTCGAATGCGGCGTGAAGGACGTCGATCGCGCGCGCGTCGTCCCGATCGCGTTCGGTCGACAGACGCATGGCGCCCATCCCGATCAGAGTCCGCCTAACCGTCATTCATACCGGAGGGCGTGGAGCGGATCCACCAGTGACGCGCGGCGCGCCGGCACGTAGCTGGCCGCCATCGTCAGACAGACGAGCGCGACGGGGACGACGACGTAAATGGCGGGACTCGGCGTGCCCAAGCCCACCAACACGGCTTTGAGCACGCGCGCGACGACGAGGCTCGCGACGCTGCCGACGACGACGCCCGCGATCGACAGCATCAATCCTTGACGAAGGATCAGTTTCAACACCGCCGGACGCCCGGCGCCGATCGCCATCCTGATGCCGATCTCGCGCGTGCGGCGCGCCACCGAATATGCCACGAGCCCGTAGAGGCCAATCAGCGCGAGCGTCAACCCGAGCAGTCCGAGCACGCCGACCATTTGCGCGGTCCTCAGCAGCACGGCAATCGCCCGCTGCTGGTAGAAATTCGAGAACGTGCGCAGATTGAACACCGGCTGATGGTCGTCGAGGTCCTTCACCAGGCCGCGCAGCGGGGCGGCGAGCGGCGCCGCATCGCGACCGGTCGTCTCGACGAGGAGCGACATCGCCGTCCGCGCGTGCTGTGCGAATGGCAGATACAGAAACCGTGTCGGCGCTTCGCCGATGAAGAGGTACTTGCCTGTGCTCGTCACGCCCACGACTTCAACCCACGGACCGTCGCTGCTCAGGCGCACTCGTTTGCCGATCGGATCCTCGTGCGGCCAGTAGGTGTCCGCAAACGCGTCGTTGACGATGGCGACGCGGCGCGAGGCATCGGTGTCGGCCGGCGTGAACGCACGGCCGCGGACGACTTCGGTCTTCATCGTGCTGAAATACCGATCGTCGACGACGGCCGAGAACACTGCCGCATGATCCTGCCCCGGCGGAAACTGGTAGCCGTCAGGGATTACGCTGACGAGCGCCCCGCCACGATCCAGCGGCACGGCGCTGGTCAGCGCTGCCGATGCGACTCCGGGCAGCGCCCGCGCGCGATCGACGAGCGCACGATAGAAGGCGCGCGTGCGGTCCGGCGAGTAGCGGACGAACGACGTGTCCAGCGACATCATGATCAAGTGGTCCGTTCGGAATCCGGGATTCAGGACCACGGCCTTGCGAAAGCCGTCGACGAGCGTCGCCGTCGCGATGAGCAGCGCCATCGACAGCGCGACCTGCGCGACGACGAGCACGTTGCGGCCGATCGTTCTCTGACGCGTCGTCTCGCCCGCTTCCATGCTCTTCAACGCCGGCACCAGCTGCGTCTTCACGCTCTGCCACGCGGGCGCGAGACCGAACAGCGCGGCGCTCAGCGACGCAGCCAGCAGGCTGACGATGAGGACGCGTGTGTCGAGCTGTGGCGCGATCATGATCGGCACATCGGCCGTGACCTGAATCCGATTGAACAGGCGGATGCCACCGTAGGCGAACGCGAGTCCGAGCGCGCATCCGATCAGGGCGATGACCGCGCTCTCGGTCAGCAACTGCCGGAGAAGCCGCACCGGACCGACGCCGATCGCCATCCGAATCGCCATCTCTCGCGAGCGCGCACGCGCCCGGCCGAGCATCAGGTTCGCGACGTTCGCACAGGCGATCACGAGGACGATCGTGACGAGCACGCCGAGCATCGCCATGAAGACGGCGGTCAACGTGTCGGACTGCATCCGGAACTGAAGCTCGGTGCGGACCGTCAGCGTACGATTGCGGTTCACCGCCGGATACTGCTGGACCAGACGACTCCAGATCGCGGCCAGCTCCGCCTGAGCGCTGCGCTGGGACACGCCGCGCTTCAGCCGCCCCTTGACGATCAGCGAGCGCGCGCCTCGATCATCGAGTGCGCCGTTCGGTACGCCGGCCGAAGGGTTGAGCCGATCCGCCATCATGATCGGCACATAAAACGCCGGACGGATGTACGCGTCCATGCCGGTGAAGCTCGGCGGCGCCACGCCGATGACCGTGAAATCGATGCCGTTGATCGCAACCATGCGACCGAGCATCGCATCGTCGCCGGCGAGAACGTTCTTCCAGAAGTCGTAGGCGAGAACGACGACAGCATCGCGGCCAGGCACGCGTCCCTCCTCTGGCGTGAAGCTGCGGCCGAGGATCGGCTGAACACGGAGCACGCTGAAGAAGTTGTCGCTGACGAGCACGCCGACGCGCATGTCCGGAACAGCCTGAGACGAATGCGCGACGCTGAAGGTCGACCGTTGATGCGCGATCATCCCGTCGAACGATCGTGATGCGTCGCGCAGGTCGAGGTAGTTTGGAAAAGACACCGCGCCGCGGCGATCGTCGGCGCCGGCCGCGCCGATCGTCACGATGGCATCCGGATCGTCGACTGGCAGCGGACGCAGCAGCGACGCGTCGGCCAGGCTGAAGATCGCGCTGGTCGCGCCGATGCCGAGCGCGAGGGACATGACGGCGGTAGCGGCGAACACGGGACTCCGCCACAGCAGCCGGAACGCATGGCGCAGATCGCGCCTCAGGTCGTCGAGCCAGCCCATTGCATCCCCTCGCGCGCGACGTCGGGTGGAATTTCATGCCGGCCGTCGAATTCGCGAAAAGTCACGTCGTAGCCGCGCCGTCGCAGGTTCGGCACGATCGTCCGGCTGCACTCGTCAATCGGAAGAATCTGATCGCGCGTGCCGTGCGAGACGAAGAACTTCGGTTTGCCGTGCGGCTCGCCGGGAACGACGAAGCCGGGCGAAAACGCCACGACCCGGCGGAACAGGTCGCCGTTGATCAATCCGAGCGACAACGCGTACGAGGCGCCGTCCGAGAATCCGCCGACGGCGAGCCGCGCCGGATCGACCGCGACCAGTGTAAAGACGCGTTCCAGCGCACGATTCAGGAATTCCACGTCCTGTCCGTACTGGCCACGGATCGCGTCCCAGGTCCCATCTCGCGAATCAGGCGCGAGGACGGCGACGCCGGCTTGGTCCGCGGCGTCGGCGAGGCGCCGCAGCACCCCTTCGCCGCTTCCTGTCGCGCCGTGCAGGAGCACGAGCAGCGGCAGCGGCGCGCTTGCAGCCTTCGAAGGCAGCTGGAGGATCGCGTCGCGCTGGCCGCCGAGACCGAGCGTGGTTCGTCTCTCTGCGGTCGTGGCGACGTCCGCGCTCGGACGAACGGTCAACCGTCCGTCGCTGGCATCGGCGCCGCTGACAGCAGCGCCGCTGACGTGGCGGCCGATGGCCTCGCAAGCGCCGCACGCCAGCGACGCGAGCGTCCCCGCGACGATGGTTCCGAACTCACGTCGATCGACTCGCCCCATCAATGGGTGCTCTTTTTCGGAACCAACTTCAGAATCTTGCCCGCGTTCCCGTCGGTGAGAACGTAGAGCGCGCCGTCGGGACCCTCGCTGACGCCGCGGATGCGGCTATTCAACTCTTGCAGTAGACGCTGTTCGCCGACGACGCGTTCATCCTTGAGGACGAGGCGGACGAGCGAGCGGCCGACGAGCTCCGCGACGAAGAGGTCGCCGTGCCACGCAGGAAACAGCCTCCCGGTGTAGAAGCCGATGCCGGCCGGTGCGACGTCGGGCGTCCAGAAATAGACCGGCTGCTCCATGCCCTCCTGCGCCGTCTTGTCGCCGTTGATCGACTTGCCGGAGTACTCCCGGCCGTAGCCAATCACCGGAAATCCGTAGTTCTTGCCTTTATCGACCGCGTTGATTTCGTCGCCGCCTCGCGGCCCGTGCTCGCTCGTCCACAGCTTGCCGGTGCGCGGATGAATCGCCACGCCCTGGATGTCTCTGAATCCGAGCGCGTAGATTTCGGGATGCGCGCCGGCGCGTCCGGCAAACGGATTGTCCTTCGGGATCGATCCGTCCGGATTGATCCGCAGCACCTTACCCATGTTGCTATCGAGCTGCTGCGGCTGCGGCCAATCCACCGAGTTGATGCCGAGGCCTGCCGGCACCGTTGACGTGATGAACAGCGTGCCGTCGGGCGCCTGAATCAGTCGTCCGCCCGTGCCCTCGGCGTTCAGCAGCACCTCGACGCCTTCGAGCCGCCGGTCGTCGGAAGACAATTTGCCGCGAGCGACGGTCAGGATACCGGGACTTCGCGGCAACGCCGCCTGATCGGCGTCGGCGGGCAGCACGGTGTAGGTCAGATAGAGCACGCGGTTGGTCACAAACGCACGATCCGGCCTTACCTCGAAGAGGCCCTGCGATCCGCGCGCCCACATGCCGGAGGGCATCCCGTCGATTGGGGCCGAGACGCTGCCGTCTTTGGCGACGATCTTGATGCGGCCCGGCCGCTCGCCGACGATGATCCGGCCATCGGGCAGAAAACTGAAACAGAACGCGGCTGAGAATCCGTCGGCCACGGTTTCGACGTCGTAGGCTGCCGTCTTCAACGCCTTCGGCGCACGCGTCTGTCCGGGCCACTCCGGAATCGGCGCGTAGCCGTCGGGCGCGGCGCTCCCGTCCTCGGGCCGCGGCGGTCCCGGCGCCTGCGCCGGCGGACGCGGAATGACGCGCGGACTCTGCGCCGCCACGCCTGCCGCGGCGAGCAACAAACCACAACACGCCGACACCCGCATCCGGATCATTCGTCCTCCTCTTTCACGCGGCCGAGCTTTTCGATCGCGCGCCGCAGCGACCGGCCTCGCTTGCGCATGTCGCGCCACACATCACCCGCTTTGGCGATCCGATCGCTCATCGTCCGCAGTGTGAAGGTCCGCGGACCGACCTCGCCCCGTTCGACCTCCTCCCAGGTGCACGGCGCCGACACCGGCGCCCCAGGTTTCGCGCGCACCGTGTAGGCCGCGGCGAACGTCGCACTGTACCCGTTTCGCCCGGTGTCCATGTAGATCCGTCCGCTGCGGTCCGTCTTGCTGAATTCCTGCGTGAGGTGCTTCGGATCGCGCTTCACCATCATCGTCCCCACCGCGTGCGCGAACCGCGCGACGTCACCCATCTTCGACTGCCCATCCAGCGAGACGACGATGTGAAAGCCTTTCGAGCCGGAGGTCTTCACCCAGCTCGGAAGGCCGAGCTCCTCGAGAAAATCGCGGAGCGCGAGCGCCGCCGCCCGCAACACGAGCTCGTCCTCCTTCGACGGATCGAGATCGAAGACGCAGACGTCGGGATAATAGAGGTTCGGCGCGCGCGATCCCCACACGTGCTGCGTGATGGTGTTCTGGTTCGTCACCCACAACAGCGATCGGGTATCGGTGATGAGCGGATGGTGCACGACGCCGTCTTTCTTCGGCACTTCGACCCGCTCGAGCCAGTCGGGAAAGCCTTTCGACACGTCCTTCTGCCAGAAGCCCTTTTTGCCGATGCCGGACGGATATCGCTCCATCGTCACCGGCCGCGCCTGGATGTGCGGCAGCATCACCGGAGCCATCGCTTCGTAATAGGCGGCAAGCTCGCCTTTGGTGATCCCGTCCTCCGGAAACAGCACCTTGTCCGGATGCGTGATCACGCACTCACCCCGAGCAGCCGCGAGTGGCGAAGCTTGCGGTGCGCGGTCCACTCGATGAACGCGACCTTGACGACGATCTCGGGGCGAACCCAGTGCGCGCGAATCCGCGGCAGTCCCGTGGCCTTCGTGAACGGCGACTTCGGAATCTCGATCGCGTCGAGGCGCGCGCGCAGATCGAGGAGCAGTTTCGTATCGAAGCCGGTGCCGACCTTTCCGGCGAACACCAGATCGTCGCCTTCGGTGAAACCGACGAGCAGCGCGCCGAGACCGACGCGTGCACCCTGCGGATCGGTGAATCCGCCGACGATGAACTGCTCGGTCGCCTCGCACTTCATCTTGAGCCAGTGCTTCGAGCGGCGATGCTCGTACGGCGAGTTGCGGCGCTTGGCGATGACGCCTTCCCATCCTTCGCTGCAGGCGCGTTCCCACGGCTTCGGGTCGTCCATTGGCGTCACGGGCTGCAGCGGCGCGCGCAGCGGCAGGCCGCGCAGCAGGGCAAGCCGTTCGTCGAGCGGCAGCGACGTGACCGAGCGGCCGTCGAGCCACAGGACATCGAACACGTGATAACCCGGCGCGTCGCCGCGCCACGTGACCTCTCCGTCGAGGATCGCGTCGCGCACCGGCAGATTCGCGATGGCCTCGGCGACCGACGGAAGATTCTGCGGCAGACGATTTCTGGAGAAGAGACGAACCTCGTCGCCCTCCTTGAACGCGATCAGCCGGATGCCGTCGTACTTCCGCTCGAAGATCCACTCGGGGCCGGTGAACCGCTCCTCGGTCAACGTCGCGGCCATCGGCTCGAGCCACTCGGGAAGGCGGGCAGTCAACCCGCGAATTGTCAGATATAGGCGAGCCAGTTGTCACGTCGCCGTGCCTTGACTCCTGCGAACCATCGGCAGGGCACGTAGAGCAACGCGATGCGGCCGTCCGGCGTCGGCTGCGTTGAGCTGAGTCCTGGGCGGGATTTGGGATTTGGGATTCGGGATTTGATGTTCCACTCGATCAAATCCGACATCCCGAATACCGAGTTCGTTCGGGGTTCAGTGGAGACCGTTCGCGTCATCGCGCTCGCCGCAGCTTGGCATCGTCTTGTGCATCGCGATGGTGCTTGCGGTTCCGCGGCCGGCACTCGCGCAGAACAACGCGCCCGATCGGTCGGCGGACGCCGCCGCCATCCGTGCGCACATCGAGAGCATCTTCCAGGCGTTCGTCGAAAAGGATCGAAGGAAGCTCGAAGAAACCCACGGCGCCTACATTTCCGCTCGTGGTGAGCTCGTCGAACCACGAGCAAAGTAGGCTCGCCCGTCGACCGGTACATCTTGAGCGAGCTCACCCTTCGACAAGCTCAGGGTGAGCGAGTCGAAGGGCTCAGGACGAGCGTGTGTACCAAAGCCGTGGACGCACCACATTAGCGATCTGGAAAGTCGGATTTCGTGTCTCGCAGGATCTCCAGCACAGCGCGGCGATCGTCGGCGGTCACTCGCGAGAATTCGCCATACGCGGCCTCGCTCGACAGGATGTCGACCATCCGCCGGTACACCGCGCTTTTCACGTCCGTCGGCAACGCGTCGAACGCTTCGGAGTAGACCATGTAGCTGCACGGGTATCGCAGCAGCCGGTTGACGAGCTCGAGCTGTCCGAACGAACGGCCGCGGCGATCCTTCGGCGTCTTCGACTCGAGGTACTTGGTGAATCCTGCCGACGGCACCAGCGGCGCCGAGAGCCGGGCTTCGCCGACGAACAGCAGATACTCGGCGAGCTCGCCGACGAGCCGCTCCACTGCGCCGCTCGAGGCGCCGCCCCTGCTCGACGCGATGCGTGATTCCCAGTTCAGCCGCGTCAGCAGATTGATCGCGTGCATCTGGTGATCGAAGGCGAGCAGCGCGCCGACGTCGCTCGACGAGGACAGGTAGCCGCGCGTCTCCGGCGAGCTGTCGAGCCAGTTGATGAACACTTCGTTCGACGTGATCTCGCGGCCGGCGAACGTGATGTTGCCGGCGTGCGCGCGCGTGGCGTACGGCGGCGCCGCGCCTTCGGACGTCACATACCAGCCACCCCACCGATCGGGATGCGGCGTGCGGTGATCCACGTCATGCGCGCCGAGCAGCACGGTTCCATCAGCGGCGACGATGTGGCTGCGTGCGAGCAGGCCCGGGACGTTGAGCGTACCCTCCGACACATGGCATCCGAGACACGTCATGTGCCGCGTGGCCATCGGCGTCGCAGCCTTCTGATCGATGGTGTAGAAAACGACGCCTTGCTGCGCATCGTGCGCCGCCAATTCGATGTCCGGCGCGCCCGGAACGTAGGCCACCACGACGGACTCATCGAAGTAGAGGGCGCGTGGGGTGTGAGGACTGGTATACGCGCGCTGCACGCCGGTTTTCGAAAACACCAGCAGCTGCGATTCCACAGGCACGCCAAGCGACTTCAGAATTGGAAGCAGATAGCCGGTTCGCGGATCGCGTTGGAGCGATCGTCCGCGCTCGCCGATCGCCTGATTGAGCTTCGCGACGCGATCGGTGGTCCGACGAGCGGCGTACTGAATGGCGACATGCTCGTGCAAAGCTCCCGCCGGCGATTCCGGCGCTTGACCTGACGTCAACGGGCCCCCAACGATCGTCAGAGCTATCGCCGCAACGATCGTCAGGAGTCGTCCTGAACAGCCACTATTCACGGGCTGATCTTACCGCGGCGGCCCCGAGCCGCGGGTCGGTCGGGTGCGCCGTGTCGGACGCCGCGGCGATGAATTCCGCGAAGGTGTGCTGGCGGCATCATGCTTGAGCCCTTAGAATCACTGACGATGTCCTCAACATCCATCCGACGCGTGGCCATGGCCGGTGTCGCGATCGTGCTGTTCGCGCTGACACTCGCCGCACAAACCAGCGCTCCGATCTACGACATCGTCATCCGCAACGGCCAGGTCCTCGACGGCGCCGGCAATCCGGCGATTCGCGCCGACGTCGCGATCAAAGGCGGCCGCTTCGTCCGCATCGGCATCGTCACCGGACGCGGCCAGCAGGAGATCGACGCGACCGGCAAGTACGTGTCGCCTGGCTGGATCGACATGATGGATCAGTCGGGTGCGACGCTTCTCGAGAACGGTCTGGCGGAGAACAAGCTGCGCGAAGGCGTGACCACCGCGATCGGGGGCGAAGGCGGGACGCCGGTCGCTGCGGACAAGATCCCTGCCTACTTCGCGACGCTCGAGCGCCAGGGCATCAGCATCAACTTTGGCTCGTACTTCAGCGAGACGCAGGCGCGTGTTGCCGTGCTCGGCAACGAGAACCGCGCGCCGAACCCGTCCGAGCTCGCCCGCATGCAGGCAATCATGGAGCAGGCGATGCGAGGCGGCGCGATGGGGATGACCACGGCGCTGATCTATCCGCCCTCCAGCTTCGCGACGACGTCGGAGCTGATCGAAGTCGCCAGGGCGGCGGCGAAGCACGGCGGCCTCTACGCGAGCCACATCCGCGGCGAAGGCAAGGAAGTCGTCGCGAGCGTCGACGAAGCGATCGAGATCGGCGAGAAGGCCGGACTGCCGGTCGAAATCTTTCATCTCAAGGTGGCGCACAGTCCTGGCTGGGGCACGCTGATGCGCGAAGTCGGCCTGCACGTCGACGCCGCGCGCAGCCGCGGCGTCGATGTCGCCGCCGATCTCTACGTCTACACCGCCGGAGGGACGGGACTCGAGGCGACGATTCCGTCATGGGCGCACGAAGGCGGCCGCGCGGCGCTCCTCGAACGGCTCGCCGATCCCGCAATCCGGAACCGGCTGAAGCAGGAAATCAAGACGAGCTCGCCGGGCTGGTGGAACATCATCGAAGCGGCCGGCGGCTGGGACGGCATCGTGCTGGTCAACGCGAACAACCCGGCGAACGCGCGATTCGAGAAAAAGACGATGACCGCGATCGCGCGTGAAATGAACAAAGACCCGGCGGACGCCGCGTTCGATCTCGTCGCGCAGGGCCAGGGACGCGTCATGGCCATCTATCACATGATGAGCGAGCCCGACATCGAGACCGCGCTCGCCTTTCAGTGGACGAGCATCGGCAGCGATGCCGGCGCGGCGCTCGCTCCGGATCAACCCGACGCGATCGGACTGCCCCATCCACGCGCCTACGGCAACTTTCCACGGGTGATCGCGCGCTACGTGCGCGAGCGCCACGTGCTCACGCTGCCGGATGCGATCCGCAAGATGACGTCGTGGCCGGCGACGCGCATGCGCATCGGCGATCGCGGTCTCATCCGCGACGGCCTGTGGGCCGACGCCGTCGTCTTCGACTACGGCCGGATTCAGGATCGTGCGACCTACGACGAGCCGACGCTGTATCCCGACGGCATCGAGTGGGTGCTGGTCAACGGCGAGGTGGCGATCGATCACGGCCGCCACACCGGCGTCCGCAGCGGGAAGGTGCTCTACGGTGCGGGCCGAACGATTCCGACGAGCGACGCCGACACGCGCGCCGCGCGCGAAGACATCATGTGGGAATCGGTGCGGTGATCTCGGCGGCCCTGAAAGGGCAAGACGATCCTAGATGACAGGATCGAACGTGTTCAGACCCGCCATCCTGAATTTCTGACCGGCGCTCACGGGATCGATCTCGGTCGCACCCTCGACGGCGGTGTGATTCGGGAACAGGCCGAACAGGCGGCTGCCCGACTTCCCGTGCGTGTCTGCCTGGTCGTGTTTGTCGCTTTCGTCTGGCGCATCGGCGTCCGGCTTCTGCTCGCCAGCCGCCGCGGGTGGCGGCGTCTGCTGCGCCGGCTGCTGTTGTGCGTGCGCGGCTCCGCCAGATACGCCGCTCAGCCAGGCAACTGCCGCACCGACAGCAAGCACACTCGTCATGCGCTCATTGTCGTCCGTTTCAAAGAATCGACGAATGAAGGAAGCGTAAGACCGAACTCGACGCTAGGCGAACACGCCGAGCGGATCGAAGCGTCCCTTGAGGACCGCCTCCGTGTCGGCGTAGGCCAGCCACTCCTTGATCATCGTCGCGTAGACGCGGCGAAAATCGGTCGTCATCTTCAGGTTGCCGTCGTCGAGATCGGTAAGGCTCGGCGCGCGGCCGTAGAAGCCGCCCTTCACGTTCGTGCCGACGATGAACATCGGCGTCGCGGTGCCGTGATCGGTGCCGAGGCTGCCGTTCTCTTCGACGCGGCGGCCGAACTCCGTGAACATCATCACCGCGACGTCGTCCTCGCGGCCGATGCGCCTGACGTCCTCCATGAACGCGCGGACCGCGTCCGCGGTGTACATCAGCAGACGGCTGTGCAGATCCGCCTGCTGGACGTGCGTATCGAAGGAATTGCCCTGGTAGGTGACGTAGTAGACGCGCGTCGGCATGCCGGCGGCGATCAGCGCGGCGACGCGCTGCAGCGCACCGCCGAACGCATTGCCGATGCCATAGTCCACGGTCGTTCGATACGACGCCGCGGCGCGCCGGACGAACTCGGAGCTGTCGGTTCCGTTGCGCGCGGTCTCCGCGAGGAAGTCGAGCGTCGCATTCGACGTCGTGCGAGCCCCACTCAGCGCGACGAGCGCCGTTTTCTCGGCATCGGTGCCTTCGCGGCGGAAGCGCGCTGGATCGTCGAACACGAGCGGCGAATGCCGGCCGCTGCGCACGGCGAGCGATTGCGAGTTGCCGATGTTGACGATCGTGTTGTGCGTCGACGGATCGTAGCGATGGTCGGCGAACCGCCCGAGCCAACCGAGCGGCTCGCCGCTGTTCGGCACGCCGGTGTGCCAGAAGCTCATCGACGAGAAATGCGAGAAGCTCGGATGCTCGTAGCCGCAGCCGTGCACGACCGCCATGCGGCCGTCCTTGTACAGGCGTTCGAAGCCAACCATCGACGGATGCAGACCGAATCCCTCGGTGATCTTGATGACCTCGCGCTCGCGAATCCCGAGATTCGGCCGCGCCCGGTAGTACGCCGGATCGCCGTACGGCACGATCGTGTTCAACCCGTCGTTGCCGCCGGTGAGCTCGAGGACGACGAGGATGCGCTCGGGACGCTGTTCGGCGCTCGTGCCGAGCAGCGCCTGCGCCGTCAGCGCCGCGGAAGTGCGACTGAGAAACAGCGGCAATCCGGCGGTGAGGCCAATCCCGTGAAGCCCGCGCGCCAGGAACTCACGTCGAGAGCAGAGAGAACAGCTCATACGACCCTCTCGCTATATTCACCGCTGAATCAACACAAAGTGCACAAAGGAGACAAAGCAACAAAGGCTAAGAGATTTGTCTTTGTGTTCTTGGTGCCCTTTGTGTCCTCTGTGTTGTTCAGCGCCGCGGTTAACCCAATTGGTACTCCGGCATGCACAGCACGAGATACAGGAGCTCGCGAAGTGCCGGCTCCAGCTCCTCGCTCGGCCGCACGTCGGATCCACGCAGCTTCTCCCTCAGAAAATCGACGAGGACTTTACGATCGTGTTCAGCGATCGCCACTCGCAGGAATCGCCGGACGACATGATCGACGACCGCCTCCACCGTATCCGCGTGGGCGGCGGCGATCATCGACGTCAGATTCACCTCCGCGACGCGCCTCGGAATCGGCTTCGTGCGCTCGTAGGCCATCACGTAGCCGCGATAGCTCGCGTAGCGTGTGTTGAAGTCCTCGTCGCGGTCGGCCATCATGTTCGCTTCCGCGTCGCCGGTGCCGTCCTTGGTCGCTTCCGTGATGTTCTTGCCCTTCGCGATCTGCTCGCCGACGCGCGCGTAGAGCGGCGGCATCGTGCGATCCGGCGGACGAAACCCCGCCGCGTCCGGGAACAGCACCTCGCGAAAGACGTTGCCGCGCTGGAAGAGCGTCGCCGGCGTGATCCAGGTGCGGCCGCCGGCCCAGCCTGCGACATTTGGCGGATCGAAGAGCGTCTGCCCCAGGCCGCCGCTCATGCGGCCGAAATCGGGAATCGTCGGCAGCTCGCGCAGTCCCAGCTTCTTGTAGGTCGAGATGACGAGCGCGACCGGACTCTTGATCTGCGTCGCCTCGGATTTCGCGCTGTAGAAATCCTTCGACAGGAAGATCTGCGTGAGGAGCGGCTTCATCTGGTAGCCGCTGTCGCGGAACGTCTTCCCCAGCGCCGTCTTGACCGGCGCCGAGATGTCCTCGCGCACGAAGTAGCGATACAGCTTCGCCGCGACGAACTCCGCTGTCACAGGCTGGCGCAGGATGGCGTCGATGATCTCCTCACCGTTGAACGGCCGCGCCACGCCGAGAAAGGTTTTGTCGCCGAAGTCGTGCTGATCGGCGTCGAACTTGAACGCGAGCACGTCGTTGGTCCACCCGGTGAACGCGCGGGCCGCCTCGCGGACGTCGCGCTCCGAGTAGTTGCCGACGCCCATCGTGAACAGCTCCAGCAGTTCGCGGCCGAAATTCTCGTTCGGATGCTTCTTGACGTTCTCGCCGTTGTCGAGATAGACGAGCATCGCCGGGTCTTTCAGGATCCCGACCAGCAGATCGCGGAAGCGGCCGGCGGCGTGCGCGCGCAGCATGTCGTTCTGTTGCCGCATCATCCGGCAGTCGCGGACCTTGACGTCGCCGGTCGCGAAGTGGCCGTGCCAGAAGAGCGTCAGCTTTTCCTCGAGCGGCCGCCTGGTCGTGAGCATCCGGTTCGCCCACCAGACGCCGAGCCGCTGCGTTTCGATGCTGTTGGCGCGAAGTCCATAGAAGAACTTGTCGACCACCGGCTGGAGGCGCCGGTCCGATCCGGGAGGCAGAACCTTGACGCCGAGCGCTTCGCCGCGTTCACGCGCGATGCGCACGGCCTCGGCGCGGCTCGGCGGAAACGGATCCATGCCGGGATCCCACATGCCCGACGGCTCGAATGGTTTCAGCGCGCTGTTGTCGATCGCGCCGTAGTCGACCAGCGAGCTCACCGCCTGCGCCGGCGTCATCGCCGCGAGGCGCGCGATCTCGTCGGGTGCGGCGCCGAAGCCGGCGCGCTCGATCAGGTGCGCCGCGTGGGCGGCGTTCCAATCGCTCGCGCCGATCGGCAGGAGATCGTCAACCCACGAGGCGAGTCCGTCCGCGTGGGTCGCGGCGCTCAGGGCCGTGAAGATCATGAACCCTCCTGCGTGAGGACGGCCGATAGTACAACACCGCAACGCCGATGACGACACGGTTATGCTATGGCCCACGATGACGGATGCGCGGCCCGGCGGCGCACAGACGTCGGCCGTCGAGATCATTCACGACGCGTTCATCAGCTATTCGCGCGCCGACCGCCCATTTGCCGCAGCTCTCGAGTCCGCCCTCGAGGGCTATCGTCCCCCGCGCGAGCTCGGCGTCCCGTACCGCTACCTGGAGGTATTCCGTGACGAAGAGGACTTCACAGGCACCGAGTACACGAGCGCCGTCACGCGGCACCTCGCCGCCTCGCGCAAACTGATCGTGATTTGCACGCCGGCGGCGCGCGCGAGCCGATTCGTCGCCGAAGAGATTCGCCTCTTCGCCGCGGCGAGAGGCGCCGAGCACATCATCCCCATCCTGCTGTCCGGCATTCCCAACAACGAAGGTCGAACGGGACGCGAGCAGGAGTTCGCGTTTCCGGACGCTCTGTGCGACGTCATGGCGATGCCGTTGGCGGCCTCGTTTCTCGGCTACGCGTCCACGGGCCAACGCCTCAACCGGCCGCCGTTCGAAGGCGCCTGGCTGACGGTTCTCGCGAATCTCTATGGCATCGAACGCAGCGATCTCGAGCAGCGCGAGCGGCGCCGCCAGCTGCGTGCCCGCCGGATCTGGACCTCTGCCGTCACCGCGATTGTGCTGGCGCTCTCAGCACTCACCGTGTGGGCGCTCCTGTCGCGACAAGACGCGGTACGCCAGCGTCTGGCCGCGGAACGCGCCGCTGCCAGCGAGGCGATCGCAGCCCAGAAAGAACGCGTCGCCAGACAGGAGGCCGAGCGGCAGCGTCAGATCGCGCTGACTCGCCAGCTCGCCGCGCAGGCCGAGCTCACGATCAACCAGGAGCCGAATCGGCTGACGAGAAGTGTGCTGCTGGCGGCGGAATCGCTCCATCCGGATCATCAGTCCGCGTCGTTGGAGAGCTACCAGGCGCTTCGCCATGGACTGAGACTCCTGCCGCCGCGTCCTGCGCGGCTCCACCCGAAGGGCCGGCTGCCTTCTCTCGTCGTGAGTCCAGACGGAGGATTTTTCGCGACGTTGAGCCGGCTTGGCGGTGAAAGCGTCGTGACGCTGTTCGCGAACACCGCTGCCGGCAGAGTCGTCGACGAGCTCCGCGACTCCGACACGAGCCTGCCGATCGCCGCGATCGCCGTGAGTCCCGGCGGCCGGCACGTCGCGCTCGTCCGCGCACGAGGCGTCGATATCTGGCGGCCGCGATCGGGCGAACCGTCATCGACGGTCGCGAGAGCGCAGCTGCCGGGAGCCAGCGTCGTCCGATTCAGTCCCGACGGACGTTTCGTTGCGGCGCTCTCGCGCCAGGGCGGACTGGCCAGCGTGTGGGATGTCGGCGGATGGACCGAGCGCCGGCTTGGCGATCCGTTTACGACGCTGACGTTCTCTCCGGATGGCCTGCTCTCGCTCGTCGGCCGATCGACGATCGTGAACTGGGATTTCAATAACGGGACCTCGCGTGTCCCCCGCTGCGACGTCGGCTCCGCGAAGCTCGCGGCGTTCAGTCCCGACGCCACGCATGCCGCTCTCCTCGACGACGCCGGCATGGTTCACGTGGTCCGACTCGGAGCGGGCCGGGAAGGACGCTGCACCGAGCGCGCGCGCATAGCTGCACAAGACGGCGTCACGTCGCTGGCGATTTCACCCGCAGGACGGGTCCTGGCCGTCGGCAGCTCCGACGGCACCGCACGAGTGTGGACCGTTGCGGATGCGCGCGAGCTGGCATGGATGACTCACGATGGCGCCGTCATCTCGCTGGACTTCGACGGCACGGGCCAGCGGCTGATCACAACGGACGTGACGGGAGTCGTCACTTTGTGGAGTGTCGTTTCCGGTTCCGAGTCACGAGAGTTTCGTCACTCGGATGAGGTGATCGCGGCGGCCTTCGGTTCCGGTGCAAAGACGCTCGCGACGGCGACGAAATCGGGCGCGGTGCAAGTCTGGACCCTCGAATCGGCCGCGGCGCCGGGACCCGCCCGTGTCGTTCACGAGGCCTTCGTGACCAGCGACGATCTTCGAGGCAGCTTCGAGCCGGCGCCAGAAGTCGGACAGGTCGCATTCAGTCCGGGCGGTCTGTTCTTCGGCGCGGTGACGTCGGAGGACGAACTCATCGTCTGGGACATCCGCGCGGGAAGCATGCGCCGCACGAGCGACGTCCCGAGCGACGAAATCGACGCGATCTCGATCAGCGGCGACGGGGCGTTGGCCGCGGCGGTGATGAAAGACGGCACGCTCCTCGTCATGCGGTCGGGTCAACGGGCATCCGTGAATTCGCCGGCCGCCGCCGACGTGCGCGCGGCAGCGTTCGAGCCCGCTGGCCAGCGCCTCGCAACGATCGACGCCAATGAGACCGTCGCGCTGCGCCGGCCGGACTCCTGGCGCCCGGCAGCGCGCCTGTCACCCGACGGAGCGGTGGATCGGCTCGTGTGGGGCGCAGGTGGACAGTACCTCGCGACCGTCACCGGGCAACACGTCGTCCGCGTGTGGGATGTCCGCAGTGGACAGGTCAGCGGTCAGCTGCCACTCGATCGGAAAGACGAACTGCGCGCACTCAGTCGCGATGGCGCGTTTGTCGCCACGATCAGCGGAAATCGAGCGAGCGTGTGGGACGTCCGGACCGGATCGGAGCTCGCGCGGCTGACCCACGGCGGCGCGGTCCGCGATATCGCGTTCAGCGACGACGGCCGCCTGGTCGCAACCGCCAGTGCGGACCTGACGGCGCGCGTCTGGCTCTGGCACCCGAAGGACCTGGTCGCGGCGGCATGCGAGCGGCTCACCGTCGGTGAACTGGATGCGGAGGACTGGCGCACGTTCCTCGGCGCCGAACCTCGGCGTCCGACGTGCGCGCCCGAGCCCGCATCCCGCGACTAATCTTTTTTCGGCGCGCCAGACCTGGCGCCGTGCTCGACGAGGAATTTCACCACCGACTCGTACTTCGCCGCCGTCGCGGCATCGAGCGCCGTGCGGCCGTCGATATTGGCGGCGTTGACGTCGACGCCGAGCTCCACCGCGTACTTGACGGCGTCGAGCGAGAGCGCTTCGCGTTGGCGCCGCTCGGGCGGCAGCCAGGCGGTGCCGCCGCCCATTCCCGTCGCCGCCATCACCGCGTTCGTCAGGTCGATCTTGTGCTCGAATCCGTTGCCGCCGCGCGCTTCGACGACGTGATCGCCGCGATGGACGACGAACGGATCGGCGCCGTACTCGACGAGCAGCCGCATCATCGCGGGATCGGCGAAGCGGGCCGCGAGCCAGAGCGGCGTGGCGCCGACCAGTTCCGGACTGAAGTTGAAGTCGTGCGACGAGCGGCGCGTCGGCGTCCACGATTCGATCGGCGCGTTCGGGTCGGCGCCGTGATCGAGCAGCGCAGTCGCCATCCTCTGGTCGCGCCGCATCACCGCTGCGTGCAGCGCGGCGAAGCCCGCCTTCGCGGCGTTCGGGTCGGCGCCTTTCTCGAGAAGAAATGCGACGAGATCCGCGAAGCCCGCATGCGCGGCCATCGCCGTGGCGCTGACGCCCCAGGCGTCGGCGTCGTTGACCGTCGACCCGGCCGCGACGAGCCGCGCCGCCGACTCGAGATCGCCGACGCGCGCCGCAAACATCAGCGCCGTGTCGCCGCCGTGCGGGATCGCACGGTTGTACGGCAGGTGGCCGTGCGGCGAGACGGCCATGACTTCGTTCCACACCTCGGATCTCGCGTGGACGTCGGCGCCGTGCGCGACGAGCGCCTTCACGACGTCGGCATGCTTCTGCGCCGCCGCCCACATCAGCGCCGTCTGCCCGCGCGCGCCGCGCGCGTTGACGTTGGCGCCTTTTGCGATCAACTGGTCGACGACGGCGGCCTTGCCGGCGCGGGCGGCGATCATGACCGGCGTCTCGCCGGCGAGGAGCGCCGCATTCGGGTTGGCGCCGGCCGCCAGCAGTTTCGCGACCATCGCGGTGCTGCCGTTCTGGCTCGCGGTCCACAGCGGCGTGACGCCGAGATCGTTCGCCGCGTTGACGTTGGCACCGGCGCGGATCAGCAGATCGGCGCTCTCCAGGTCGTCGCGATAGCTCGCCCAGTGCAGCGCCGTCGTCCCGTCACCCTCGGCGGCGTTGACGTCGACCTTCTTCTGGACGAGCGCGCGCACGACGCCCGTGTCGGCGTTCTTCGCCGCCTCGATGAGCGAGGGGGGATCGCTCGCGGCGATGAGGAAGACAGCGAGCAGCGGGATGAAGCGGCCCATGAATTACAACGAAAGCGTGTCGAGCGGGAGCTTGCCCGTGCTGCCGCCGACGCGCTCGACCGGCACATCCATCTTGTCCATCAACGTCACGAGCAGGTTGGCCATCGTCGGCTTCTCGGTGAACGCGAGATGGCGGCCGCCCTTGAGGGTGCCGGCGCCGCCGCCCATGACGAGGAGCGGCAGGTTGTCGCCCGAATGCTTCGTGCTGTTGGAGATGCCCGAGCCGTAGAGGATCGTCGTGTGATCGAGCAGCGATCCGTCGCCGTCGGGCGTCGCGCGCAGCTTCGCCAGGTACTGCGAGAACAGCTGCGTGTGATAGCGGTTGATCTTCGACATGTGCGCGACGAGTTCGGGCACGTCGTTGTGATGCGAGAGCGGATGATGCGCTTCGGGAACGCCGATTTGCGGATACGGCCGCGCGCTCTGCTCCTTGCCGATCATGAACGAGATGACGCGGGTGAGATCCGACTGGAACGCGAGCACCTGCAGATCGAGCATCAACGCCAGGTGATCTTCGAACACCGGCGGCGCGCCCTGCGGCTGCTCGAGCGTCGGCAGTTCGACGTCGCTCTGCTCCTCCGCGCGCTGAATGCGCCGCTCGACGTCGCGAACCGCCTCGGTGTATTCGTCGACCTTCGCCTGATCCTGCGGGCCGAGATCTTTTTTGAGGCTCGCCAGCTTTCCGGCCACCGAGTCGAGCATGCTCTTGTGCTGCCGCAGCCTCGCCTCGCGCGCCGCCTTGTCGGTGCTGCCGCTGTCGCCGAACAACCGCTCGAAGACCGCGCGCGGGTTCCACTCCATCGGCAGCGGCTGCGTCGGACTGCGCCACGACAGTGTGTGCGTGTAGACGCAGCTCAAGTTGCCGGTGCAGGCGCCAGCGTTGGCGGGCGCGTCCATCGACAGCTCGAGCGATCCGATCTGCGTCTCGTTGGCGAAATGCCGGGCGAGCAGCTGATCGATCGACACGTCGGCGATGATCTCGATTTCGGTTTTGCCGCCGCGCACCGTGCCGGTCAGAAACGATCCCGAGGCGCCGGCGTGAATGTAGTTCCAGTTCGCCTTGATGCCCGACAGCACGAGCATCTGGTTCTTGTAGGGTGCGAGCGGTTCGAGAATCGGCGACAGCTCGAACGCCGTCCCTTCCCCTTTCGGCAGCCAGTACTCCATCGCCATCCCGTTGGGGACGTAGAACGCCTGGAAGCGGTGAACCAGCTTCCCGGATCGTGCGGCGGCGATGCCGCGCAGCGAGAAGGCGGGCAGCATCGCGTCGAGAAACGGCAAGGCCAGGGTCGCGCCGAGCCCGCGCAGCACGGTACGACGCGGCAACGACTTCGTGAGGAAGCGCATTATTGGTTCTCCCGCATCAAAAACGTCGGACTCTCGACGATGCCGAGGACGAGCGACGACCAACGATACTCGCGGGCGGCCGCGTCGCGGACGATCTTTCTCACCGCCGGCCGATCGTAGTACTCGAGCGGGCGGCCGAGCGCGTAGGCGAGAAGCTTTTCGGTGACGGTTCGGGGAAATTGCTCGGGCTGCGCCAGCAGCAGCGCGCGGAGACCGGTGAGCCCTTCGACCGTCGCGCCCCCAATCGTGGTGCCGGTCGCGTCGACGCGCTTCCCGGCTTCGTCGACGCTGCGCCAGCCGCCGATCACGTCGAAGTTCTCGAGCGCGAAGCCGAGCGGATCGATCGTCGCGTGACAGCTGTTGCACGCCGGGTTCTGCCGATGCTGCGCGAGCCGCTCGCGAATCGTCGGCGGCGGCGCGCCGGGTTTGACGTCGGGCAGATTCGTATCGACGCCGGGCGGCGGAGGCGGCGCCGGCAGGCCGAAGATGTTGTTCAGCAGCCACTTTCCGCGCAGCACCGGCGACGTGCGATCGGGATACGACGTCGTGGCCAGAAGCGATCCGTGCGCGAGCAACCCGCCGCGCTGATCGTGATTCGGCAGCGTGACGCGGCGGAATCGGCTGCCGTAGATGCCGGGAATGCCGTAATGCCGCGCGAGCCGTTCGTTCACGAAGGTGTAGTTGGCATCCAGCAGATCGACGACGCTGCGATCCTCGCGGATGGTGCTGCCGACGAAGAGCTCCGTCTCCGTGCGGAACGCCTGCATCAGGCTCAGGTCGTAGTTCGGATACTTCTCGGGATCGACGACGACTTCGTCGACGCGACGGAGGTTCAACCACTGTGCGGCGAAGTCGTTGACCAGCGCATCGGTCGCCCGATCGTCGGCGAGCATCCGCCGCACTTCTTGTTCGAGCGTCGCCGGGTTGGTCAGCTGTCGGCGCTCGGCCAGCGTCAGCAGGCGATCGTCGGGAATGCTGCTCCACAGGAAGAACGACAACCGCGAGGCCAGCTCGATTTCACTCAGGCGATGCCGATCGCGGTGAATACGCAGCAGGAAGTCGGGATCGACGAGGATGCGTTCGAGCGCGAACTGAATGCCGCTTTCGAACGTCCCGCTGTTGCGACGTCCGTCGTCGTAGAACTGAAGCAGCGTCTGCGTGTCCGCATCCGTGAGCGGACGGCGATACGCGAGCCGCGCGATCTTCGAGAGGATCTTCGTCGCGCACGCACGCTCCTGGGCCGCGGCATTCGGATGGCACACGAAGATGGCACGACGCGACGGCGTGTCGGGGATCCGGTTGAAGTCGGCGGCCGCGGCGTCCCACGTGGTCCGGCTGAAGCCGGATGCCACGGATTGATACGGACCACCGATCTGGACCGAGCTCACTCGCGCGTAGTCCATGTACACCTGGTCATCGGTGATGACGCGTCCACGCTGCAACGGCTGCGGAAGTCCCTCCGGTTCCCACAGCTCTCGCACGAACGAGACGCCGACGATGCGCGGACCGGCTTTGATCGGAACGCGGAGCTCGAGGCCGGCATCGCCGCCGATCTGCATGTACTTTTCCCAACTGTCGTCGCCGGCGAACCCTGGCTCGCCGTCGCCCGCATAACTGGACGCCGCGGGCCGTCCCTGCGCGCCGCCGCCAACCGTGAATCGCTTCAGCAGCTTGCCATCGAGCCGGACGTCGAGCTGCTGCGGCCAGCCCATGCCCTTGATGTAGTCCTGATACTGCCGCTGCAAGCGGACCTTGATCAGGTAGACGCCGTCGACGGGAAAGTCGTGGCGAATCGCGATCCCGCCGCGCGATCCGAGCGGCAGATCCTCGCTCTGCCGATCGTCCTGCATCACGTGCAGCGGAATCTCGAACGTCTCGACGCGCGGACTCGTCGGCGGAAGAGCGGTGGCCAGCCGCGTCACCTGCCGCGCGACCGACAAGTACCGCTCGAGATGGGCCGTCGAAATCGACAGCGCGTCTGCAAAATTGTCGAAGCTGCCGTCAGCGGTCTCGTCGCCGGGCAGCAGCGGCGTCACGTCGACGTCGAGCGCAAGGAGATCGCGAATCGCGCGGTTGTATTCCATGCGATTGAGCCGATGGACCGCGGGCACGCGACCCGGATTCGGCTTCGCCACCCACGCGCGATCGAGCGCGTGTTCGAGCTCGGTCGCCACGTCGCGATAGGTCGCCGCATCGGGACGCGGACGCCCGGCCGGCGGCATCGATCCGGCGCGAAGCTTCGCGATCACTTTCTCCCACACCTCGGGGTGCGCGGCTGGATTCGCGACGTCGACCGTGTCGAGCGCAAGGCCGGCGGTGTGGAGTCTCTGGTTGTGGCAGCCGATGCAGTACTGATCGAGGACGGCGCGCGGAGGCGACGGCTCGACGCTGGCCAGCGACGCCATGCAGCCGCACACGATCAGCGCCACGAGCGACACGCGCCCGGTCAGCCGCTTCACGCAGTCTCCTCCGCCGGTCATTGTGGCTGATTGCCGGGCATCGAGTAAACGGTTGTTTGGCCCGAAAACGCGTAAGATCGCACGGTTTTCGACACCGCGGCTTGAGGTGCGCCGGCACCGCTCGTCCTGAGCCTTTCGACTCGCTCACCCTGAGCTTGTCGAAGGGTGAGCGTTCTTCAGGTCGTCGGCGTTACGCAGATATGGAGGATGTCGTGAAGCGAGCCTCGACTGTCATCTGCACGTTGGCGGCGGCGATCTCGCTATCCGGGCAGCAGCCGCCGCCAGCCCGGCCGACGCTCCAGAACGGCGACGTCCCGAAGATTCCATTCGAGTCGGTGCCCGACTATTTGAAGTACTCGCCGCAGATGAATCTCGGCGAGGTGCTCGCGGTTGCGGTCAACTCGAAGGGGCGCCTCCTGGTGCTCAACCATCAGGGCAGCGCCGGCTCGGGTCCGTTGTACGGCGAGGCGTCGACGCAGCTGCTGGAGTTCGATGAAACCGGAAAGTTCGTCCGCGAGATCGGCAAAGGCGTCTACGGACTCGGCTACGCGCACGGCGCGCGCTACGACAAGTACGACAATTTGTGGATCGTCGACAAGGGCACGCACACCGTGATGCGGTTCAACGCGGCCGGCTACGTGACGCTGAATCTCGGACGGCGTCCGGAAGGACCCGACGAGCCCGACTACTACAAGGGCAACGGTCTCGCGGCGAACACGCCGCCGCGCCCGCACGTCGACGGCATGTTCCGCGCCCCGACCGACGTCGCGTTCGACGCCGACGACAACATCTATATCAGCGACGGCTACATCAACTCGCGGGTCGCGAAGTTCGACAAGCACGGCAACTGGATCAAGAGCTGGGGCGCGCGCGGCAGCGGCGGCGCGCACGCCAACGAGAATCCGGGCCAGTTCAACACGCCGCACAACATCG
>DAIUKO010000002.1:82896-85563 GCA_036848175.1 Vicinamibacterales bacterium | reverse complement strand
GTCGTCGGGCTCGACATGCGGCGCGCGCCGCACCAAAATGTGCGCACTCCCCGTGCTGAAAGGTCCACATGCGCGTCGCGTTGAAGGCAGCAAACAATCTGTACGTCTGCGCGGAAGAAGGTGGCGGCATCGACACACGCGATCCACAAACGCCAATCGCGGTTCGCGCGAATCGCGAGAAGGCGGCGGCGTGGGAGACGTTCCAGGTCCATTTCCTCGATCAGCAGCGTGTCGCGCTGGAGACGAGCGAGGGCTTCTTCCTCACCGCCGAGCTCGGCGGCGGCAGCGCGCTGCGCACGAACGAACGCGGCATCGGACCGTGGGAACAATTCACGCCAATCGGCTCGATGCAGGACGGCGTCGGCCTGCGCACGTGGGACGGAGAGCATTTCGTCTGCGCCGAGGTTGGCAGCCACGACCCGGTGGTCAACGCGACGCGGGTCCGCAAGCAATCCTGGGAGACGTTTCAAGTCACGATCCTCGAGGCCGACGTCGACATCAAACGATGGGCCGGCGCCACGGTCATTCCCGACGCGCTGCCCGGCATTCCGTTCGGCGACGGCCGGCGCATCTGGACCCCCGCCTACGGCTGCTACGACGACTTCTGGCGCGGCAGGATTCGTGAAGCCTACCGGCAGCGCGGCTACACGCATTTCGTCTACAACACGGCTGGCCTGCCGTATCGCGATCAGTATCCCGAGCTCGCCGACGATGCGGGACGGGTTGCGCGAGATCTCGACGAGCTCGAGTTCGACAATTTCGTGCCGGTCGTCGTCGCCACCGACGATCGCCGGAACGGCGTCCTCGCCAGCTCCTTCGTCGCCAACGGCGCGCGGATCCGCGTCTGCTTTCCGATGTGGGAGATGAACGGCGTGCTGCGCGACAACCTCGCGGCGATGCAACGGCTGATCGTCGCGACGCGGAACGCCGCGCCGCAGGCCGACTGCTATCTGCACTTCACGCCGGGCCATGCCTCGATCAGCCCGGATGAAGCCGGCGGCTGGCGATGGTCGCAGGACCAGGGCGTCGTCGGACTTCTGGCGCAGGGCTCCAACGAGTTCGCCGCGGAAGATCCGGTGACCGGCGGGCGAGGTCTCGAATCGACGGCGATTCGCCTCGCCGGCCGGACCGATCTCGGCGCGCCGGCCTCATGGGCGGGACTTCATCAACTGACGGTGAAGTTCGAGTACGGGGTGCTGGAAATCTTCAACGGCGGCGTCAGCGAAGAGGCTCAGCGCACCTACACCGCGCAGTTCCTCGCCAACGCGCCGCACGTCGTCGGCTTCTGCGACGGCGGGCCGGCGGCCGCGCTGGCGACGACGTAACCAGTCGAGATTCGATCTAGAATCCGCGCACATGGCTGCCGCTGCCGCGCGCGCCTACGCTCCGCCGCCTGACGACGATCGATCGCCAGGCGGCGCGATGGCGTTTCTGGAGCATCTCGACGAGCTCCGAAAGCGGATCATCCGTTCGCTGACTGCGATTGCGGTTGGCGCCGCGGCCGCGTTTCTGTTCATCGACCGCATCCTCGCGTTCCTGATGGAACCGACGCGGCGCGTCCTGCCGGCGGGCAGCTCGTTGATTTATACGGACCCGAGCGCGGTGTTCGCGCTCGAGATGCAGCTCACCGTGATCGCCGGCGCGATCCTCGCGTCACCGTACGTGATGTTTCAGGTGTGGCGATTCATCGCGCCCGGCCTGTATGCCGACGAGAAACGATTCGCGATTCCATTCGTCCTGTTGTCGTCGGCGGGACTCGTCGCCGGCGCCGCCTTCAACCACTACGTGCTGTTCGCGGCGGCGATGGCGTTCTTCGCAAGCTTCAACCGGCCGGAGCTGAAGTTCCTTCCGAGCGTCGACGGCGTCTTCTCGCTCTATACGAAAATGTTGATCGGGATGGCGCTGACGTTTCAAATGCCGACCGTCATCTTCTTCCTGACGAGGATGCGGCTCGTGACGGCAGGCTGGCTGGCCAGACGCATCAAGTATGCGATCCTGTTGATCTTCATCGTGGCCGCGGTGCTCACGCCGAGCGGGGATCCCTTCAACCAGACGCTGTTCGCCGCGCCGATGATCGCGCTCTATCTGTTGAGCATCCTCATCGCCTGGCTGACCGCGCCGCGCGTGCGTCAGTAGCCGATCGATCGGCTCGCCGCCTTCCTCGCCATCCATTCGCCGGCCTTTGCTCGGGTTCTCGCCACGCAATCGTGCGGAACTCTTACAGAAACGTGGCTCACGCCAGCGCGCGTGTTCAGGCGCAGAACACGGGCGCGGAGGGGATGACACGGTCCGCCGCGGCGAGATTCTGGTGAAAACCCAAATGTTTTCGCACGCTCAGAACCGTTCGACGGCGACAAAACAGTGCGGCATTGCTTTTGCGCTAGGGCTCGCCAGCAACAAAGCTGACCGAGGCAAGGGGATCCTTTATGTGGAACTGGTTCAACTGTTATTTGTCGGGACGGCACGATTACAGTGCCTGGTGTGAACCCGGCGCGATCTTCCTGCGATGCGTTCATTGCGGACGCCGATCGACGGGATGGGAGCTCCACGCCAAGCCGCACGTCCATCGGCAGCCAGCGGCCGTGGTCGTGCCCGCAGAATCACGCGTGGTGGTCCCGTTCAGCGGATCTGCCGCCCGCTGAAGCAGTCCCTCATCCTGAGCGTGTC
>DAIUKO010000002.1:0-82796 GCA_036848175.1 Vicinamibacterales bacterium | reverse complement strand
CACAATACGCCGTGCCCGTTCCGCGGATTTCCAAAGAAGATCTGAAGCAACGCCTCGACAACGGCACTCAGCCGATCATCGTCGACGCGCGTCTGAAGTATCCCTACGAACACAGTACGGTCAAGCTGCCCGGCGCCGTGCGCTACGGCAGTGGCGATCCAGCGGCACCGTTTCCGCGCGATCGCGAGATCGTCGTCTACGATTCAGACCCGAACGAGCTTGCGAGCTCGCATGTCGCGGCCGAGCTGATCCGTCAGGGCTATCGCGCGGTTGCGCTGAAAGGCGGCATCGTCGACTGGCTGGCCGCCAATCTTCCCATCGAAACGAAAGAAGCGCCCAAACAAGCTCCACCGGAACCCGGCGCATTGAAAGGCTAACGTTCGATTTCAGGCACCTCTCGCGAACCGGCCGCATCCCTCTCGCGTACGTTGCAGCAGCTTGCCGCGCTGGCGTTCATTCGCGGAGACGTCGACGAAGAGTCGCTGTTCAAGCGCGCCGCCGACTTCACCCGAACTCTACGCATCGAATCCGACGCGGACCTCGGCCCGCTCTTCGACAAGCCTCCCGAGGGAAGCGATCCTGCCGTGTTGCGTCGCCTTCGCCAGATGTTCGAGGCCGGGGGCTGGGTTCTGCTCGAGTCGATGCTCGCCGACATCCCGGCGGATCTGCGCTGGCTGATCGAATCGGGCGCGATCACCATCGAGCAGTTGGCCGCCGTGCATCGCGCGCTCGACGTCACGTCCGCCACGGACATCGCGGCCGCGATCGAGGAGAAGACGCTTCGCCGCGTCGCCGGCTTCGGCGAGCCGCTGGAGACCGCGGTCGCCGCGGCGCTGTCGGAGATTCGTGCGGCGGTCCCGCGGATTCCGCTCGGCCGTGCCATGACGATTGCCGAACCGTTCGTCGGGTATCTGCGATCGCTTTCCGGCGTCGCGTGGGTGGAACCGGTCGGATCGCTGCGGCGCGGACAAGACATGGTCGGCGACATCGAGATCGTCGCCTCGCTCGCCGACCCGGACGAAGCGATCGACCACATTCTCGAGTTCCCCGACGTCTCGCGTCTTCACCGCACCGCGCGGCGGCTCTATATCCTCACCGAGCGGGTGCAGGTAGGCGTGCGGTTCCCCGAACCATCGAATGCGGGCGCAACGCTGCTCCATCTGACCGGTTCGCGCGCGCATTTCGCCGCGCTGCAGGCGCACGCCCTCGGCGCGGGCTTCCGCTTGACGGCGTCCGGGCTCTACACGATCGACGGCGATCTTCAGGAGGCGCCGGTCGAAGATGACATCTATCGTGCGCTGGGCCTGCCGACGATCCCGTCCGAGATCCGCAACGGCGACGATGAGGTGGCGATGGCGAGCCGCGGCGACCTGCCCGCGCTCGTCGCACGGCGCGACATCCGCGGCGATCTCCACATGCATTCGACCTGGAGCGACGGCCGCGATTCGATCGAAATCATGGTCGCCCAGTGCCGTGCGCTTGGCTACGAGTACATGGCGATCACCGATCACTCGCCGACGTCGGCGTCTTCCCGCAACCTCTCGATTGACGGCGTCAAACGGCAGGCCGAAGAAATCGATCACCTGCGCGAACGGCATGCCGACATCGCGATTCTGCACGGCTGCGAAGTCGATATTCTGCCCGACGGCCGTCTCGATTTTCCCGATCGCGTGCTCGAGCAGTTCGACATCGTGCTCGTCTCGCTGCACGAACGCGCCGGCCACGGGCCGGATCAGCTGATGAAGCGGTACGAGAGCGCGATGCGCCACCCGCTCGTCAATATGATCACGCATCCGACCAATCGTCTGGTTCCGCACCGTGCGGGCTACGACCTCGATTACGATCGCCTGTTCGAACTCGCCGTCGAAACGCAGACGATCGTCGAAGTCGACGGCGCACCGTCACACCTCGATCTCGACGGCGTGCTGGCGCGGCGCGCCGCCGCCGCGGGTGCGCAGCTGGCGATTGACAGCGACTGTCACCGCGCGGAGCTGCTCGAGCTTCAGATGCGGCTCGGCATCGTGACCGCGCGGCGCGGCTGGGTCGAGCCGAGACACGTTGTCAACACGCGACCTCTCGCCGATGTTCGTGCCGCGATCGCCCGCAAGCGCGCCGGACGCTGAGCGCGCCGGCCGGCGGCAGGCTGCGGCGGCGGCGCTCGTCGTCGGACTGGGGGCGTTCGCGCTGTACTGCGCCACGCTGCTGCCTGGCTTCGACTTCGGCGATACCGGATATCTGCAAGCGACGGTCGGCTCGCCGCTCATCGCGCCGCGTGCCGGTTATCCGCTCTATTTCGCCCTCGGCAATCTCTTCGTCCGTCTCAGCGGCCTCGAACCGGCGCGAGCGCTGAACCTCGCGTCCGCTGTGCAGGCGGCCATCGCGTGCGCGGTCGTCGTCCTCGCTGGCGCCGAGTTGGCTGGATCGGTGTTGGCCGGCGCGGCCGCGGCGTTGCTGTTTGCCGCGTCGTACACGTTCTGGAGCCAGGCGATCATCGCCGAGGTGTATGCGCTTCACATTTTGTTCGCAGCACTGACCATCCTGTTGCTGCTGCGATGGGAGCGGCGACCGTCGATGAGCCGGCTCGCGGTGTTCTTCACGGTGTTCGCGGTCGGTTTCGGCAATCACCTCTCGATGATTCTGCTCGCGCCGGCCTTCACCATGTTCCTCTTGATGGCGGCGCCCGGTGGATGGCGGTCGATGTTCGCCGCTCGCGTGATCGCGCTGGCGCTCGTCTGTGCCTGTGCCGGGGCGCTTCAGTACGCGCCGATGTTCCGCACGCTCTGGCTGATGCCGCAGCCGCCGGCGAGCTTCACAGAAGGACTCCAACATTTCTGGTTCGACATCACGAAGTCGGACTGGCGCGACACGCTGGTGATGAACGTGCCGCGGTCGCTCCTCCGCAATCATCTCGAGATGTACTGGTTCGATTTGCGGCAGCAGTTCGGCGTTATCGGACCGCTGCTGGCGATCGCGGGTCTCGCGCTTCTGACGATCACGAATCGGACGCGGGCGCTGCTCTTCGTCCTCTTGTACGTCGTCAATGTCGGATTCGCGTACAGCTACAACGTCGGCGACGCGCATGTCTTTTACCTGCCGTCGCACCTCATCGTCGCGCTCCTGGCTGGATGCGGTGTCGCTCTGACGGCACGGTTCAACAGGTATGCCGTCCCGGTCGCCGCAGCGTGCCTCGGCATCTACGCGCTCAGTCGTGCGTATCACGATTTTCCTGCGCTGGATCGCAGCCGCGATCGACGTCCGGACGAGGTCATGCGCGCGCTCACTGCCGGCCTCGACGATCGGCGCGAGATTCTACTGACCGACCTCAACTGGCAATTGGTGAACGGTCTCGCCTACTTCGCAAAGATCGTCCGGCCCGAAATCGCCCACACCGGGCTGCCGGGCGTGCTGATGTATGCGCCGGCGCTCGTCGCCGACAACGCGGCAATCGGCCGCGACGTGACGCTGACCGTGCGCGCGGCCAAGACGCTGACGGCCGCCTACGGTCCGCTGTTGCCGGTCGTGCCCGACACGCGGGTTGCTGTTCCGATGTTGTCCGACGCGGTTCGCGACCTGCCGTCCGGCACTCGGTACGTGCTGTGTCTGCTCAAACCGTCGCGCGATCTCGCGATCGACGAGGCCGATCTCACACAGGCGCTGCAGGCATTGACGGCGAGCCAGTCGCCGTGGCTTCTGCCTGGCAGCGATTACGCGGCGATAGCCGGACGCGTCGGCGAACCTCCGCGCTACATCGCCGCGGCCGCGTCGCCGTTTCGCCGTACCACGGACGTCGGCGGAGTCAGCGTCGAAATCCGGATGGAGTCGTGGCTGACGTCCGACACCATTCGTCGCATGGGGTTCGGGCACGTCATCGCCGCGCGGCACCACACCTTGATCGTCGAGCGCGGCCTCAGCTTCGTCGCCTTCGACGATCGCGGCCAGCCCATCCGGACGGCCTATGCGGCGAACATCTTCGCGCCGCAGCCACGGTTGATCGTCCGCCGATAGGTTCGCGGGCCGCGTGCTATCGTTGATCCATGCTCGCCTTGATTCTCGCCTTGTCGCTCGCGGATGTCAGTGCCTCGGAGCTCGCGCAGTCGCTTCAGAAAAAGTACGACGGCATCAAAGACTTTTCCGCCGACTTCGTCCACACCTATGAGGGCGGCGTCTTGAAGAAGAAGATCACCGAGCGCGGCCGCCTGCTGATCAAGAAACCCGGCAAGATGCGATGGGAGTACACCGCGCCCGAGGAGAAGTCGTTCGTGTCCGACGGGATGAAGATGTACTCCTACATCCCCAGGGACAAACAGGTGATTGTCGCCAGCGTCCCGCCCCAGGACCAGGCGACGACTCCGACGCTTTTCCTGGCGGGAAAGGGCAATCTGACGCGTGACTTCACCGCTACGCTGGCCGATCTCCCCGAGGGTATGCCCGCGGGGAGCCGGGCGCTGAAGTTAGTACCAAAAACCCGCCAACGGGACTACGATTGGCTGGTGCTCGTCATCGATCCGGCGTCCCTCGACATCCGGGGGCTCGTCACGGTCGATGGGCAAGGCGGAAAATCGAGCTTTTCCTTCCAGAATCTGAAGCAGAACGTCGGGTTGGCCGATAAGGAGTTCGCGTTCAAGATTCCGCGTGGTGTTGATGTTGTCAGCGCTGAGTCTCGCCCGTAAGCCACTTCTCTGGCTGCTCGCCGCGACAGCGGTCACGGCGGGCTGCGCCGCATCGTCGGCGCTGAAGGCCGGCCGCGACGCCGAACGCCTGCAGGACTACGACCGCGCTGTCGTCGAATACTCCAAGTCGGTTCGCCTGAACCCGGACGATCTCGACGCCCGCCTGGCGCTCGAGCGCGCCAAGCTTCGCGCGTCGCAGGACCATTTCCAGAAGGCCCGCCGTCTCGTGGCGCTGATGAAGCTCGATCAGGCGCTCATCGAGTACGAAACGGCCGCCGAGCTCAACCCGACCAACGCCGACATCGACGAACAGCTGCGCTCCACGCGCAACAAGCTGCGCTTGAAGATTGCCGTTCCGCGCGAAGGCAAGACCGAGCTGCAGACGCTCATCGAGCGCACGCGCGATCTGCCGCCGCCCGGCATGGACCTGCCGCAGGGGGTGAAGATGCCGGCGTCGCTCACCTTCCGCGACGCGAGCAGCCGCGACGTCTTCACGGCCATCAGCCGGCTGGCCAACATCAGCCTCGTCTTCGATCCGGCGTTTCGCGAAGCGCCAATCACCATCGACTTGAGGAACGCGACGCTCGAAGACGCGCTCAACTCGGTCACCGGCGCGACGCGGACCTTCATCCGCGTCACCGCGCCGAAAACCATCGCCATCATTCCGGACACGCCCGCCAAACGCCGCGAGTACGAAGAGGAAGTCGTCAAGACGTTCTACATCAGCAACATCGATCTCAAGGAGACGATGGACCTGCTGCGGCTGGTGCTCGATGCACGCCGTATCTCGCCGGTCACCGGAACCAACGCGCTGACCATCAAGGACACGCCCGAACGCATCGCCGCAGCCTCGCGTGTGCTCTCCGCGATCGACAAGGCGCGGCCCGAAGTCATCATCGACGTCGAGTTGCTGGAAGTCGATCGGAACCGGCTGCTCGAGTACGGACTGCAGCTCGCGTCGCCGGGTTCGCCCGGCATCAACGGTGCGGTTGGCATCGATCAGGGCGCCAACAACACGGTGACGCTGGAGAAGCTGAAGAACCTCTCGCCGACCGACGTGCTCTTTGCCAACCTGCCGACGCTCTATTACCGGCTGCTCAAGACCGACGCGCATACGCGGACGCTCGCCAATCCGCAGCTGCGCACGATGGACGGGTCGCCGGCGCAGGCCCGCTTCGGTGAACGGGTTCCGGTGCCGCAGACGACGTTCGCGCCGATCGCGACCGGCGGCACGCCACAGCAGCCGATCGTCTCGTACCTCTACGAAAACATCGGCGTCAACATCGACATCACGCCGCGCACGCATCACGACGACGACGTGTCGCTGGCGCTGACGATTGCGGTGACGAGCATCTCCGGTACCGGCTACGCGAATCTCCCGACGTTCGGCAATCGCGAAATCAAGACGGTGATTCGCCTGCGCGAAGGCGAGACCAACATGCTCGCCGGCCTGATCCGCGACGACGAGCGCACGACGCTGGCCGGCATCCCGGGGCTGAGCGACATTCCGGTCATCGGCAAACTGTTCGCGCACAACACCAAGACGACCGATCAGACCGACATCATCCTGACGCTGACGCCGCACATCATCCGCGTGCTGGATCTGACCGAAGCGGATCTCCGGCCGTTCAGAGTGGGACGCGACTCGCTGGCGCCGATCGCCGATCTCCCGCCGATCGAGCCGCCGCGGCAGGAGCCGCAGCGGCAGGACGAGCCAGGACCGGCAGGGACCGCGCCGAAAAAACCGGGCGGCCGCGGCGGCCGCTAGGGCAGTTTCGCCACCTTCGCGCCCAGCCCCTGCAGCCGCTCCACTAACCGACCATAACCGCGTTCGACCGTTTCGAGGGGAGACAGCCGACTCTGCCCATCGGCGGCGAGCGCCGCGGCGATGAGCGCCATCCCCGACCGTAGATCGCGGCTGTCGAGCGGGCGGCCGCGAAGCTTTCGCGGACCGCTGACGATGATGCGGTGTGGATCGCACAGGAACAGATCCGCGCTCATGCTGCTCAACTGCTCGAGCGCGAAGAGACGCAGCTCGTACATCCAGTCGTGCACGAGCGTCTGCCCTTCGGCCTGCGTCGCGAGGACCGTGACGAGGCTCACCATGTCGCTCGGAAATCCCGGCCACAGTCCCGTGGTGATGCGGCCGGCGGCGCGCGGCCTGGACTGCCTGACTCGAAAGACGTCGCCGTCGATCGCGTATTGAACCTCCATACGCTTGAGGACCGCCGCCACGACCTCCATGTCTTCGGGACGCGCGCCGTGGATGTCGAGGTCCGCACTCGTCACACCGGCGACGACCGCCCAACTGCCCGCCTCGATGTAGTCGCCCCACAGCCGATGCTCGGCGCCGTGCAGCGTGCATCCGCCTTCGATGCGAATCGTCGACGTGCCCGCGCCGGTGACGGGGGCGCCGAGCTTGGTCAGAAAGGCACACAGCTCGACGACGTGTGGTTCGCAGGCGGCGTGGCGGATCTCCGTCACGCCTTTCGCCGCGGCGGCGGCGAGCAGCGCCGTCTCCGTCCCCGTCACCGACGCCTCGTACAAATAGATCGACGTCGAGTTCAACCCGCGCGGCGCTTCGAGGACGTGGCCCGGCCCGGCGATGACGCGAGCACCCATCGCTTCGAGCGAGTCGAGATGCGTCGCGATGGTGCGGCGCGCCGGAAAATCGCCGCCCGGCGGCGCGAGCTGCGCGCGGCCGCGGCGCGCGAGCAGCGGACCGAGCAGCAGCACCGACCCACGCAGTCGTCCAACCAGCGCGCCGTCGGGCTCGTCCTTCACGATCTTCGGCGCGCGCACCTTCAGCGTCGTGCTGCCGATGCCTTCGACTTCCGCGCCGACATCGAGCAGCAGGCGCGCCATCACCTCGACGTCGCTGATGCGCGGCACGTTGGTCAGCACGCATTCGTCGGTGGTCAGCAGACACGCCGCCAGCAGCGGCAGCGCCGAGTTCTTGTTGCCTTCGACTTCAACCGATCCGGCGAGCGGGTATCCGCCTTCAATCAGCAGCGTGGACATGGTGGTCGTAGGTCAGTGGTCATTGGTCGGTGGTCATTGGTGGTTGGTGTCGAATGCGCCGAGATAGACGATTTCGTCGCGGAGCTCGACACCGAAGCGGTCGCGGACCGCCGCGCGGCAGTCTTCGATCAATTGGCGGATGTCGGCGGCCGTCGCCGATCCGTCGTTGACGACGAAGTTGCCGTGCGTCGGCGAGACGCGCGCGCCGCCGCGCGCCGCGCCCTTCAGGCCGGCGCGGTCGACGAGCGCACCGGCCGACCATGGGATGCCGTCCGGCACACGGTCGCGGCCCGGTTCGGGATTCTGGAAGATGCAGCCGGCGCTCGGCGTGTCGAGCGGCTGCGTCCGCTTGCGATAGGCGAGCGACTGGCGGGCGACGGCGCGCAGCGCCGCCGGATCGCCGGAGGCGACGCGAAAGCTCGCGGTCAACAGGATTTCGCCGCTCGTCTGCAAGCGGCTGCGATCGTAGCCGAAGGCCATCGCATCGGCCGGCACCTCTTTCACAGTGCCGTCTGTTGCGGCGAGCCGCACGCGGTCGACGAGATCGCCGATCGAGCGGCCGCCGAAATGCGCGTTGCCGAAGATCGCGCCGCCGACCGTGCCTGGCGTGCCCGCCCACGCTTCGAGGCCGGCGCGGCCATGATTGATCGTCCAGCGCACCAGGCCGTTGATCGTGACGGCAGCGTCCGCGACCACGCGATCGGTGCCGAGCGGACGCACCTCGCCGCCGCGCGGACGGATCACGAGCCCGCGAATGCCGGCGTCGCCGACGAGCACGTTCGATCCGCCGCCGAGCATCGTCACCGCCACGCCGGCGCGCCGCGCGAGCTGCAGCGCCGTGACGATCTCGTCGCTGCTGCGCGTCTCGATCAGGAAGTCGGCCGGACCGCCGACGCGAAACGTCGTCAGCGGCGCCAGCGGCGCGTTCGCTTGAATGCGATCGCCGAAGGCGGTGCGGAGCGGCGCCGCGACATCGGTCATGATTCCGGCGACTCGATCGCCATCAACACACGCTCCTGTGCGATCAACGCGGCCAGGGCTTCGCGCGGATCGCACACCGCGAACTCGATCGTGTCGCCCGGTCCGAGCTGGCCGGCGACGCTGATGTCGGCGGAGATGACCGTGGCAATCTTCGGATAGCCGCCCGACGTCTGCCGATCCGCCATCAACAGAATCGGCTGGCCCGAGGCCGGCACCTGCAGCACGCCGAGCGGCGTGGCGTCGGAGATGATATCGGCGCCGCGTGCGTGCGGCAGCCGCGGGCCCAACAACCGAAATCCCATGCGGTCGGAGTTCTGCCCGATCAGGTACGATCCCGACTGCAGGGCATCGAGCGCATCGGCGGCGAAGTAATCGGCCTGTGGACCGGGCAGCACCCGGATGCGTGCGTGATGATCGGGCAGCGGCAGGAGCGACTCCGAGAGCGCAGACGCGCTCCTCCGTACGCGCGACCCATCACCAATCGGCAACAGATCGCCGGCCCTCAGCGCCCGGCCGTCGATGCCGCCCATCGCGCTGATCAGGTGTGTCGATCGGCTGCCGAGCGTGGGCGGGATGGCGATGCCGCCGGCGATGGCCAGGTAGGCGCGCACACCGCGCCGCCGCGCGCCGAACCTGAGGCGCGATTCGGCGGAGACGATGAACGGCGCGTGCATCGGCACCGGTTTGTTGTCGAGCGTCATCTCGAATTCCGCGCCCGCGACCGCGATGACGCGTTCGGCGGCGAATTCGAGCTCGGGACCGAGCAGCGTGATCTCGAGCGTCGCCGCGCCGCCATCGTTGCCGACGAGCGCATTCGCAAGCCGATGCGAGACCGGATCCATCGGTCCCGCCACCGGCACGCCGCGCGATTGCAGACCCCACCGTCCGCAATCCTGGATCGTCGTCAGCATCCCGGGTTTGATGACGCGGATGTTCATCATTCGGCGACTCTTCGGCTCTGAAAGGGCCGCCCGAGGGCTTCGCGCTCGACGCGATCGTACTCGGCTCGATCGATCGCATAGAACTGCACCGCGTCTCCCGCCTTCATCAAAAACGGCTCAGCCCTCGCCGCATCGAACGGCTTCACCGGCGTGCGCCCGATCAACTGCCATCCTCCCGGCGTTTCGGCCGGGTAAATCCCGGTTTGAACGCCGGCGATGCCGACCGTGCCCAGCGGCACACGCAGGCGCGGCGTCGAGTGGCGCGGCATCGCGATTCGGTCGTCGACGATGCCCATGTACGCGAAGCCGGCGACGAAGCCAAGCATGAAGACGCGATAGGTCGTCGAGGCGTGGAGCTCGACGACGTCGGCCTCGCTCATCTTCGCGAACGCGGCGACGTCGGGCAGATCGGGACCGAAGTCGCCGCCGTAGCAGACGGGAATGCGAATCGGATCGCGCTCGATGGCCGCGTCGCCGATCGGCCGTGCCGCCTGCTCTTCGAGCGCAGCGATGAGCACACCGTAGGGCGTGCGCAGCGGATCGAAGTAGACGGCCACGGATCGGAAAGACGGCGCGACGTCGCGCACGCCGGGAATGTTCGCGGCCTGAATCGCGTCGGCGCACGCCACCGTGCGCGCGTTGACGATCGGATCGATGCGCTCCTCGAACTCGACGATGACGGCCGAGTCGCCCGCCGGCACGATCCGCCATCCAATCACGCGAGAGCCTGGAGGAGCTTCTGGTGGATGCCGCCGAAGCCGCCGTTCGACATCAGCACGACGAGGTCGCCGGCACGGTGCTCGCGCGCGATCGCCTGGATGATGTCGTCAATCGATTCGGCCTCGCGCGCCTTCTGACCGCGGTCGTTGAGATCGCGAATCAGCTGCGGAATCGAGAGCCGCTCGGACTCGGGAAGCTTCGAGCGGAACACCGGCGCGATCAGCACCTCGTCGGCCCCGGCGAACGCGCGCGCGAAGTCGTCCTGAAAGACCCGCCGGCAGGACGAGGCCGATCGCGGCTCGAAGACCGCCCAGATCCGCGCCGCCGGATGCGACGCGCGCATACCGGCGATGGTCTCGGCGACGGCCGTCGGATGATGCGCGAAGTCGTCGTAGACGGTCACGCCGTCCGCCGTGCCGACGACCTCGAGCCGACGTTTGACGCCGGCGAATCGACGCAGACCTTCGCCGATCCGCTCGCCGCTGATGCCGACCTCGGTCGCGACCGCCATGGCCGCGAGCGCGTTTCTCACGTTGTAGGCGCCGACCAGAGGCATCTCGAATGCGCCGAACGGCGAGCCCTTGCGGCGAACCTTGAACCGCGTCGACGCGTCCGCCGATTCGAGATCGTAGGCCTGCCAGTCGAGGTCGTCGCGCATCCCGAACGTCTCGACCCGGGATCGGGCGGCATCGGTCAACGCCCGCGCGCCGGCGCTGTCGGCGCCGACGAGCAGCAGCCCGCGGCGCGGAACCAGATTCACCAGACGCCTGAACGCGAGCATCACCGCGTCGAAGTCCGCGTAGATGTCCGCGTGATCGAACTCGACGTTGTTGACGACGGCGATGTCGGGCAGGTACTTGAGGAACTTGGCGGTCTTGTCGAAAAAGGCGCTGTCGTACTCGTCGCCTTCGATGACGAACTCGCGTCCCTGGCCGAGGCGGTAGCTCGATCCCTGCTCGCCGAGGTTCCGCGCGATACCGCCGACGAGGACGCTCGGATCGACGCCGCCGTGCGTCAACAACCAACCGGTCAGCGCCGTGGTCGTCGTCTTGCCGTGCGTGCCCGCGATCACAATCGAACGCGCACCCCAGAGGAAATGTTCGCGAATCGCTTCCGGCAGCGAACAGTAGCGGATCTTCCGATCGAGAACCTCCTCGAGCTCCGGGTTGCCGCGCGAGATGGCGTTGCCGACGACGACCATGTCGATGTCGCCGGTGATGTGCTCGGCCTTGTAGCCGACACGGATCGGCACGCCCTCACCCGCGAGAAAATCGCTCATCGGCGGATAGACGTCCTGGTCCGATCCGCGCACGTCGAAGCCTTTGCGCTTCAGCATCGCGGCCAGCGTCGCCATCGCCGTCCCGCATACGCCGATCAGGTGAATCGTGTCGCTCACGCTCACGACACCGCCGCCTCCTCGATCACGAGCCGCGGCTCGTCGCCGCCGACGACCCGCGCGGTCACGCCAAACGGCAGTGTCATCGTCGGGCCGATCGTATGACCGGATGGAAAGCCGATCAGCACCGGCCCGGGAAAGTCCTTGAAGAGATCGGCCATCACCGCGCGACCGGTGAGTCCGCCGTCCGGCTCGTCGCAGTTCGGCAGCTCGCCGATGACGACGGCCGAGGCGCGCGCGAGCAGACGCGATTGCCGAAGCTGCAGCACCTGCCGGTCGAGACGATAGGGGCGTTCTCCCACTTCGTCGAGGAACAGGACGAAGCCGCGCGGCGGCGCAAACGCGAACGGCGTACCGATCGACGCCAGCAACTGCGTCAGCGTGCCGCCGAGCAGCAGGCCCTTGGCCTCGCCGGCGCGTATCGTTTCGAGCCCCGGCGGCGACAGCTCGCCCATCGGCTCGACTGCGGTCAACGCCCGGGAAAACGTATCGAGGTCGTATCCCGCCGAACCCTTCGCCAGGCGGCGATCGAGCATCGGGCCGTGAAAGGCGACCATGCCGCAGCCGATGGTCAGGAACGTCAGCAGCGCGGTGAGATCGCTGTAGCCGATGAACGGCTTGCACGCGCGCCGCGCCTCTTCGCGGTTCAGCAGCGGCAGAATCTGCGCGCTGCCGTAGCCGCCGCGGACGCCAATCAGCGCCGCGATCGACGGATCGGCCCAGGCCGTTCGCACCGCCGCCGCGCGCACCTCGGGCGAACCCGCCAGGTATCGATCGCGCTCGAACACGCTGTCGTCGTACACGGGCACGAGGCCGAGCCGGCGAATCTCCTCGACGCCGCGATCGAATTCCTCGTGATTGAACGAGCTGGCGGGCGCGACGACGGCCAGGCGATCGCCCGGCTGCAGCGCGCGAGGCTTGAGCATCACAGAAAGCGGGCCATCTCGGCGGCGACGGCCTGATGTTCTTCGCGGCCGAGCGCGGTTCTGAGCGCGCGGCCGGTGAGCGGCCTGGCGGCGACGCTCGCCGTGAGAAAGCGCTCCTTCGCGCGCTGCTGCCGCCTGAGCGCGTCGTCGACCCGTGACATCCGCAGGCGATCCTCTTCGACGGCACGGACCAGCGCTTCGCACGCCGCCGCCTGCGTCTGATGATCGCCGCTGCAGATGAGCGCGCCGTCGCATCCGGCCTCGATCGCCATCACCGCCGCCGCCGGCACGGCATACTGGCTGGCGACCGCCTTCATCTCGAGATCGTCGCTGAAGATGACTCCTTCGTACTTCAGCTCGTCCCGCAGGATGTCGGTGACGATCCGCTTCGACAACGTCGCGGGACGCTTGTCGTCGAGCGACGGCACCAGCACGTGCGCCGTCATCATCGTCGCGACGCCGGCATCGATCGCCGCCTTGAACGGCACGAACTCGACCTGACGGAGACGATCGGGCGGATGCTCGACGAGCGGCAGCTCGAAGTGAGAGTCGCTGCTCGTATCGCCGTGTCCGGGAAAGTGTTTGCCGCAGGCCGCAATCCCTTCGGCCTGCAGCGTTCGGATGATCGCCGTACCGAGCCGCGCGACTTCTTCGGCCTTCTCCGCCAGCGCGCGATCGCCGATCACCGGATTCTTCGGATTGGTCAGGATGTCGAGCACCGGCGCGTAGTCGAGCGTGATGCCGACCGCTTTCAGCTCGAACGCCAGCGCGCGCGCGAAGCGCTCGGCGAGCCGCTCGTCGCCGCTTCGTCCGAGCGTCGCCATCGGCGGCCACACCGTGAACGGCGACTTGAGGCGCGCGACCCGTCCGCCTTCCTGATCGACCGAAACCCATAACGGGAGATCGGGCACGAGCCGCGACGCTTCGAACGCGACTTCGGCGACCTGCTCGGGATCGGCGACGTTGCGCGCGAACAGAATGATCCCGCCAAGGCTGAACTCCCTGGCGAGCGAACGAAGCTCCTGCGGAATCTGATGGCCGTCGAAGCCGGCGATCAGCAGCTGACCGATCCGACGGCGAAGCGCGCTCGGCGACACGGCTTGAAATTCTATCAAGCAAACGGACTGGCCGCCTCGGCCGTCTAAGGGCCGAGGCGTTCACTCATGTTGCATGAATGGCGGGCCGCTGCACGATCGCTCGCTCATCGTCGAGGGTTGACGTTCACGGTCGTGCTGACGTTGATGCTCGGCATCGGCGCCAACAGCGCGATTTTTTCGGCGGTTGACGCGGTCCTGCTGAAGCCGCTGCCCTATCCCGACGCCGGCCGGCTGGTGTCGATCTACGAATTGAACCTGGCGCGGGCCGGTGCAACGCAGTTGCTGGCGCCGCCGCGACTCGAGGAGTGGAACCGTCTGAACCGCTCGTTCGACGGCCTCGCGGGCAGCTACTTCGAGAACATGACCGATACGACCGGCGCTCTGCCCGAACGGGTCGAGGCGATGCGGACGTCGCCGCGGTTCTTCTCGGTATTGGGTGTCGCGCCGGCGATCGGCCGCGCGCCGGCGCCGCAGGAAGAGGTCTTCGGCGGACCGCGGATCGCGATCGTGAGCGACGCGTTCTGGCGCACGCGCCTTGATGCCACGCCGTCGGCGATCGGCCGGATGCTCGTGCTTGGCGGCGCCAGCTACACGATCATCGGCGTCATGCCGCCGTCGTTCCGCTACCCCACCGCCACAACCGAGCTGTGGGTCCCCACGCAGGCCTATCCCGGTCTGATGCAGGCGCGACTCGCGCGTTTCTACACGGCGATCGGCCGGCTCAAGCCCGGCGTCACGCTTGATCAGGCGCGGCAGGATCTCGACGCAATCCAGGCACGGCTCGGCGAACAGTTTCCGGAGACCGACAAAGGTTGGGGCTCGTCGCTCGTTCCGCTCAAGGAGCAGCAGGTCGCCGGAGTCCGACGGTCGCTCTGGTTTCTCCTCGGCGCGGTCGCGCTCGTTCTGCTGGCCGCGTGCGGGAACGTCGCGTGTCTGCTGCTCGCCGACGCGGCGCGGCGCGATCACGAGGTCGCGATCCGCTTCGCACTCGGCGCCGACCGGCGGCGGGTCGTGGCACAGTTGCTCCGCGAAGGCCTGCTGCTCGCATCCGCCGGCACGGCGCTCGGTCTGCTCGTCGCCAACTGGGGCGTGGCCGCGCTTCGCACTGCGGCAATACGACTGCCTCCGGCGGCAAACCTCCAAGTCGATCTCCGCCTGGTGCTGTTCACCTTCGTCGTCGGCGTGATCACGACGCTGCTGTTCGCGCTTACGCCGGCCGTGCAGGCGACGCGCCGCGACCCCGCCGATGCGCTCGCCCGCGGTGGACGCACGCACGCGGGCGGACGTCACACACTTCAACTCCTGCTCGTCGGGGCGCAGATCACGCTCGCGATCGTGCTGCTCGTCGGTGCGGGTCTCCTGATCCGCAGTTTCATGCGCATGCAGGACGTCTCGCCAGGCCTCGATGCCGCGAACGTCCTCACCTTCCGCATGAGCGCGCAGTGGTCCGAGCAGCTCGGCGCGGTCGTTCAGCGGCAGAAGCGGACCGTCGATCGCCTCGACACGATTCCCGGCGTGCAGGCCGCGGCATTCAGCCAGCTGCTGCCGTTGAGCGGCGACTTCCCTCCAGGCGAATTCACGATTGTCGGTCGCGAGAACGGCGAGAAGACCTTTTCTCAGAGTCGCTCGGTGAGCGCCGGCTACTTCCGTACGCTTCACATCCCGATTCTCGAAGGCGCGACCTGCAGCGCGGAACCGACGCCGCAGTTGTTCGCGACAAAGGTCCTGGTCACGCGCTCGTTCGCCGATCGCTTCTTTCCGGGTGAGAACCCGATCGGCCACGTGGTTCGTAGCCCTGGCCTGCCACCCACCGTCACGGGAGAAATCATCGGGATCGTCGGCGACGTCCGCGAGCGCGGCGTGCTGCGCGCCGCCGAGCCGGTCATCTATTGGTGCGGCTTCTCACCGTATTGGCCCGACGTCACATTCCTGGTTCGGACCGATCCCGCGCGCGCGGTCTCGCTCGGCGTCATCCGCGCCGCGCTCCGCGAGATCGAACCGAATCGTGCCGTCTACGCCATTCGTCCGCTGACCGATGCCATCGAGCGATCGCTGTCGCAGGAGCGGATCAACACGGTCCTGATCGTGCTCTTTGCGGCGATGGCGCTCTTCCTGGCGGCGATGGGTCTCTACGGCGTTCTGTCGCAGCTCGTCTCGTCGCGGCGCCGCGAGATCGGCGTGCGCATGGCGCTCGGCGCGCGCCCGGCGCAGATTGTCACGTCCATCGTCGGTCAGGCGGCGACGGTCGCCGGAATGGGGATCGCCGCCGGCGTCGGCGGCGCGCTCGCCCTCGCGCGTTTCATGACCACGCTGGTGTTCGGCATTCCAGCGCGCGATCCGGTGACGTTCACGATCGTTCCCGTGCTGCTCGCGATAGTCGCGATCGTCACCGCGCTCATTCCCGCACGACGGGCAGCACGCATCGATCCGATCACGTCGCTGCGGGATATCTAGTGATGGACTGTATCGGCTGAACGAGTACTAGCCACAACAAGCCTTCGACGGCGGTTTTCGGGCCGCGACAACGCCGGGGTCCCCACCGCGCACGCCTGCGCGGTGGAGTGGAGCGGAGCGGCCCGGTAGTAAATCCGAGGAGACACTCCACGAGTCGACAGAGCGGCGATCGCTATAATGCGTCGTGCGCATCGTCTCGTCCGCGCCGACCCGCATCGATCTCGCGGGCGGCACCATCGACATCTGGCCCCTGTATCTGTTTCACGACGGCGCGCTGACGCTGAACGCCGCAATCAGTCTGCGCGCCCACGCCGAGATCGAGTCGCGCGGCGACGGCCGCGTCGAGCTGCGATCGATCGACACCAGCCGCACGGTGACCGCGCGGCGCTCCGCCGAGCTCGACGCCGACGGCGATCTGTCGCTGCTGGCGCTGTTGTGCCGGCACTACCAGCTCGAAGGCGCCACGCTGACGACCCGTGGTGAGTCGCCCGCCGGCGCCGGCATCGCCGGATCGTCCGCGCTGGCGATTGCCGTGTGCGGCGCGCTGGAGCGATGGACCGGCGGCTCGTCCGATCCCGAGTACCTGCTTCAGGTCGCCATGAATCTGGAGTGCCGCGCGATTCGGGTCCCGGCGGGCGTCCAGGATTTTCGCCCCGCGCTCTATGGAGGGATCGCGGCCATCGAGCTCGGTCCCGACGGCATCAAGCGCGTCGCGCTCGATGTCGACGCGCGCGAGCTCGAGCGGCGCCTCGTCCTCGTCTACACCGGCGCGCCGCGACATTCGGGCACCAACAACTGGGAGATCACGAAGCGCCACATCGACGGCGACCGCCACATCTTCGACTGCTTCGAGCGGATTCGCGACACCAGCGTCGCGATGCGCGCGGCGCTGCAGCGTGGCGACTGGGACGACGTCGGCCGCCACATCGCGAGCGAGTGGGAAAACCGCAAGCGGCTCGCCCCGGGCGTCACCACCTCGACGATCGACGACCTCGTCACGCGGGCGCGCGCGGCTGGCGCGACAGCCGCGAAGGTCTGCGGCGCAGGCGGCGGAGGGTGCCTGTTCTGCTACGGTCCGCCGGCGGCGCGTCCGGCGATCGCCGAGGCGCTGGCCTCGGGCGGCGCGCGGCTGCTCGACTACCACATCGAGAGCGAAGGCCTGAGAGTCGGCGATGGATAACGGCGGTATCGCGCGCATTCTGCGGGAGACGGCCGATCTCCTCGAGATCAAGGACGAGAACCCGTTCAAGATTCGCGCGTATCGAAATGCGGCCGATATCGCCGCGAACCACCCGCACGAGTTGTCGCGTCTGGACGAAACGGGACTTCGGGAAATTCCCGGCATCGGCAAGGATCTCGCGACCCGCATCCGCGAGATCGCCGAGACCGGCGACACCGCGTATCACCGCGATCTCGTCGCCGAATTTCCGCCGACGATTCTCGATCTGCTGCATCTGCAGGGGGTCGGACCGAAGACCGTCGCGGTGCTCTATCGCGAGCTCGGCGTTCGCACGGTCGACGATCTCGAAGCGGCGGCCAGGAGCGGACGCGTCCGCGCGCTGCGCGGCATGGGCGGCAAGAAGGAGTCGCTCATCCTCAAGGCGCTGGAGGAGCGGAAGCGATTCGCCGGCCGCCACCTGCTGCCTGACGCGCACGACGCGGCGACGGCGATCGTTTCCTACCTGCGCGAGCGCGCCCCCGACGCGATGATCGAACCGGTCGGCAGTCTGCGGCGCGGCTGCGACACGTGCGGCGATCTCGATTTGCTGGCATCCGGGGCGCCTGCCACGCTGATGGACGACTTCATCGAGTTCCGGCTCGTCGAGCGCGTCCTCGGTCATGGCGAGACGAAATCGAGCGTGCTCGTCCAGGGAGGATTCCAGGCCGATCTTCGCCTGGTCGCCGCCGACAGCCGCGGCGCCGCGCTGCAGTACTTCACCGGTTCGAAGGCCCACAACATCGCGTTGCGCGATCGAGCGATCGGTCTCGGCTACAAGTTGAACGAATACGGCGTGTTCACGATCGAAGACGACAGGAAACTCGCCGGCGAACGCGAAGAAGACGTCTACGCCGCGCTCGGTCTCGACTGGATTCCGCCGGAGCTGCGCGAGATGCATGGGGAAATCGCCGCCGCCGAGACGCACTCGCTGCCGCGTCTCGTCGACGTCGCCGACCTGCGCGGCGACCTTCACATGCACAGCACCGAGACCGACGGCAAAGACGACGTGCGCACGATGGCCGACGCGGCGCGGGCGGCGGGATTGGAGTACGTCGCGATCACCGACCACAGCCAGTCGCTGGCGATGGCCAACGGCCTCGACGAGCGGCGGGCGCTGGAACACGCCGCGCGTATCCGCGCCATCGACCGCGAGGGCATCGGCATCCGGCTGCTGGCCGGCATCGAATGCGACGTCAAGGCCGATGGGTCGCTCGATCTCGCCGACGACTGCCTGGCCGCGCTCGACATCGTCATTGCGTCGATCCACTCGGCATTCACCCTGGATCGCCAGCAGATGACCGACCGGCTGCTGCGCGCGATCGAGAATCCACACGTCGACGTGCTCGGCCATCCGACCGGCCGGAAGATCCTGCAACGTCCGCCGTACGCGTTCGACGCGGAGACGGTCGTCGACGCCGCGGTCCGCCACCACGTCGCACTCGAGATCAACTGCCAGGTGGATCGCCTGGACTTGAACGACGTCCACGCGAAGCTCGCGCGTGATCGCGGCGCCCGGCTGGTGATCTCGACCGACGCGCATTCGAAGACGGCGTTCGGGCGGCTGCGCTGGGGTGTCCTGATGGCGCGCCGCGCCTGGCTGCAGCCGTCGGACGTCCTCAACACGCGCCCGTTCGAGGAGTTTCGCGCGTCGCTTCGCCGGCACCGAGCGTGAAACTTCCAATGCTTTCGTCGGACGATAAGCTGGCTGAAATCCGCCGGCTGTACTTTTCGACGACGCGCGATCGGATCGACGCCGATCTCGCGAAGGCGCTCGACCTGTTGAAATCGATGGCGAGCGAAGAAGAGCGCGAACGCGCCACCGTCTACATGGAAGGCCTGGCGCAGATGCGCTCCGACTGGAAGCGCGGGAAGAAGACACGCAAAGCCAGGAATTGAGCCGGCGCGGCCTCACCCGGAACCGGCGCGGTTCGCGGCCACCTTCTTCCGCGCGGCGATGCGCAGCGGTTCGGGGACGTTGCGATCGACCGACACCTGATTCAGATCGCGGCCGCTGAGCCGCTGGAGGAAATTCAGCGACAGCGCGAGCGGCGTCTTCGGATTTCTCGTCAGCCCCAACACGACGTTGTAGTTCTTGGTCCAGGCGCGATTGTTGGCGATGATCCGCAGGACCTCCTCCGAGAGGCTGGCCATTCTCGCAAAACTCTCGATCTCGGGCTCGCTCAGCTTCGGACTGCTCAAGACTGCCGACGCGATCATCTTGTTCGGATCGCGGATGAGCATCGCGCGCATCTCGCGCGAGCCCTTCACCGCCGCCTTCAGGCGCGCCGAGAAGCCCATCTTGGCGAGCTTCTGCGTCGCCGACTCGCGATCCTCGTCCTCGTCGACAGCCTCCTCCGCCGAGCTCGCATCGAGGAGCGGCGCGTCTTCGCCGATCGCGGCGGTGATGTCCGGCATCTCGTCGGGGAACACGCCGCGATCCGCGAAGAACTCGCGCAGGTCGAGCGGGACGTCGGCGCGGGCGAGGAAGGCTTTCAGCGCCGCTTCCGGAATGTTGTGCAGCGTCTCCTCCGCGGTCGCCCGGACCTCGGCGTCGGGATCCTCGAGCAGCATCACCAGAATCTGCAGCTGCTCCTCGGCCCGCGGCGCAAGTGTGCCGCTGGCCGCTTCCAGGCGCACGTCGCGCGAGACGTCGCCGCGCTTGAAAAAATCGAGGAGTGGTGTTGGTCCGCTCACCGGTTTTGCACGTAGCTCCTGAAGTTGGTCGGGTTCAGCCGCACCGTCACGACATTGCCGGCGCCGCCGAGCGGCCTGGCCTCGGCGCCGTTCAAGGTCAGCGCCACCGCCGAGGCATCGCCGGCGGTCAGCGTGAGATCTCTGCCGACGTCGATCGTCTGCTTCTCACCAGGCTGCAACAGCCGGTCGATCGTGCGCCGGCCGTCGACGGTCGCCGTGACCCAGCACGGACGCGTAACCGAGAGTCCGACAGTGAGCCGATCGGTCGCGGCGGACGCCGGAGGTGCGGCCGGCGGCGGCGACGCGGCGGGCGGCGTCACCGGCGTGATCGAGGCCGGCGTGGTCGCGGCCCGCGTCTCCGCCACGGTTGGCGACGGCGCGGGCGATCCGGTTGATGCCGGCACAGCCGGCGGCTCGACGCTCGTCGGCGGCGGCGCAGTCTGGGCCGGCGCGGCAGGCGCCGCTTCCGGCTGCGCGCCCTCGCGTCCCGACAACCCGAAGTAGACGACGGCGATCGCAATCGGCACGCTGAACGCGATCAGGCGCACGAAGGTCGTCGCCATCCGCCGATCGCTTTCGTGTGCCTCGTGATCCTCGACCTGTCCCGCTGCCGGATGGCCCACCGTGACCGACTCGGCGGGAAACTGTGCGATGAAATCCTGAATCGTCGTTTCGGGATCCAGGCCGACTTCGATCGCGTACGAGCGCACGAACGCGCGCCCGAAGATGCCGCCCGGCAGCCGTGAGATGTCATTGCGCTCGAGCGCCTCGAGCACGGCGACGGAGATTTTGGTGGCGTTCGCGATCTGCCGCAGCGAAACGCCGCGCCGCTCGCGCGCTGCGCGAAGCTTGCCGCCGAAGTCGCCGGGGGCCCGATCTACAGACATGACGAACCTGACGAACGATGATCAACGAACCCAGCTGATTATGTTAGGAAGCCGATTTCAGACTGTCAATGAAGAGACCGATCGCCGCGATACCGGCGGCGCCGGTGGCAAGCACATCGGCGATGCGATCCGACGTGATGCCGCCGATGGCTAGAACCGGAACCGCGGTCGCGCGCACGATCGCGCGCAAGCCGTCGAGGCCGAGGAGCTCGGCCGCGTCCGGCTTCGACGGCGACGAGAAGACTGTCCCGGCGATCAAGTAGTCCGCACCTGACGCGGCGCGCGCCTCGTCAACGTTGTGTACCGATCGGCCGACCAGCAGCGGTGCGGCAAGCAGACGCCGGGCGGCTTCGACCGCTACCGAGTCCCCTCGCAGATGCACGCCGTCGGCGCCGGACGCCAGCGCGACGTCGATGCGGTCGTTGACGACCACGCGTGTCGTCGAACCACGGGTGACGGCGACAATCTCGGAGACCAGGGCCGCGAGCGCCGCGGCCTCGAGATCGCGTTCGCGGATCTGAATGAGATCGACGCCGGCCGCTGTGGCGCGCCGCGCCTGCTCGACCAGGCACGCGAGCGCGGCCGCCGCAGAGTCGGCGCCAGGACAGAGGCGTCTTCGATCGGTGACGAGGCAGCGCGTCACGTGCGGCCGCTGCCGTTGTGCAGCGACGTGTCATGACGCTCGCGCGCCGCGAACACGCGCGAGAGATCGACGAACCCGGCGCACAGGTTCACGAGGCCAAGGCCGGTGACCGCTCCGCGCACGAAGTTGTTGGTGAGGATCGATTGCAGCGGCGGCCACCGGACGGCGAAGTAGTTGTGCTCCCAGAAACCCGACCACGGCAGGACGACGAGCAGCAATCCGACTTCGAGAAAGAAGGCGACGTAGACGAGACGGCGAATCAGGACTCTACCCTCGAGCCTGAACCTTCGTCAGCCGATCGATGCGTTCGCCGATGTCGCGATAGGAGCCAACGTCGGACTGCAGCTCGAGGAGCACGGCGAGCGCGCGTGCGGTTTCGTCGGCCTTCTCCAAGCCGTCGGCCAGCTCGTAGAGCAGCTGATGGCCGTCGTCCACGTTCGGCGCCGGCGCCTGCGACGCGCGCTCCAGCCACTCGAGCGTCTGCGGCATCATGCTGCGATCGCGGTACAAACGCGCGATCAGCCAGGCCGCCGAGAAACGCAGCTTCGGCGCGCGCGAGGCCTTCTCCAGCGCGGCAATGCAACCGTCGATGTCGCCTTGCGATCGGAGGGACAGCGCCCGCTTGTATTCCTTTTCCGCCTCGTCGAGACCCGACCGCTTCGCGGCCTGATCGCGCAGGTTGCCGAAAACCGCGTCGAGATCACCGCTGTCCTCCGGCTGGACGGGCGCGCGATGCACGGCGGATCCGGCCGGTTCGATTTCGTCGAGGGAGATGTCGACTTCCATTTCATCCCTGTTGCCGGCGGCTGGTGTGGGCCGTCGCGGCGGGGAGGCGGGTTCGTCGAAGTCCCCGAGGATGCTGTCGAGATCGATCGCGTTGGCGCTCAGATCGAAGAGACCTTCTTCCAGCTTGTGCCGACCAGGCTTCTTGGCCGGCTTCGGCTCCTCCTCGGCCAGCGCCAGCGATGCCATCAGGTCTTCCACGCTCGCAGTCTCTTCCTGCGGCGGCGCCTCGGCTTCTTCATCGGTGTCCGACTCGCTCGACAGATCGGCGTAGAGATCCGTGCTGGTGAACGGTGATTCACCGCTCAGCCGCGCCGCAATCTGTCCGTCCGGATCCGATTCACCGAGCAGGACCAGTGCGCGGCGAAAGCGCTCGATATTGGCCTTGTCCCAGGGTTCGCGCGCCACGAGATCCTCGGCGATGAAGCGCGCTTCGTTCCCCGCACCAGCTTCGATGTAGGCGTCGGCGAGCTGCGCCTGCGCGCTGAACATCGTCGCCTCGAGGCCGCCGTCGACGCAGATTTCGACGAGGCGCATCAACGCCGGAATGTGATTCGGCACGCGGGTGACGAACTCCTGCAGCACGGCGGCCGCATCCGGCCAGTCCGACTGCGCCACGGCCTGATCGGCCACGAACTCGACGACCGCAAAGCCCGCTTCGGGCTTCGCCTCCGCAAGCGTCCAGCCGAGCTGCGCGATCGGCTCGCGCTTGGACGGGTCCCGCTCGAGCAGGCGACGAACGATCCCCATCCCCTCCTCGGGGTTGTCGCCGCGCAGCCGCAGGTCGGCGACCGTCAGCAGCAATTCGGGATCGTCGCCCGCGGCTTCGACCGTGAGGTACAGGCTGGCCGTCGCGAGATCCCCCTTCGCGAGGAAGGCACGCGCCACCTCGGCGCGCAGCGCGTTGTCGTACTCGTGCTGATTGGCGGCCTGACGCAGCGTGTCCAACGCCTCGGCGCTCTTCCCTTGCGCTTCGAACGCCGCCGCCACGCTCCTGAACTGCTCCACGCTGGTCGCGCATTCGCGGGCCCGTTCGAGATCGCCGGCCGCCAGATAGACGTCGAGCAGCCGTGTGCGAATCTCCTCGTCGTCCGGATTCAGTTTGGCGCCCTCGCGCAGCGCCTCGACCGCCTCGGCGTGGCGGCCTTTCTCGGTGAGCTCGCTGGCGATGTCCTTGAGATCGTTCAGCGCCCCGCCGACGTCGCGCATTTCGATGCGCGCGGTGACCGCCTGCAGGCGGCCCTCATAGTCTTCGGGATCGAGCGATCCGAGGCGGATCTTCGCCTGCAGCGCCCCGCGCACGTCGCCTCTCGCCTTGCGCAGCTCGATCAGCGCGTTGAGGTGCGCGCGTGCATCCGCATACAGCTTCTGCGCGCCGAGGATGTCGGCGATCTGCACCAGCGAGTGCTCGTGGTCGGGTTTGAGCTTGAGAATCTTCTTGTAGAGCGCGCCGGCTTTCGCGGTCGCGCCTTCGTCGGCGAGGTTGTTCGCGATTTCGGCGAACTGCTGCACCGCTTTGTCGTTCTGGCCGCCGCGCAGATAGAGGTCGCCGAGCGTGTTCTTCGCGGCCCAGTCCTGCGGCTGATCCTCGACGATGCGGACGAATTCCGCGATCGCGGCGTCGACTTTGCCTTGCCGGATCAGCTTCTCAGCGTTGCGCAGCGTGAGGGCGCGATCAAAGGCCACAGGAGGATTCAGTCAATGGTATCAAACAGCGTCGGAGGCCGGAACGAGCGGCGGTGCACTTCTGAGTAGCCGAAACGCGCAACCGCGTCGAGATGATCTGCCGTGGCGTAGCCTTTGTGGCGATCGAATCCGTAGCGCGGATCGCGGTCGTGGAGCTCGAGCATCTGCCGATCGCGCGTGACCTTCGCGACGATCGAGGCGGCGGCAATCGCCGAACAACGGCGGTCGCCGTGCGGCACGCCGCGCTGCGCCATCGGCAGTTCGGGCACGCGGAAGGCGTCGACGAGCACGACGTCGGGCAGCGGCGCCAGCGACAGGATCGCGCGCTGCATGGCACGCAGCGACGCCTGATGAATGTTGATGCGATCGATTTCAGCGGGATCGGCCGCGGCCACGGCCCACGCGACCGCGTGCTGCAGGATCCGATCGTAGAGGCGCTCGCGCTCGGACGCCGGCACGAGCTTCGAGTCGCACACGCCGGCGATGTGTCGATCGGGATGAAGAACGACGGCGGCCGCGACGACCGGTCCCGCCAGACAGCCGCGCCCCACCTCGTCGACCCCGGCGACGTGCACGAACCCGACGCGCCGCAGCGCGTTCTCGAGCGTGCGCATGGCGGGGACGCGAGTCATGAAAGTCTGAAGTCTGAAGTCTGAAGTCTGAAGTACGGAAAGCTTGAAGAAGTCTGAAGCGTGGCAAGCGGGAGGTTCTGTTCCGGCTTCAGACGGCAAACTTCAGACTTCAGACTTCAGACTTTTCAGGCCTTGCTGGCCCCTTCTTTCATGCGCGCCGCCTTGCCCTTGAGATCGCGCAGGTAGTAGAGCTTGGCGCGGCGGACCTTGGCCGACCGCGTGACCTCGACTTTCTGAATCGTCGGCGAGTGCAGCGGGAAAATCCGCTCGACGCCCTGACCGAACGACACCTTGCGCACCGTGAACGAGGCGCGTGTGCCGCCGCGGTGGAGGCCGATCACGACGCCTTCGAAGATCTGGATGCGCTCTTTGTCGCCCTCGCGGACCCTCACGTGCACCTTGACGGTGTCGCCCGCCTTCATTGCCGGCCGGTCCGCCAGCTGTGACTTTTCCACCAGCTCAATCGCGCCCATGTCCCAACTCCTTCAATATTTCTCGTTCTTCCTCGTCCAGCGTGGCGTCGGCCAACAGGTCCGGCCGCCGTGCCAGCGTCCGCGTCAACGCTTCGCGCTTGCGCCATCGCCGAATCTCCGCGTGATTGCCCGAGAGCAGCACGTCCGGCACGCGCAGCTCGGCGATCTCCGCCGGGCGCGTGAACTGCGGGAAGTCGAGCAGCCCGCGGCTGAACGAATCCTCCGCCACCGACTGTTCGTCGCCGACGACGCCGCGAACGTACCGCGCCACCGCATCGAGAATCACCAGCGCCGGCAGCTCGCCGCCGGTGAGCACGTAGTCGCCGATCGAAATCTCCTCCGTCGCGCGCTCGCGCACCCGGTCGTCGAACCCCTCGTAGCGGCCGCACAACAACACCAGATGGTCGGCGCCGCTCAACCGTTGCGCGACCGTCTGCGTCAGCCGCGTCCCCTGCGGCGAGGTCAGGATCACCGTCAGCGGCCTTCCCCGCTCCGCCTCGATCGCATCGAGCGCGCGAAAGATCGGCTCCGGCTTCAGCACCATCCCCGGCCCACCGCCGTACGGCACATCGTCGACGACGCGATGGCGGTCGGTCGTGAAGTCACGCAGGTCGCGAACCTTCACGTCGAGCGTGCCCCGCTCGATCGCACGTCCGAGGATCCCGGCCGCCAGCGGCTGCTCGATCATCGCCGGAAAGATCGTGACAATGTCTAGCGTCATGCTTTGGTCCGGCTGAGCCTCGTGATCCTCAGGCGGACGTCGTGTTCAAGTCCAACAGTCCTTCCGGCGGATCGACGACGATCAGCTTTCTCTCGATGTCGATCGTCGGGCAGATCTCATTCGCCAACGGGATCAGAATCTCGCCGCGCGCGCCGTCGATCACCAACCGGCTGCCGGTCATCGTCCCTTCGACGCCGCTGACCATCCCCACCGTTCGGCCGTCGCTGGTCTCGACGCGACAGCCGACGAGATCGTGATGGTAAAAGGTCCCGGCCGGCAACGGCGCAAGCCGATCGGCTGGAACGCGCAGCTCGCAGCCGGCCAGCGCCTCGGCCTCGCTGATCGTCGTGACGCCCTCGATGCCGACCACCGGACGATCGCGGTGAAAGCGGACCGTCGTGAGTCTCAGCGCGCTGACCGCGCCGCCGCGCTCGATGAACAGTTCGGCGCCGGGTTGAAACCGCGTCTCCGGAAAGTCGGTTTCAAGATTCACGATGACCTGGCCGCGAAGACCGTGCGCCCGCGCAATCCGTCCCACCAGAATCATCGTTCTTCGCGAATCTCCAGCGTGACCTGCTTGCCTTCACGTTCCCCCGCCGTCGACGCCAGCGTGCGCAGCGCGGCGGCGGTTCGACCTTGACGTCCGATCAACTTCCCGAGATCGCGCGGCGACACGAACAGCTCGATGACCGTGACGTGCTTGTGCTGCGATTCGGTCACGCGAACGTCGTCCGGCTGATCGGCGAGCGCCTTCGCCATCACCTCGACGACTTCACGAACGCCCGGCATGTTACTTCGCCTCAGCCGCCGCCGCCGCGGGCGCGGGCGCCGGCGCCGGCGTGAGATGACGCTCGATGAGCGTGCGTACCGTATCGGAGGGCACCGCGCCCTTCTTCAACCAGAAATCGACGCGTTCCTTGTCCACGTGCACGACCGCGGGCTTGGTGCGCGGATTGTAGTGTCCGAGGATTTCGACGAACGAGCTGTCGCGCGCCGTGCGCGAATCGGTGACGACGACGCGGAAGAACGGGCGCTTCTTGGATCCGGCCCGACGCAAACGAATGACGACCATCTGACGCTCCTAATCGACGCGCGGGACTCGTACCCGAACGTCTGTTTCGCTGCGCTCCGGCGCCCCGGAAGGGCCGCCGCTTCGAGCCACCGCCGCTACCGGCGGTTGCGCAGCATCTGCATCGCCTGGCGGCGGGCTTTCTTCCCGCCGCCGGACAGCCCGGCCATCCCGCCGAGCTGCTTCAACATCTTCTGCATCTGCACGAACTGCTTGAGCAGACGATTCACTTCTTCGACCGACGTTCCACTGCCCTTCGCGATCCGCTTGCGGCGGCTGCCGTTGATGATGTGCTGCTTGCGCCGCTCGTCGGGGGTCATCGAGCAGATGATCGCCTCGACCCGGGCCATCTGGTTCTCATCGGGCTTGTTCTCCGCGAGCGCCTTGATGTTGCCGAAGCCGGGCAGCATCCCCATGATCGATTCGAGCGGCCCCATCTTCTTGATCATCTTGAGCTGATCGCGGAAGTCCTCGAGCGTGAACTCGTTGGCGCGAATCTTCTCTTCGAGCCGCTCCGCATCTTCTTCGGTGATCGCCGCTTCGGCCTTTTCGATGAGCGACAGCACGTCACCCATCCCCAGCACGCGCGAGACGACGCGCTCGGGATGAAATGGCTCCAGATCCTCGAGCCGCTCGCCGCTGCCGGCGAAGGCGATCGGCACCCCGACGACCGAGACGACGGACAACGCGGCGCCTCCACGCGCATCGCCGTCGAGCTTCGTGAGCACGACCCCGGTGACGCCGACGCGCGCGTTGAATTCGCCGGCGCTCTTGATCGCGTCCTGTCCGGTCATCGCGTCGGCGACGAACAGCCGATCCGACGGATCGGTGGCCTGCTGGATCGCGACGAGCTCGTGCATCAACTCGTCGTCGATGTGCAGGCGGCCGGCGGTGTCGACGATGACCGTATCGAACCCAAGATTCGAAGCCTCGGCGACCGCTCCCTTCGCACGCGCCACCGGATCCATCTGGCCGACCGGATCGTGAACGCGGATCGACGCCTTCTGTCCGACGACGTTCAGCTGCTGAATGGCCGCCGGACGCTTGACGTCGGTCGAGACGAGCAGCGGGTGGCGCCCCTGCTTCACCAGCCACTTCCCGAGCTTCCCGGCCGTCGTCGTCTTGCCCGCGCCCTGCAGGCCGAGGAGCAGGATCACCCGCAGCCGTTTGGTCGACGGCTGCAGACCGCCTTCGGCGTTGCCGAAGAGCGCGACCATTTCGTCGCGGACGATTCTGACGACTTGCTGCGACGGCGCCAGCGTGCGCAGGATGTCGTTCTCTTTGAGCGCGTCCATCGCGCGGTCGCGGACGCGATCGATGAACGCCTTGACGACCTTGAAGTTGACGTCGGCTTCGAGCAGCGCGAGACGGATCTCACGGAGCGCCGCCTCGATCGATTCGGGCGTCAGGCGCGGCTGGCCGCGCAGACTGGCGAAGACGTCCTGGAGACGTGTGCTCAGTGACTCGAACATGGAGCGCTAACCCGCTCTAACGCAAACGCTTATCGTAGCTGAGGCGCTGACGGGGTGTCAATCAGCGAGGGGCGACTTGGCCGCCTTTCATCTCGTCGCGAAGGGCGTGCAGGCGGCCGACCGCATTGCGGAGGGCGGAAACCACGGCGGTGGCTGACGCTTCGTCGGCCGAGAATTCCGCGGCCGCCTTATTCAACACGGCGAGCGTCGTTTCGACCTCTGCCGCTTTCACGTTCTCGGATGACCGGACCAGTTGTTCAACAAGGTCGAGGCAGGCGCGCAGGACCCTGCCGGCCTCGGAATTCGACGAGGAGGAGCGCTCGACCGAGCGCATCCCCACCATGAGGAAGTCCTGACACGCGCGGAGTTGGCCTTTTACACTCACAGCAAGCTTCTACAGAAAAAATGCAATTCAAGATCGTAGAAGACGGACCGCCGCACTGTCAATCGACCCACGGCCGAAGCGACCCCCACGGCGCGCAGCGCCGCCCACGAGCGAGCGAGCCACCTAGACCGACGAGAGCTTGTGTCCGAGCTTCTCTTTCTTCGTCTTCAAATATCGCCGCGTCGACTCCGATGCGGGGATCTCGAGCGGTAGCCACTCGCTGACCGACAAGCCGTACCCGCGAATGCCCACGAGCTTGCGCGGGTTGTTGCTCAACAACCGCATCGAGCGGATGCCGAGCTCGCGGAGAATCTGGACGCCCATGCCGTAGTCGCGCTGATCGGCCTTGAAGCCGAGCTGCTCGTTGGCTTCGACGGTGTCGAACCCTTCGTCCTGCAGCTCGTAGGCGCGGATCTTGTTCGCGAGGCCGATGCCGCGTCCTTCCTGATTGAGATAGAGGAGGACACCGCGGCCCTCCGCGGCGATCCGCTGCATCGCGGCGTCGCGCTGCGCGCCGCAGTCGCAGCGGACCGAGTGCAGCACGTCGCCGGTCAGGCACGACGAATGGACGCGAACCAGCACGTTCTGACCGTCGCCGATCTCTCCGCAGACGAGCGCGACGTGCTCCTGCTCGTCCACCTGGTTCTCGAACACGTGCACCTGAAACTCGCCGTAGCGCGTCGGCAGCTTCGCGGAGGCGACGCGCTTGACGAGCGATTCGGTGCGAATGCGGTACTTGATCAGATCCGCGATGGTGATCATCAGCAGGCCGTGGCGCTTCGCGAAGCGCGCCAGCTGCGGCACGCGCGCCATCGTTCCGTCTTCGTTCATCACCTCGCAGATGACGCCGGCGGGATAGAGGCCGGCGATGCGCGCCAGGTCCACGGCTGCTTCGGTCTGACCGGTGCGAACGAGTACGCCGCCCGTCCGCGAGCGCAGCGGAAACATGTGTCCCGGCCGCGCCAGATCCGACGGCCGCGTGGCGGGATCGAGGGCGGTCAGTACCGTCGCCGCGCGGTCGGCGGCGGAGATGCCGGTGGTCGTGCGCCCCTTCGCTTCGATCGTCACGCAGAAACCGGTCTCGAACCGCGACGTGTTTTGCGAGACCATCAGCGGGATTTCGAGCTCGTCGATGCGCTCGGGCGTCATCGACAGGCAGATCAGCCCGCGTCCGTGGCGGGCCATGAAGTTGATCGCCTCGGGCGTGATCTTCTCGGCCGCGATCGTCAGATCGCCTTCGTTCTCGCGATCCTCGTCGTCGACGACGATGATCATCCGGCCGTCGCGGATGGCGGCGACCGCGTCTTCGATGCTGGCGAACGGCGACGCCTTCTTGCGCAGGCCCTTGGCGATTTCAATGCGTCGTTTCATGTCTGCCCACACTGAGCGTGAGGCCGGCGAGCTCCGCCGCCCGCACGACGTATTTCCCGACCATATCGCATTCGAGGTTGACGCGGTCCCTGATTTGCGCGCCGCCGATGTTGGTGTGCGTCATCGTGTACGGCACGACCATGATGTCGAAGCGATCGGCGCCGAGGCCGGCGACGGTCAGACTGATGCCATCGACCGCGATCGATCCCTTGTGGACGATGTACGGCGCGAGATGCGGGGGAAAGCTCACGGTCATCCAGTGAAAGTCGGCGTCGGCGCGGAGGTCCTCGATGTGCCCGATCGCGTCGACGTGGCCCTGCACGAAATGGCCGCCGAAGCGGCTGTCGGCGCGAAGCGGCCGCTCGAGATTGACGCGGCCCCCGCGCGGCAGCCCGCCGAGCGTCGTGACGCGCACCGTCTCCGGTCCGACGTCCGCGTGCAGCTCGTCGGCCTCAGTCAGGATGACGGTCAGGCACACCCCGTTCACCGCGATGCTGTCGCCCGGGGCGAGCTCCGGCGCGATCGCCGTCGCGATGCGCAGCCGGAAGCCGCCGCTCGTCGGTTTGCGCTCGACGAGCTCGCCGACCGCTTCAATGAGGCCTGTGAACATACCCTTCAATCAGCACGTCGGGACCGAGCGGCGCCACGACGAGCTTGTGCAGCGCGGAGGTCGAGAACGATCGTGAGCGCAGCAGTTCCACGCCGGCGGCGCCGAGGACGTGCGGCGTGACGTAGAGGCTGACGAAATCGACGAGTCCTTCGTCCCACGCGGCGCAGTGCAGCGCGGCGCCGCCCTCGAGCATCAGCGATCCGATGTCGCGCGCGGCCAACCGTTCGAGCGCGGCGCGGAAGGTGCCGTCGCGCGCGACCTCGATCTCCACCCCCGCATCCTCGAGCGGCCTCCGCAGTTCCGTCCGGCTCGCCGCCTCAGCCGTGGTCACGATGATGACAGGCGAATCCACGCCTGTCGAGTGCATGCGTGCCGACGGCGGCGTCCGCAGGCTGCGGTCGAACACGATTCGGCAGAGCGGATCCTCGCGATAGACGCCGCGCGCCGTCAATTCCGGATCGTCGATGAGTACTGTCCCGCTGCCGACGCCGATGGCGTCGACCTCGGCCCGGAAGCAGTGCACGTGACGGTTTGCCGGCGCCGAGCTGAGCTGCGTCCGCCGGCCCGGCGATTCGGCGATGCGGCCGTCCAGGCTCGTCGCCGCCTTCAGGATCACGAACGGCCGATGCTCGCGCATGAGCGTGAAGAACGGCTGATTGAGATCGATCGCGCGGTCGGCGCAGACGCCGACGTCGACCGTGAGGCCGTGCGCGCGCAGGAACGCAAACCCCTGGCCTCGCACCAGCGGATTCGGATCCTCCACCGACGCGACGACGCGGGCGATCCGGCTCTCGACGATGCGAACCACGCACGGACCTGTGCGCCCGTGGTGACAGCATGGCTCGAGCGTGCAATACAACGTCGAGCCTTGCGCGCGTTCGCCGGCTTCAGCCAGCGCCCGGACTTCCGCATGTGGTTCTCCTGCGCGGGCGTGATAGCCGGTGCCGACGATGACGCCCTCCGGCGACACGACGACCGCGCCGACCAGAGGGTTCGGCCTCGTCCGGCCGCGGCCGCGCGCGGCATGAAACAGCGCGCGGTCCATGTACTGGTGATCGCGCGCAGGATTGGCCGCAGTCGCTACCATGTCTCTTCGAACAAACCATCGACGTACTCGTTGGCGTCGAAGGGGACGAGGTCGTCGATCCCCTCGCCCACGCCGACGTAGCGGATCGGCAGCTTGAGATCGTGGGCGATCGCGACCGCGACGCCGCCCTTTGCCGTACCATCGAGCTTGGTCAACACGATGCCGTTCACGCCGGCAGCGCCCATGAATTCGCGTGCCTGGGTCACGCCGTTCTGGCCGACCGTCGCATCGAGCACGAGCAACACTTCCTGGGGCGCGCCCGGCACTTCGCGCGACGCGATCCGGCGGATCTTGTCGAGCTCGTTCATCAAGTTGACGCGCGTGTGCAGGCGGCCGGCGGTGTCGACGAGGATCGGATCGCGCCCTTTGGCCTTTCCCGACGAAATCGCATCGAACACGACAGCCGCCGGATCCGAGCCCTCCTTCGCGCGGATCATGTCGACGCCAGCGCGCTTGGCCCAGATCTCGAGCTGCTCGACGGCGGCGGCGCGAAACGTGTCGGCCGCGCAGATGAGCGGCATCTGGCCTTCGGCTTTCAAGAGATTCGCGAGTTTCCCGACCGTCGTCGTCTTGCCGGTGCCGTTGACGCCGACGATCAACGTGACCTTTGGATGCTGCCCAACCGTGACGGGGCGATCGACGGACGCGAACACGCCGTGAATCTCCCCCTTGACGAGATCGCGCAGACTCGCGCCGTTCGGCGGACGCGACTTCACCGCCGCGATGATGCGATCCGTCGCGGCGACGCCGATGTCGGCGGAAATGAGCAGTTCCTCGAGCGCGTCGACGGTTTCGACGTCGATGGCCCGCGATCGCCGCTGCGGCTCATCAGCGAGGCGGACGATGTCGTCGAAGCGTTCGACGATCTGTTGTTTGGTGCGCGAGAGGCCGTCGCGAATGCGGCCGAGGAAACCCATTCGGCCGATCTTACACTTCATGCTCGGCCCGCTGGCGCCGCAGCATCAGCGTTTCGATGGCCGTGCGCACGTCGACGCGGCCGGCCAGCACCTCGCCCATTTGCGTCGCGATCGGGAGCTCTACGCCGTAGCGCTCGCCGAGTGCGAGCGCGGCGCCCGTGGTCCGCACACCTTCGGCGATCATTTTCATGCCCGCCAGGATGTCGGCGAGACGACGGCCGCGGGCCAGCTCGATGCCGACGTGCCGGTTCCGGCTCAGATTACCGGTACACGTGAGCACGAGATCGCCGAGCCCGCTCAATCCCGCGAGCGTTTCGCGCCGGCCGCCGGCCGCGCACGCGAGCCGCGTGAGCTCGGCGAGACCACGGGTGATGAGCGCCGCCAGCGCGTTGTGACCGAGACCGAGGCCTTCGACGACGCCGGCGGCAATCGCGATGATGTTCTTGAGCGCGCCGCCGATCTCGACGCCGATCACGTCGTCGCTGCCGTAGAGGCGAAAGTACGGGCCGCGAAACTCGGCCTGCACCAGCGCCATCGCCTGGGCGTCGGATGACGCGGCCAGCACCGCCGTCGGCAGTTGCTGTGCGACTTCAGCGGCAAAGCTCGGCCCCGACAGCACGACAACCGGGTGAGACGGCCCCGCCTCCTCGGCGATGACCTCGGACATCCGACGCAGCGTCTCGGCCTCGAGTCCTTTCGTCGAGCTGACGAGCACCGCGCCTGCGGCGATGTGCGGCGCCGCGGCAGTGATCACGGCGCGGCAGCCGTGGGATGGAATCGCGACAACGACGAGCCCCGTTGCTCGCAGGGCATCGGCGATCGACGGCGTCACCGACACGCTTGGCGGCAACGTGACGTTCGGCAAATAGATCGCATTCGCCCGACGCGTCTCCATCTCACGCGCCAGCACCTCGTCGCGCGCCCACAGCCGGACGTCGTGGCCGACGCGTCCGAGATGAACGGCCAGCGCGGTTCCCCAACTGCCGGCGCCGAGGATGGTCACCGCACGCAAGGCGTCGACTCTCTCGTCGATCACACACGCGCTCCGAGCCGGCGCTCGGTGCCCATGCGCAGCCGGACGAGGTTCGATCGATGCCGGAAGACGATGATCGTGGCCGCGAGACATGCCGCGACGACAGCCGCGGCCTCGCTGCCGAGCGCATAGGCGATCGGCGGCAGCGCGATCGTCGCGAGAAGCGATCCGAGGGAGATGTACTTCGTCAGCGTGACGGTGATCAGGAAGATGGCGAGCGCCGGTGGAATCGCCAGCGGCGTGAGGACCGAAAAGACGCCGCACGCCGTGGCGACGCCTTTGCCGCCGCGAAAGCGCAGCCAGATCGGATAGATGTGGCCGACGATCGCGGCCAGTCCTGCCGCCGCCGGCGCGGCGGCGTTGCCGCTCAAACGGGCCGCGAGCATGACGCTGGCCGCGCCTTTGGTGATGTCGAGAATCGCCACCAGGATGCCGGCGGTGATGCCGCTCGTCCGCATCACGTTGGCCGCGCCGAGATTGCCGCTGCCCACGCGGCGGAGATCGCTCGCGCCCCATCGCCGCGCGAGCAGCAGCGCGAAGGGAATCGACCCGATCAAGTACGCCGCCAGAATCAGGAATCCCATGCGTCCCGTTCGAGACGGCGGCCCTGAAAGGGCCGCCCTGCGAGTGAGGCTGTTGCCCGTGGCTCCTTTGATTTCGCTCGTCGGGCGGCCCAGTCAGGGCCGCCGTGACGCTGAGAGCGTAGCACGCGCCAGCGCTGTGTACGTCGGTCCGGCTGCCGACAGGCGACTCTGATACAGGGTCGCGTGATCGACGTGGACCCTTGCGATCGCCCCGTCGCGGCCGGCCGCGAGCGCCCGCGACCGATCGGCGCCGCGCGACGTCTTCCACCGGGCGAGCGTGAGATGCGGATGGAACGGCCGCTGTTCGAGCGCGATGCCAAGCCGCAGCAGGCGGTCGGCCAGTTCACGCTGCAGCTCGATGCTGTCGGCCTCGCCCGCCGCGGCGCCGACCCACAACACGTTCGGCGCGCCGCGCGGTGGAAACAGACCGATGCCGGCGAAAGCGAGATCGAAGGGCGCCTGCACGACAGGCTGGCTCATGGCGTCGATAATCGCCGGCGCGCGCGTCTCCTGGACCTCGCCGAGAAACACAAGCGTGAGGTGCATGTGATCGGGACGCACCCATTTGATCGACGACCGTGAGGCGTCGAACGCGGCCTTCATGCGCCGCTGCTCATCGGCGATCGCCGCACGCGCTTCGTCGTCCAGATCGATCGCGATGAACAGGCGCATATGAGGGACGCCTTGAAGGGCCTCCTCTACACGTACCGCTACACATGACGTCGGGGACGGCCTTCAGGCCGCCCCTTTGATCAACAGCAACCGCAACATGTTCATCGCGGCCTGCGTGGCTTGAAACTTCACCATCTCACGGCCGCCGAAGAACGGGAACGTGCGGACTCGCGTCCGATCGTCGACGACGACGGCGATGCACACCGTGCCGACCGGTTTCTCCGGCGTGCCGCCGCCCGGCCCGGCGATGCCGGTGATTCCGATGCCGATGTTCGTGCGCGCGCGCTCGCGAATGCCGGATGCCATTGCTTCCGCGACGGGCTCGCTGACGGCGCCGTGCTGCTGAATCAGCGCCTCCGGCACTCCGACCATCTCGATCTTCGACCGATTGCTGTAGCACACGACGCCGCGCTCGACGTAGTCGGAGCTGCCCGGCACGTCCGTCAACCGCGACGCCAGAAGTCCGCCGGTACACGATTCGGCGACCGCAATCGTCAATTTCTTCTCGCGAAGTAGATCGCCGATCACGTGTTCGAGGGGACGTCCGTCGGTGCTGTAGACGGCAGGCGCCAGCGCCTCTTCGAGCTGCCGCACGGCCGAGTCGAGCGCCGTGTCCGCTTCGGCCTGACCGGCCGCTCGAGCCGTGAGATGCAGCTCGATTTGACCGAGCACGGCGAGGATCGTCGTGCTGATGGGAATCTGTTGCGCCGTCCACTGGCCGTAAATCGGCTGCACGTGCGCATCGACGTCTGACTCGGTTCGACCGGTGATCTTCAACACGCGGCGGAAAAGAGCTGCGCCGGCAGCGTTGACGGCGAGGCGGTCGCGCACGAGCGCCTCGAACATCGGCTTCAGCTCGCGAGGCGGGCCGGGCAGCATCACGATCGCCGTGCGGCCGTGCTCGATCCAGAGACCGGGCGCAGTGCCGTTCGGGTTGTCGATCACCGTCGCGCCCCGCGGCACCATGCCTTGACGCCGGTTGATCGCCGGCATCGCCAGATTGCGCCGCGCGAACCGCTCGCGAATTCGATCGACGATCCGCTCGTCCACGTCCATCGACACGTCCAGAACCCGCGCCACCGCGTCGCGCGTGATGTCGTCTTCGGTCGGACCGAGCCCGCCGCTCGTCACGATGAGATCCGCCCAGTCGAGCGCGCTCTCGATGACGTCGGCGAGCTCGTCGACATCGTCGCCGATGACGGCTTTCAGACGCACGTCATAGCCGATGGTGTTCAGGCGCTCCGTGATGAAGAGCGAATTCGTGTCGACGCGAAACGGCGTCAGCATTTCGCTGCCAACGGCGAGGATGCAGGCTTTCATTGAACGAGACGATTGGCGAGCCAGATACCGGCGCGGAGCGCAAGGTTGGCGTAAATCGCCGCCATGCCGTCGTCTGCCATCACGCCGATGCCGCCGTGCAGCTGCTCGAGGCGGTTCGATGGCCACGGCTTGATCACGTCGAACAGGCGGAACAGCAGGAATCCGGCGAGCGCGCCCAACCAACCGACGGGATTCAGGAATAACGTGATGAGCATGCCCATCACCTCGTCGATGACGACGTGTCCCGGATCGGTGCGGCCAAAGTGGCGTTCGGCAATCCCGCCGGACCACGAACCGATCGCGAAGATGGCGACGATCGCCAGGCCCTGCGCGATTGCCGACGCGGGAACGAGCCACCAGGCGACGAGGCCCGCGGCCGATCCGAACGTGCCGGGAGCAAACGGCGCATAGCCAACACCGAACACGGTGGCGATCGCCAGAGCGGGGATGTGGGATTTGCGATTCGGGATTTGATCGCCCGGGATTCGAGTCACGAACCGCGAATCCCCACCAATCCCAAATCCCGAATCCCGAATCCCGTCGGGTTTCACCGGATGACGCGCGTGCCGGCGAAGCGGTCGTGGAGGCCGCGATGATCGCGGCTGAAGAGCGCAGTCAGGAAGCCGAGGCCGGCGGGCACGGCGAGCAGCAGCCACACGAGCGTGCGGACGAACGCGCGGCTCACGTCGAGCGTGCCGTCGGCGTCGGCCGACACGACGCGAATTCCCGCCGCCATCTTGCCGAGCGTCTGACCGCCCGCGGTGAACGCAACGAGATACCCGCCGTTCTGCACGAGCAGGAATGCGATGAGCGGCGCCTTGGGCAGGATGCCGATCTCGTTCAGCGTGATGTCGCAGATCTTAATCGTCAGGTAGATCACGACGGCGTCGATGATGGCGAGGATGATCAGGTCGATGACGACGGCGATGACACGCGCACTCACGGTGGCGTCTTCTGCCGTCTCACCGGCCTGACTCGGCTGCCACGAATCGCTCTGAACTTCAGTGGGCTCGGAATCGAGCGAGAGATCCAGTGACGGCGGCCGCGAGAGCTCGGCGCGAACGCGCGCGACTTCCGGGGTCGCGCGCCTCACCGCCAGCGGCGCTCGCGGCGGCGACGGTTTGGTGATGAGCGGCTCGTCGCCCTCGATCGGCGCGCCGAAGAGCGGCAGCTCGCCCGCGGTTGAATACGGAGGCTTGCCGGCGTGTGCTGTCACCGGCGCGCCGAGCACGCCATCGAGGTCCGGCTCGACCGACGCATCGTTCGCCGACTCTGGAGAACCCAGCGAGAGATCGGCGATCGACTGATCGAAGCCGGTATCGCGGTGAATCGACAGATCGGGAGTGGCGGGCGCCGTCAGCGAAAAATCGTATCCACAATTGCGGCAGCGGTCGACGTGCTCGAATCCGAGATAGCCGCACTTGGGGCATTTCATGGCACGCGACTCTCTCCTTTCGGCCCCTTGTCGCGATCGATCGGCGGCTGCGCCGGCATCGGCACGAGCGCGAGCAATTGCCGCTGAATGTCGGCGCGAAGCGCGTCAGCGTCCGCCCGCTGCGGGTCGGTGGGCCGCACCAGATCGAGCGTCGTGAGCGCATCGTTCAAATGGCCGCCGGCGGCGAGCGTGCGCGCGCGCGCCAGCGCCATCTCGCCGCGTCGCGGAATCTCCAGCAGTTGTTCCCGCACGACCGGCGGCGGCGAATTCGCCGGCGTGATGGTCTGCTGCGCCAGCCACGATCGCCATACCGCGTCAATCCTCGGCATCGCGGCGTACCCACCCAGCGCCAGGGCAGAAGTGACGATCACCATCGTCGCGGCGATCCCGAGCCGGGATCGGGATCGTGTTGCCGCACGACGCGGAGCCGGCGGCGAATCCTGACGCGAGCGCGGCAGCACGGTTGAGGTGGCCGCCGTCTCCAGACGATCGAGCCGCTCGAGTACCGCCAGCGCCTCGTCCGGCGGCGCGCCGCCGTCGATCGCGGCCTTCAGCAGGCGGCGCGCTTCGTCGCCTTCTCCACGCTGAAACGCCTCCACGCCCGTGTGCAGCAGCTCCTCGCACTGACGCTGACGCTCGGCGACGGCGCTGCGCGCGCGTTCGATGTAGGCGCGGGCGCGGGGATGACTGCGATCGAGGAACAGGGCGCGCGTCCAGACGTTGATCGCCTGGTCGTACTGCGCGGCGAAGTAATGGTCGAGGCCGACCAGCAGCAGTTGTTCGATCTTCGCGTCGCGATCCGCGTTCAGCGCCGGATCGCCCGCGTGCGCGGCATCGCCGCGGTGCGCCTCAGACATGTCGAAACGCGTCAGATTATACTGCAGCCCGATGCTGATCGAATGCATTCCAAACGTCAGCGAAGGACGGCGATCCGAGATCGTTGCCGAGATGGCAAACGCGATTCGTGCAGTACCCGGCGTCCGCCTTCTCGACCTCTCATCCGATGCCGCGCACAACCGATCGGTGTTCACGCTCGCCGGCGACGCGGCCGGCGTCGAGCACGCCGTGATGGCGCTCTTCGAGCGCGCCGTGGCCGCGATCGATCTGCGCACGCATCGTGGTGAACATCCGCGGATGGGCGCCGTCGACGTCGTGCCGTTCGTGCCGATCGAGGGCGTGAGCATCGCCGACTGTGTGGCGCTGGCCAGGAAAGTCGGCGCGGCCGTGGCCGATCGTTTCAAGATTCCGGTTTATCTCTACGAGGACGCGTCGACCAACCCCGCACGGAAGAACCTCGAGGACATCCGCCGCGGGGAGTTCGAAGGGCTCGCCGCGAAAATGGCGATGGACGAATGGGCGCCGGATTTCGGTCCGAGGTCGCCGCATCCGTCCGCGGGTGCCTCGGTCATCGGCGCGCGGATGGCGCTCGTCGCCTACAACATCAACCTCGCGACCGATCGTCTCGACGTCGCCAAGAAAATCGCGGCGGCGATCCGCCACAGCAGCGGCGGATACCGCTACGTGAAGGCCGCCGGCTTCAAGCTCGAGGACCGCGGCATCGTCCAGGTGTCGATGAATCTGACCAACTACGAGAAGACGCCGATCTTTCGCGTGTTCGAGACCGTCAAGCGCGAGGCCGCGCGCTACGGCGTGTCGATTCTGGAAAGCGAGATCGTCGGGCTGGTGCCGTCGGCGGCGCTGAATGCCGCCGCCGAATTCTATTTGCAGATCGAGGGCTTCAAACCCGAGCAGGTGTTGGAGAACAAACTGAGAAGCGCGTTCTGATCAGACACTTTCAGGTTCTTCGTCGACCTTCCGCGACGGCGCGATACCGAAGGTCTTCATCTTTCTGTAGAGATTGCTGCGCTCGACGCCGAGGACCTCCGCGGTCCGCGACATGTTGCCCTGCTGCTCGGCCAGCGTTCGCAGAATCAGATCGCGCTCGAAACGATCGCGGGCTTCGTGCAGCGTCATCCGCTCGACCGGCGCGTCGGCGACGACCGGCCTGGTCGGCACGCTCGGATCCAGGAAGCTCAGGTCGGCGGCGGAAATCGAATCGCCCGGCACCATGATCATCAGCCGCTCGATGACGTTGCGCAGCTCGCGGACGTTGCCCGGCCAGGGATAGTGCTTCAGGACGCCGACAGCGCCGCTCTCGAAGGTCTTGATGCGGCGGCCGTACTCGCGCGCGAACTCGGCCATGAAATGATCCGCGAGGAAGGGGATGTCCTCCTGCCGGTCGCGCAGCGGCGGGACGAAGATCGGAATCACGTTCAGACGGAAGAAGAGATCCTCGCGAAAGCGGCCGGCACGAATCTCCGCCTGCAGATCCTTGTTCGTCGCCGCGAGCACGCGCACGTCGACTTTGATCGCCCGTCCGCCGCCGCCGACCGGCTCCAAGGTCTGCTCCTGGAGCACGCGCAGCACCTTGGCCTGCGTCTTCAGGCTCATGTCGCCGATCTCGTCGAGGAAGATCGTGCCGCCGTCGGCAACCTCGAACTTGCCGCGCCGATCCGCGACGGCGCCGGTGAACGCACCGCGGACATGACCGAACAGCTCGCTCTCGATCAACTCTTCCGGAATCGCCGCGCAGTTGACCTCCACGAACGCGGCCATCCGGCGGCGGCTCAGCGCATGAATGGTCCGCGCGACGAGCTCCTTGCCGGTCCCGTTCTCGCCGTAGATCAGCACACGGCCGTTGGTCGGCGCCGCCATCGCCACCTGCTCGCGCAGCTGCCGCAGCGAGTAGCTCTCACCGACCATCGTCTGATGGCGGTCGACCTTGGCGCGCAGTGCACGGTTTTCCGCTTCGAGCCGCCGCTGGCGCAGCGCGTTGTTGACGACGAGGACGGTCTTGTCGAGGGAGAGCGGCTTCTCGACGAAGTCGAAGGCGCCCATCTTGATCGCGCGCACGGCCGACTCGATGTTGCCGTGGCCCGAGATGAGGACGATTTGCGCGTCGACCTGCCGCTCGCGCAGCCGGGCCAGCGTCGCCAGACCGTCCATGCCCGGAAGCCAGACATCGAGGACGATGAGATCGACGGGCCCGCGTGTGACGCGGTCCAGGCACGCCTCACCAGTCGAGACCGCTTCGACGCTGTAGCCTTCGTCGTGGAGGACGCCGCTGAGTGCGGTGCGAACGCCCGGTTCGTCGTCGACAATCAGAATCGTAGGTTTCACGGTCGCTTACGGATCGACACACAGAACCCGCGTAAACCGACGATGCGACGCGCGGGCGCTCTCAACACGGTAGCTCGATTGTAAACCGTGTCCCGCGCGGCGTGTTGTCGCCGACATCGATGCTACCGCCATGTTCGGCAATGATGCGGCGGACGATCGCCAGGCCCAGCCCGCTCCCCCGCCGCTTGGTCGAGTAGTAGGGCAGGAATAGCTTGTCACGTTCAGCTGGCGGAATCCCCGGGCCATCGTCGGCGACGACGACGCGGACGAGGTTGTTGGCCGCATCGAGCTGGGTCTCGACGACGATGTGGCCGTGGCGCTCCATCGCTTCGATGGCGTTGTCGACGAGGTTGATGATGACGCGGCGGATCTGTTCCGGATCGAGACGCACCAGCGGAACGCCAGGCGCGAATCGCTGTTCGATGTTCACATCGGTGAACAGGCCGTTGTAGAGCGCGATCGTGTCCGTGATCAGCTGGCCGACGTCGCTCGGCACGGTGCGCGGCGACGGCATCCGGGCAAACTGCGAGAACTCGTCGACCAGTCCCTTGAGCGATTCGACCTCGCCGATGATCGTGTCCGTGCACTCATCGATGAAGGCCCGCGCCTGCGGCGTCGCGCCGCCGAAATGGCGCCGCATCCGCTCGGCGGACAGCTGAATCGGCGTGAGCGGATTCTTGATTTCGTGCGCGAGCCGGCGCGCCACCTCGCGCCACGCCGCCACCTTCTGCGCGCGAATCAGCGGCGTCACATCGTCGAGGACGAGCACGACCCCTTCGGCGGCGCCGCTGTCGCCGACGAGCGCCGTCGCGGCGACGGCGAGGTGCAGCTCCTGCCCTTCGCGGGCGATCGCGATTTCGTGCGCCGTCGGATCGACCTTCGCGTGGGCCGCATCGGCGACGATCTTCGCGATCGGCTGGAGATCGATGCGATCGAACACGGCAAACGCCGGCTGGCCGATGATGTCGCGGTTCAGCGTCAGCAGCCGCGCCGCCGCGCTGTTGATCGTGGTGATCGTTCCTCCGGCGTCGACCGACACGACGCCGGTCGTAATGCGCTCGAGGATCGTTTCGATGTAGCGCCGGCGTCCTTCGACTTCAACGTGCTTCCGCTCCAGCTCGATGGTCGAACGTTCCACCTTGCGGCGGCTGCTCGCCAGCTCGCTCGCCATCGAATTGAACGCTTCGACGAGCGACCCGAACTCGTCGTGGCTCTGCGGCTCGAGGCGTTGATCGAGGCGTCCGGCGCCAATTTCGCGCGCCGCCGCGGCCAGCATCTGCACCGGCCCGGTGATCCGCTTGGCCATGTACAGACCCATCCACGTCGCGCCGACCAGAATCATCAGCGTCACGCCGAGGAAGAACGACAGATACACGCCGGCCAGCGGCCGTTTCAGAACACGCAGCTGGTTGTACTTCTCGAACGCCTGGCTCATGCTCCGCGATCGGACGGCCAGTTCGCCGGTCAGATAGTCGGTCGCCACCACCACTCCCGTCGGCCTGCCATCTTTGCTTCGGATGACCGCCGCCGAGTGCAGCAAATCGCCGGAGCTCCCGAGCGACTCGACCGAGCTCGTGTCCACGGGCGTCGAGGCAGCCGCGCCGGCGGATGGGTTGGACGCGTTCAAGGCGTTCGCGAGTGCCTGTGCCGCCAGCCGATCGGCGGCGGCGCGGCTGTAGCCGCGCGGCAATGCCGGCGCGGCCACGTCGACCACCGGCTCGACATTGGGCAGCGTCTCCGATCTCGTTGCCGGCGTGACGCGATACACCTCGACCATCTGCACGCGCTGCAGCGTCACGTCGGGCGCGAGCAGATCGCGGATCGGTCGCACGTTCGCGCCGGAGAGGTCGACCGATCCGAGGCCTCGCGCGATGCGCGCGGCGTGATCGCTCACGAGCATCTGCCGCTCGTGGTAGTAGTCGCTGGCGATCTTGTTCGCCGAGGTCAGGATTTCGTCCATCGGCGTATTGAACCAGCGGTCTACGCTCGTCCGGATGATCTCGCTGCCGACGATGAGCACGAGGACCGACGGCACGAAGGTCATCGCGAGCAGCAGCGCCACGAGCTTCGCGCGGAAGCGCGCGAACGGCAGCGCTTTGCGCCGCTCGACGACCAGCTTGATGATGTTCCGCGCCAGCACGAACAGCAGCGCGGCCAACATCGTCAGATCGGCGGCCGACAGCGCGTAGAGAACGAACTCGCTGAGGAAGTCCGGCGAGAATCGCGACGTCCCGTTCGCGATCGCGACGAGCGCGATCAGGACGCCGACGAGGACGGCGATGCCCGCCAGAATCAGCTTCGGGCTGTCGCGGAACGGACGGCGGCGCGGCGCCGGTTCGATCCGGCTCTGGCCGCCCGTTCGTTTCGGCGCGATCGGCGTCACGGTGGCGGGCATACCTGGTCCTTGGTCCCCTGGTCGTCAGTCCTTCATGTTCAGCAAGTCTTTCAACTCCGTCATGAACTCGCCGATGTCCCGGAAATGGCGGTACACCGACGCGAAGCGGACGTATGCGACCTTGTCGAGTTTCTTGAGCTCCTCCATCACAAACGCGCCGACGTCGGCGGTGGCGATTTCCTTTTCCGGCCGCTCCTGCAGCGTGGCTTCGACTTTATCCGCAATCGCTTCGAGCGCCGCGACCGTGACGGGACGCTTCTCGCAGGCCTTCAGCAGACCGGCGATCAGTTTCTGGCGTTCGAACCGTTCTCGCGTGCCGTCCTTCTTCACCACCATGTAGGGGATCTCGTCGATCCGCTCGTAACTGGTGAAGCGCTTGGCGCACTCGAGGCATTCACGCCGGCGGCGGATGACTTCGCCCTCCTTGCTCTCGCGCGAATCGACGACTTTATCGCCAAGGTGGCCGCAGTAGGGGCACTTCATACGTCTGATCGCGGGCCGCGGCCCGCTACGCGGTATTCCCCTGCTCGGCCTGACGCGCGAGCCGTTGCATTCCGGTGAGGTTCAGCCCTTCCTGTGCGGCGAAGAACAGGCCCAGGAACAGCGAAGGCCCCTGCGACAAGAGGTGGCACACGATCGCTGCACCGACTGCCGCATCGTCGGGTGCGCCGAAAAACGCGGAGGTGCCGTAGCGAAATGCCGCGTGAAATCCGCCGACGGCGCCAGGTGTCGGAATCGTCACGCCGATCGAGAGCAGCGCAATGATGAGAAACGATCCGGAAAACGGCATCGCGATCCGGAACGCGACGGCGACGGCCCAGATGCCCGCCGCAATCGACAGCCACAGCGGAAACGACCAGATCAACGCCACGGCCAGCCGGCGCGGCCGCCGAATCGCACCGAGACCACGCGCGAATTTTTCAGCGACGCGCGCCACGATCCCGGCGAACGTGGATGGTACGACGTGCTCGAGACGCTCCAGCGTCCGCCTCAGCCGTTCGGGATCGCCAGCGAGGACGAACAGCACGACGAGGGCACTGATCGCGCCGAGACCCGCCATCGCGCCAATCCACTTCAGCCAGACGATGGCTTGTGGTTTGGTCAGCGCCAGGTCACGATCGAAGACGAACACGTACAGCGCGAGCAGCACGAGCACCGTCACGAGATCGAGCAGTCGTTCGAGAATGATCGTCGCGAACGCACCGGTCGCGCTCATCGGCGCCCGATGCGTGTAGCGCGTCTGTCTCGCGAGGAAATACGGGCGAATGAGCTCGCCGGCCCGCGCCGGCAGAATGCTGCTCGCCGCAAAGCCGACCGCAGTCGCGCGGAATGCGCTGCCAAACGTTGTCGGCGCGAGCGGCTCGAGCAGGTACTTCCATCGAAGCGCACGAATCGCCAGATTGATGTACATCGTCGCGAGCGAAAGGATGAGCCACTCGGGCTTCGCCCGGATGATGTCGGCCGCGACGCTCCTCAGATCGACGTTGTGAAGAAACCACGCAATCAGGCCGAGGGCGAGCGCCAGCACGACGATCGTGCGAAGGTGGGATCTCATCGCGACTTGAGCGCCATTACTATACTGCCCCTACATGTTGTTGTTGTCAGGTCTGCGGACTGCTTGTAAGATGCAGAGCTTCTCGTTGTCGGCCTGAGGATCGTCTTGTCGCTCGCCTCGCCCATTCTCCACACTACGCTTGCCGACCGACGCCCCGATCGCCAGGGAAAAGTCCGCGACATCTACGATTTTGGCGATCGCCTGCTCATCGTGGCCAGCGATCGCATTTCGGCGTTCGATTACGTGCTTGGATCGGGAATCCCCGACAAGGGGAAGGTCCTCACGCAGATCTCTGCGTTCTGGTTCGATCGCACGCGCTCGATCGTCGCCAATCACCTGCTGTCAGTCGATCCGGCGTCGTATCCGCCATCCTTGCAGACTTCTGCAGACCTGCTGCGCGGCCGATCGATGCTTGTGACGCGCACCGAGCCCCTGTCGATCGAATGCGTCGCGCGCGGATACTTGTCAGGATCCGGATGGAAGGACTATCGAGCGACGGGTGAGATCTGCGGCGTGCGTTTGCCTCAGGGACTCCGGGAGTCGGACCGACTGCCTCAGCCAATCTTCACACCGGCAACCAAGGCGCAAAGCGGACACGACATCAACATCAACGAATCGGACGCTGCGGCGCTGATCGGCCCGCGTCTGCTCGATCGCGTTCGCGATCTCACGCTGCGCCTGTACGCCGAAGGCGCTGCTCACGCCGAATCGCGCGGCATCATCGTCGCCGACACCAAGTTCGAGTTCGGGCTGTTGCCTGACGATGGTCGTCCGGTTGAAGAGCGTCTGATCCTCATTGACGAGGTTCTGACACCGGACTCCTCGCGCTTCTGGCCGCAGGACAGCTACCGTCCCGGCGGCGCGCAGCCGAGCTTCGACAAGCAGTTCGTTCGCGACTACCTGGAAGAAATCCGCTGGAACAAACAGCCGCCGGTCCCCTCGCTGCCCGATGAGGTCGTCGCAAAGACGCGCGCGAAATACATCGAAGCGTTTCGGCGCCTCACGGGGCGGGAGCTCGAGTGATCAGCGACCGCCTGGAACGACTCGTTGAGGAAATGGTCGACAAGGAAGTCCAGTTCGAGGATGCCGTCCACGAGTTCGAGAAACGGTTCATCACGCGCGTTCTGGGGAAGTGTTCGGGCAGCCTGACCAAGGCCGCCGATACGCTCGGCATGCACCGGAACACGCTGACCCGCAAGATGGTCGAGTACAAAATAAAAAAAACGTCTGGATAAGGTCCTTCATCCGACACCCCTTGCACAGTCACCATCTGCATCTAGCAGTCACCCGTTGACACTGCCAGCGTGAAAAATATAATTAGCAGTTGCCCAGCGAGACTGCTAACAGACAGAGGGCGACCTTTTCACTTCACAAGACGGAGCACAAAGCATGAACGTCAGACCGTTGCACGACCGCATCATCGTTCAGCGCATCGAGGAAGGCGAACAGAAAGTCGGCGGAATCATCATCCCCGACACCGCCAAAGAGAAGCCGCAGCAGGGCAAGGTCACTGCTGTCGGCAACGGCAAGGCGAAGGACGACGGCAAGCGCGTCCCTCTCGATGTGAAGGCCGGCGACACCATCCTGTTCGGCAAGTATTCCGGCCAGGAAATCAAGCTCGATGGTGAGGAGTTCCTCATCATGCGCGAGGACGAAGTTCTGGCAGTCATCGAAGGCGGCGACGCAAAGGGCGACGCCAAGAAAAAGAAGTAGGAGACGAAATCAATGGCAAAACAGATTGTGTACGGCGAGCAGTCACGCCAGGCCGTGCTGCGCGGCGTCAATCAACTCGCCGACGCCGTGAAGGTGACCCTTGGGCCCAAAGGACGGAACGTTGTCCTCGACAAGAAGTTCGGATCGCCGACGATTACCAAGGACGGCGTCACGGTCGCGAAGGAGATCGATCTCAAGGATCCGCTCGAGAACATGGGCGCGCAGATGGTGCGCGAGGTGGCGAGCAAGACGTCGGACATCGCCGGCGACGGCACGACGACGGCAACCGTCCTGGCGCAGGCCATCTATCGTGAAGGCGCGAAGAACGTCGTCGCCGGCGCCAATCCGATGGACGTCAAGCGCGGCATCGAGAAGGCGGTCGAAGCGATTACCGCCGAGCTGAAACGGATGTCGAAGCCGGTCAGCGGCAACATGGTCGCGCAGGTCGGAACCATTTCGGCCAACAACGACGAGACCATCGGCAAGATCATCGCCGAAGCGATGGACAAGGTCGGCAAGGACGGCGTCATCACCGTTGAAGAAGCGCGCACGCTCGAGACCTCGCTCGAAGTCGTCGAGGGCATGCAGTTCGATCGCGGCTACCTGTCGCCGTACTTCGTGACCGATCCGGAACGGATGGAAGTCGTCCTCGAGAACCCGGTCATCCTCATCCACGAGAAGAAGATCAGCTCGATGAAAGACCTCCTGCCGGTGCTCGAGCAGGTGGCTCGGCTCGGCCGCCCGCTGCTGATCATCGCCGAAGACATCGAAGGCGAAGCGCTCGCGACGCTCGTCGTCAACAAGCTGCGCGGCACGCTGCAGGCAGCCGCGGTGAAGGCGCCGGGCTTCGGCGATCGCCGCAAGGCGATGCTCGAGGACATCGCGATCCTCACCGGCGGACGCGCGATCACCGAGGACCTCGGGATCAAGCTCGAATCGATCAAGCTCGACGACCTCGGCAAGGCGAAGAAGATCACGATCGACAAGGACAACACCACGATCGTCGAGGGCGCGGGCAGTTCGGGCGCCATCGAAGGCCGCGTCAAACAGATTCGCACGCAGATCGAGGACACCACGTCGGAGTACGACCGTGAGAAGCTGCAGGAGCGGCTCGCGAAGCTGGTCGGCGGCGTCGCCGTCATCAAGGTCGGCGCGGCGACCGAGACCGAGATGAAGGAGAAGAAGGCGCGCGTCGAGGACGCGATGCACGCGACCAAGGCAGCCGTCGAAGAGGGCATCGTGCCCGGCGGCGGCGTGGCGCTTCTGCGCTCGGGCAAGGTGCTCGAATCGCTGAAGCTCAGCGGCGATCAGCAGATCGGCGTCAACATCGTCGCGCGTGCGATTGAGGAGCCGCTCCGTTGGATCGCGCAGAACGCCGGCGAGGAAGGTTCGATCGTCGTCTCGAAGGTCAAGGACATGAAGGCCGAGGAAGGCTTCAATGCCCTCACCGACAAGTACGAGAACCTGGTGGCGGCGGGCGTCATCGACCCGACGAAGGTCGTTCGCTCGGCGCTGCAGAATTCCTCGTCGATCGCCTCGCTGCTCCTGACCACCGAAGCGCTGGTCTCGGAGATTCCGGAAGAGAAGAAGGAAGCTCCGGCGCCCGGCGCGGGTGGAATGGGCGGGATGTACTAAAGTACGAAGTCTGAAGTCTGAAGTACAAAACTGAAGGCCCGGCAGCTCTCCCTGCCGGGCCTTTCTATTTGAACGGCGCTGGTTTCTATCGCAAGGTGAAGGTCAGCTCAATCGTCACGAGGACCGGCACGGGCTCGCCGAGACGAGTGCCGGGCGCGAAACGCCATCGCTTCGCAGCCGCGATCGCCTGTTGATCGAGGCCAAAGGTTGGATCCAGCGATCGAACCAACTGCACGTCGCCGACGCTCCCGTCCGGACGGACGACGCATTCGAGAAGGACCGTCCCCTGGACCTTGGCACGCATCGCGTCCGACGTGTACTGCGGACGCTCTTCGTGCAGCACGCGTGGGAGCGTGACACCATTGCCGGGCCGGTACGGGCCGCCACCCGTTCCACCACCCCATCCCTCGCCAAGGCCGGATCCACGTCCAGGGCCAATGCCCGAACCGGTTCCGGTGCCGGCGCCGCCGCCGGTACCGGTTCCCTGGGAAAGCGTCGGCGGGCCCGGCGGCGCTTCGATAACGCCGGGCAGCGAATCCTGCGCCGACGCGAGCGATTTGGCCGGGATGTTCAGCTGAGCGACCGGATCCGGCTCCTTCTTGATTTCCTGTTTGACCTCGAGCTTCGGCGGTTTTTCGACTGGAACGGTGATTTTTGCCTTGCCGGGGAGTTCGGCCGCACGCGGCGGCTCTTTCATCTTGTTGCCGCCGCCGCCACCACCGCCGCCGGGGCCAGGTTCGCTGAGCCAGATGATGTGAGTGCTCGGCTGATCCGGAAGTATTGCAGCCGTCGTGACCGCGCCTTTTGGACCGTACTTCACGAGCAAAACGATGGCGGCGAACATGAAGACGTGCCACACGAAGGATGCGACCGCTGCTGGCGCGACCCGTTTCTCCTGCTGCTCGAACTGGAACGGGGTCTCGACCGTTGAGACTCCCTCGACGTGGACAGTCAGGTGCCCAAGCGACGTAAGCGGGCGGACCTCGACCGTCTGAGCGCTGCTATCCATTGGGAAGGGGATGTCGTTCGTTGAGATATTCTCGCGCACGCGTTTCGAGCCTGCAACTGCAAAAGAGATGCCTCGCACCCGGTCCGTAATCCTTAGGACGCAGTCGTTCAGGCACCGGCCGGGCTGTCCACATTTTCGAAAGTCCTACGATCCTTCGGGGTTAGACGCGTCCCTGCCACGCACCGATCGCCGCGTTGCCGCCGCCGTACGAGTGCAGGATGGCGAGGGCGTCGGCGGCGCGCGGCTCGCTTCGGATCGAGACGAGCACGCCGCCGCGACCGACCAGCGTCTCGAAAATGTGGCCGTCATGCGGCTGAAATCCGACGCGCCGCATCGCGCCCGCGAGTCCAATCTTCCCCAGGTCGTGCGCGCTGCCCTGCAGCGCCTCGACCAGCGGCCCGCGTGCGATCGCCGCGCCGATGTTGGCCGCCTCCAGGCGCTCCGCCGCGGATCCGACGGTATCTTCGATCAGTTTTCCGACCTCGGGACTTTCCTTCGCCAGAACCGTCAGCGACTCGCGAGCGAACCCGGCCTGTTTGAGCGCGTCGAGCCCCTTCCGCGCCCAGGCGACGTCCTGAAACACCGCGATTGTGAAGAGTCCGGTTTGGGTCTCGATCATCGCCGAGTACTGTAGCACGGTGGGAATGGATCCACAGGAGGACACGGCAAACACAGAGGACACAGAGGACACGGAGGACACAGAGGACACGGAGGAGACCGCGCGTTGAGTAAAGATGTTGCAATCGTCGGCGCGGGACCTGCCGGCGCGTGGGCCGCGTACTCGCTCGCACGCCGCGGCGCGCGGGTCGTGTTGATCGATCCGTCTCACCCGCGCGAGAAGCCGTGCGGCGGCGGCGTCACGGGCCGCGCGCTCGAACTCATCGCCGCCAGTGTTGCCGGCCACAGTCTTCCGACCTGTCGCATCCACACGGCGCGGTTCCTCGACTCGGCACGCGCGCGATGTGCGGCAGTGCGGCTCGAGGACCGACCTGCTGACCGGCAGCCGGATCTCATCGTCGCGAGCCGCGCGCACTTCGACGGCGCGCTGGTCGCCGCGGCGATCGACGCCGGCGCGGAACTTCGGCGATCGCGCGCGACCGACATTCGCGTGGAGCGCGACGGCGTGCGCGTCGAGACGCGCGAAGGCGCGCTTCGCGCGGCGTGTGTGATCGGCGCCGACGGCGCCAACGGACTCGTCCGCCGCCGGGTGGCGGCCGCCTTTCGCCGCGACCAGCTCTCGATTGCGACCGGGTTTTTCGCGCACGGCGTGACGAGCCGCGAACTCGTGATCGAGTTCGTGGCGGATCCGCCCGGCTACATCTGGTCGTTCCCGCGTCCCGATCATCTGGCCATCGGCATCTGCGCGCAGGCGGATGCCGGGTTCACTGCCGCAACGCTGCGGCGGAGGACGGCGGCATGGCTCGACAAGACGGGTCTCGCGCGCGGGGCGCGGCTCGAACCCTATTCGTGGCCGATTCCGTCGCTCAACGCGCGCGACTTCGACGACCTCGAACTGGCGGGACCGCGATGGTGTCTGGTCGGCGACGCCGCCGGCCTCGTCGATCCGATCACGCGCGAAGGAATTTTCTTCGCGCTGGCGTCGGGCCAATGGGCTGCTGAAACGCTGGCGGCGGGTCTCGATCCGGCGCAGTACGCGTCGCGCGTCAGGGAGGAAGCGATCGTCGAACTGGCACGTGCGGCGAAGCTGAGGTCGATGTTCTTTGCTGCACCGTTCCTCGGACTGTTGATCGAGGCGCTGCAGCAGAGCGCGAGTCTCCGTGCCGTGATGGCGGATCTCGTCGCGGGTCGTCAGTCGTACGCGACGCTCGAGTGGCGATTGCTGAAAACATGCGAAGTCGGACTCGGCTGGCGGTTCGTCACGAGTTCACTCACGGGACGCGGGGCCTGAAACGCCCCGCGCTTCGACGTGCAGGACTACTTCGCGAAATACCCGTCGCGCGCTCTGATGCGAACGCCCGGACGATCGACTTCCACGTCGATCGCGTGCCACGACCGTCCGGTTGCAGGCGGCGGAACGTAGCCGAGCAGATACTGGAAGCGCAGCTCGCGCGCGATCGTGGTGAGGATTGCGCCGAGTTCGCGCGGCTCCTTCGCGAAAAACGATCGTCCGCCGGTGGCCGTCGCCAGTTCGGCGAAGACCGGCGGCCGCGAGGGCCCGATCGCAATCGGGTAGACGAGCGCATCACGGCGCCGTGCTTCTTCGACGAGCGCTGCCTCGCTCGTGTCGCTGTAGCGATCCGTCCCGTCGGACAGCAGCACCAGCGCACGGCGTCCTTTCGCGGACTGAATTGCCTCGAGCGCGACCAGCGTCGCGTCGTACAGCGGTGTGGTCCCCCACGGCTCGAGCCGATCGATCGCCGCGCGCGCGGCCGCGCGATCGGTCGACAGCGGCGCGGCGACTTCGGTGTCGCTGCCGATCGCGAGGACCATGACCTGATCGTCGTTGCGCAGCGCGTCGATGAAGGTGCGCGCCGCCGACTTCGCGACCGAGAGCCGGTCGCCTTTGCCGCCCATGCTGAAGCTGCGATCGAGCCCGATGGCGACGGCGAGCGGAAACTCCCCGGCTGCGAACGCGGTGATGGTCTGGGGGACGCCGTCCTGCATGACGCGAAAATCGGCGGCGCTCAGGTTAGTGAGGGGCTCGCCCTGACGATCGGTGACGGTGGCGTAGACCTCGACGAGGCTCACTCCTGTCGTAAACTGCGCGTAAGTGAGCGAGGCGCTGAGGATTAGTGGTACAATCCACGCCGTTCGCGGTGCCGGAAACCGCTGGAGTTTCATATGTTTGGTTCACTTGGGCTGCCTGAGCTACTGATCATTCTCATCATCGTCGTCCTGATCTTTGGAGCAAACCGCTTGCCTCAGTTGGCCAAGGGGCTGGGCAGTTCTGTGAAGAACTTCAAAGAGGGGATGAAGGAAGGCGAACAGACCTCGTCGACGACCACCAATCCGAAGTCATAGCACGACGCGCGAGTCGCCCATCCGGCGGGTGACCCGCTCGCGGTCCAGATATTCGAGCAGCGGGATCGCGAACTTGCGGCTCACGCCGTACCGTTCCTTGAAGGTGGCGACGTCAATTCGCGCGGCGGCGCCTGCCGAGACCTTCAGGGCCGCCACTTCCGCTTTCAATCGGTCGAGCGCTTCCACGTGAAAGAGCATCGTGTCGATCCGGACGAGGACCTTCTGCCGCTGCAGCAGTTTCAGGACGCGATCGACCGTGGCCGGGGACGCGCCGGCGTCCGCGGCAACCGTCGCCGCATCGGGCGGCTTCAGGCCGCCGACTCGGAACGCGCGCTCGATTGAGGTCCGCGCGCGCTCGTCTTCGGGCGACAGCGCGACGCGGTGAGTGGCGAGCGCAATCCGATCGCGGCTGACGATCGTGCCCGCCGCCGCGAGATCGGTGAGCGCCCGTTCGAAGACGTGTGCGTGACCGCGCGCGAAGACGCGGTCGCGAAGCTCCTCCCGGGGAATACCTTCCGACAGCGGCTCGGTCCGATGATGTTCGCCGAGCGCCGCGAGCATCGCGCTCTTGAGCTTCTCGAACACGCCCGGCGTCACCAGGACATCGCCGGCACGAACCGCCACCCCTGAGCGAGTCAGCGCCTCGACGCGCGCATCGAGAGCGTTGGGATCGATGCCGATCCGCGACACCATCGACGTGAGCGGAAAGCCCGCGGCGCCGCTGTCTTCGATCATGACGGCGGCGGCGCGGTCGTCCGCCTGCACGTGATCCGGCGCCGACGGATCGAACGCGAGACGCGTCGCGCGCGACAGCGCCGCCTCTGTTCGAATCGCCCCGCGCGGCGGATGCGGATCCAGAATGACGCCGCCGGCGATTGTCACCGCCGGAGAATACGCGCGAAGAATGTAGCGGTCGCCGCGCGCCAGGATGGCCGGCCGCTCGAGGCGCAGCCTCACGAACGCACGCGCCCCCGGCGCGATGGTCGGCACGCCGGCGGACGGGTCGAGCGGGCCAATCAGCGCGACGCGTCCGATGATTTCAGCCGTTCCCTGATGGAAGCGGACGCGGGCGCCGTGCCTCAACGGTTTCGCACCCGGCAGCAGGTCGACGAGTGCATCGGCGAGGCGTGTTTCCTCCAGCACCGCCGGCGTGACGAGCGTCTGCCCTCGATCGATCTCATCCACTTCGATGCCGCCGAGGTTCACGGCGGTGCGCTGTCCGGCGACCGCTTCGGATCGTGACGCGCCGTGCACCTGGACGCCGCGCACTTTCACGCGGCGGTCGCCCGGCGCGACCATCAACTCGGCGTCTGCGGGAACGCGGCCCGACACCAGAGTTCCGGTGACAACGGTTCCGAAGCCTTTCATCGAGAAGACGCGATCGATCGGCAGCCGCGTCACGCCTTCGATCGGCCGGCCGGTCACGCGGGCGCTGACGTCGACCAGCGCGCGCCGAAACGCGTCGAGGCCCTCGCCGGTTCTGGCGGACACCGCGACGATCGGCGCGCCTTCGAGGAACGAGCCAGCCGTGAGGTCGCGGACTTCGAGCCGGACGAGCTCCAGCGTCTCGGCATCGACCAGATCGGACTTCGTCAACGCGACGATTCCGGCGGGCACGTGCAGCAGGCGGCAGATGTCGAAGTGCTCGCGCGTCTGCGGCATCACCGACTCGTCTGCGGCGACGACGAGCACGACGAGATCGATCCCGCCGACGCCGGCGAGCATGTTCTTGACGAAGCGCTCGTGGCCGGGAACGTCGACGAACGCGACGTTGAGGCCGTCAATCGTCGTATGCGCGAAGCCGAGATCGATGGTGATGCCGCGCGCTTTCTCTTCTTTCAACCGATCCGGATCGGTGCCGGTCAGCGCGAGAACGAGCGCGCTCTTGCCGTGATCGATGTGCCCGGCGGTTCCGACAACGACCGACTTCATGCTCACCAGCTCGCCACCAACGATCCTTGGTGGCCTCCGCGTCCTCCGTGGTGGAGAACTTCGACAGCAGTGGACAGCGCGATCATCGCCGCCCGCGCTTGCGCATCTGCCGCTCGGCCCGGCCCGGACGCTGTTTGCGGCGCGTGTCGCGCTTTGGCACCGCCTTGCTGCGCCGCGGCCCGCGTTCCCCTTCGCGGACGCGCTCGAGAATCTCGACCAGCCCGAGATCGACCTGCCGCGTCTCCATGTTGACGCGAATCACCTGGACCTTCACCTTGTCGCCAAGTCGATAGACCTTGTGGGTGTTCTCGCCCTTCAGCAGGTGGGCGCTTTCCACGAACCGGTAATAGTCGTCGGCCATCGTCGACACATGCACGAGTCCCTCGACGAAATGCTCGATGAGCTCGATGAACAAGCCGAACGCCGCGACGCCGGTGACGTAGCCTTCGAACTCATCGCCGACCTTGTCGGCCATGAATTTCACTTTCTTCCACTGCACGAGCTCGCGCTCGGCGTCGTCGGCGCGGCGTTCCATGTCGGACGTGTGCCTCGCGACTTCCGGCAGTTCCTCGATCTGTTCTTCGCGGATCTCCTCGGTCAACAACCGGTGCCGCGCCGCGCGCAGCGCGCGATGGACGACGAGATCCGGATACCGGCGGATCGGCGACGTGAAGTGGGTGTAGCTCGGAGCGGCCAGCCCGAAGTGTCCCAGGTTCTCGGGCGCGTAGCGCGCCTTCTGCATCGTCCGCAGCATGAGGAACGCGATCGGCTTCTCTTCGGGCTTGCCGTGGAGGCGCTCGATCAGCTTCTGAAAGTGACGCGGACGGAGTGCGCCCGCCGGCGCGGCGAGGCTGTAGCCGAAGCCCGAGATGAACTCCTCGAACTTGGCCACCTTCAGGATGTCCGGCTCCTCGTGAATGCGATACAGCGCCGGCGCGTTCTGCGATTCGAGATACGAGGCGACGGTCTCGTTGGCCAGGAGCATGAACTCTTCGATGAGGCGGTGGGCGACGTTGCGCTCGAGCGCGATGATCGCTTCCACACGTCCGCCCTCGTCCATGATGACTTCGGCTTCGTTCAAGTCGAAGTCGATCGACCCTCGTCTGCGGCGCGCGTCGTTGAGGATCTGGAAGAGCTCGCGCATTTGCTCGAACATCGGCACGAGCGGCGCATATTCGCGCATCAGCTGCGCGTCCCGATCGGTCAGGATGCCGTTGACCGCGGTGTAGGTCATCCGCTCGTCGCTGTTGATGACGCCGTCGTGGAATTCGTGGCGCACCACCTGTCCGCGGCGATCGATCTCCATCAGGCATGACTGCACGAGACGGTCGACGTGCGGGTTGAGGCTGCACAAGCCGGTGGCGAGCTCCGACGGAAACATGTGGACGGCACGCTCGGGAAAGTACACGGACGTGCCGCGCTCGTACGCCTCGCGGTCGAGCGCAGTGCCCTCCTGGACGTAGTGCGACACGTCCGCGATGTGAACGCCGAGCCAGAAGTGGCCGTTCGACAATTTCTCGATGGTGATCGCGTCGTCGAAATCGCGGGCGTGCTCGCCGTCGATGGTCACCGTCGTGATGTTGCGGAAATCGGTGCGGCCGCGGATGTCGCGTTCCGAAACCGAGCCGCCTAATCGAATCGCTTCGCCGACGGCCTCGTCCGAATGCGCGTCGGGAATGCCGTACTTCCTGATGATGATCTCCGTGTCGACGCCCGGCGCGTCGATGTCACCGAGCACTTCGGCGACATGTCCGATCGCACCGCGCGTCGCCGTCGGCCATCGGGTCAGCTCGACGACGACCATTTCGCTCGGAGAGGCGCCGCCCTCCTGACCCGGAGGCACGAAGATGTCCATCAACACGCGTCGATCGAAGGGCACGACGTAACCCATGCCGTCGTCTCCGCGGTCGTAGCGGCCGACGATCGAGGCGTTGGCGCGCTCGAGGATGCGGATGATCCGTCCTTCGACGCGCCCGCCTTCCTTGACGCGCTCGATGCGGGCGACGACGCGGTCGCCGTGCATCGCTTCGTTGAGATGCGGACCGGAGATGTAGATGTCGCCGCCCGCTTCGAGCGGACGTTCGGGCGCGACGAATCCGTAGCCGGCCGGGTGCGTCTGCAGCCGGCCGACGTACAAATCCATCTTCTCGGGCAAACCGAACCGATGGCCGCGAATCTGAATGAGGTCGCCCGAGGCGACGAGGTTCTTGACGTGCCGCTTGAACGACGTCCGCTCGTCGCGCGGCACTTTGAGGACTTGAAGAAGCTCCCGCATCGCGGCGGGATGGTGCACGCGATCGCGCATGAGCGCGAGCACCTGATCACGAGAAAACATTGAATTTAGGCTAACAGAATTACTTGGAGGTCGCCGACATTGGTACCGGTCGGCCCCGTGTGAATGAGATCGCCCAGCGCGTCGAAAAACGCGTAGGCATTGTTGTCTGCGAGAAATCGATCGGGCGTCAGCCCCTCGGCGCGCGCACGCTGGAGGGTCGTGTCGTCGGCCATCGCACCGGCCGCATCCGTCGGACCATCGATTCCATCCGTCCCGACGCTGCCAATCACGGCGGGCGCACCGATGGACGACAGCGGGTCGGCCGCCGCGAGCGCGAACTCCTGGTTGCGTCCGCCTGTTCCTGACCCGGTGACGTGTACTGTCGTCTCGCCGGTCGAGACGATGCATGCCGGCCGCGGTGCGTCCTGCGCGGCGGCGATGGCGGCGCGGACGTGCGCCACGGCGCTCAGTCGCGCCTCGCCGACGACCGCCTCTTCCATGCGCACGACGTGGTAGCCGAGCGACGCCGCGCGGCCCGCCGCGCCGAGCATCGCACTTTGGCGGCTGCCGATGACGCGAATCGTGGAGCGCACCGGCGCCGGGTAGACGGGTTTTGGCGTTTCCGGCACTTCGCCTCGGACGCCGCGGTCCAGACGTTCAACCACGCTCGTCGGGTACGACGCGGCGCCGCCATAGCGATCCAGCAGGCGTCGCGCGTCCTCGAATGTCGACGCGTCGGGCACTGTGGGCCCCGACGCAATCACGCTCACGTCGTCGCCGACGACGTCGGAAATGACGTAGGTGCGCAAAGGCGCCGTCGTGCGGCTCGCCAGCCAGCCGCCTTTGATCGCCGAGAGGTGTTTGCGGACGGTGTTCAGCGCCTGGATGTCCGCGCCCGCGCGCAGCAGCAGGCTGGTCGTCCGTCGCTTGTCATCGAGCGACACGCCGTCGGCCGGCACCGCCATCAGCGCCGAAGCGCCGCCCGAGAGGAGCACGAGCAGCGCTTCGTCGGGCTGCAGCGATTCGGCAATCGCCAGCGCCCGGCGCCCCGCGCGCTCGCTGGACTCGTCCGGGACAGGATGACTTCCCGCGATCGCCTCGAAGTTGCCGAACGCCGCATCAGCGGGAGCGACGACGAGACCCGATCGCAACCGGCCCTTGAGCAGACCCGACGCCGCCTTCGCCATCGGCGCCGCCGCCTTGCCGGCCGCGATGCACACGTAGCGCGGACGATCGAGCGCGGCGGTAAGACCCATCCCCACAGGCGCAGCCGTGAGCTCCAGCAGGGCGGTGCGCGTCAACTCGCCCGCATCGCACGCACGAATCCCAGCCCGAACGATGTCGAGGAGGTCGTGTCTGAGCTTGTTGCGCGCGCGTTTCAGTGGGTGTGCTTGGGATCCGACCAGGCCGACAAGCCGGTCACGACGTCAAACTTCTTCAGGAGCGAGCTGACCAATTGGGGGGCGTTGTCTTGAGTGGAGAGTTGTTCGAGCTGGTTGATGATCTTGGTGAGCGCCATTTCCACATCGCTGATGGCGCTTTCTGAATAATACGGTCGCTGCTGCTGCAGGCAGCGACGATGTTTGAGGAATTCCTGTCTGTAAAACTCGATGATCGGGTGTGTCGCGCTGATCGGCCTCGAATCGCTCACGAAGCGTGGCATACCGGCCCTCGAGATGATTGTGGGATTGATCGACTCCCAGTGTAAATCCGATGAAAAACTGATGTCAAGATTGTGTCATTCTGACGAGGTTAACGATTCCACGCCGCGACCAATCCACCCAGGCACCCAACCGCCATCCCGCCGATCACGACGAAAAGGCAGAGTTCCCACGGAAGAAAGCGAATCGACGACAGATTGACGGCCGAAGCCAGCGGGACCAGATACCGTGACCGCAGCGCAAAGAAGGCTATCGACAGCACCGCGAGGGCCAGCATCGCACCGATGCCGCCCTGCAGCACACCCTCCATCACGAACGGACCGCGGATGTACGCCTGCGGTGCGCCGACCAACTGCATGATGTCGAGCTCGTCGCGCCGCGCGAACAGCGCGAGCCGGACGACGTTGGCGACCGTCAGCGCGGCCGCGATCGTGAGAATCGCCGCGAGCACGAGACCGGCGCCGCGAATGACCGTGATTGCCGACAGGACGCGATTCAGCCACTGCCGATCGTAGCGGACGTCCGCGACGCCCGGCGTCTGGCGAAGCTGCGCGCCGAGCGCATCCACTGCCGTCTGCGCGGACGGACCGGTCCGCAGCCGCACTTCGTACGAGGCGGGCAGCGGATTGTCCCCAAGCGTGTCAACGGCCGTCGACAGATCGGTGAACGTCTGCTTGAACCGGCCGAGCGCATCGGCTTTCGACACGTACTCGTGCGACGCGACGAGGTCGCCCGGCGCCAGCAGCGATTCGATCGCGCGGCGCTGGTCCTGGGTGACGTCGTCCTTCAGATAAACGGACATCTCCGCGGCGTTGCTCCATTCGGCGCCAAGCCGTTCCAGATTCGCGGTGACCAGGAGAAACCCGCCGAGGACGAACAACGCGAGCGCGATGGTCAGCGTCGACAGGATGCCGGACTGGCGTCCGCGCCAGAGGCTGCGAATCGCTTCGTCGAACGCATAGCCGATCGCGCGAAGCATCACGCCACCTCGACGATGCGGCCGTGATCGAGCGTGATCGCCCGACGGCCGACTCGTCTGATCAGCTCGCGATCGTGCGTGGCGACGACGACCGTCGTGCCGCGCGCGTTGATTTCTCGGAACAGATTCATGATCTCGAGCGAGAGGTCGGGATCGAGGTTGCCGGTCGGCTCATCGGCGAGGACCAACTGGGGATCGTTGACCAACGCGCGCGCAATCGCAATCCGCTGCTGCTCGCCGCCGGACATTTCCTCCGGAAACGCGTTCATCCGATGCTGCAGTCCGACCCACTTGAGCACCTGGAACGTCTTCCGTTGCTGGGTGGCCAGCGGCAGCCCGAGCACGCGCATGACGAACGCGACGTTCTGAAACACGGTGAAGCGCGGGATCAGCCGGAAGTCCTGAAACACGAAACCGACGCTGCGGCGATACGTTTGGATCTGAGCCGGGCGCAGCGCATTCAAATCGCGGCCGAGCACTTTCAGTTCGCCCTCGCTCGGCAAATCTTCGCGGAGCAATAAACGGAGGAATGTCGACTTCCCGGCGCCGCTGGGGCCGGTCAGGAAGATGAATTCGCCTTTGTCGACGCTGATCGTGAGATCGCGCAGCGCGTAAACGCCGCGGCTGTAGAGCTTCGATAGGTGGAAGGTTTCGATCAAATCGCGAGTTCTGACTCCCGATCGTCGCGAGAAGTGTGCCAAATTCTATCACGTTTCAAGCGCCCGCTTGAGCAGTTCGTTGACGCGCTTGGGGTTCGCTTTGCCCGCTGTCGCCTTCATCACCTGCCCGACGAGAAAGCCGAACGTCGTCGTCTTCCCTCCGCGATATTGCGCGACCGCATCGGCGTGTTGAGACAGCACGCCGGCGATCAAACCGACGATCTGCGATTCGTCGTCGATCTGCCTCAGCCCTTCGGCCGCGACGATCTCGTCCGCCGCTCGGCCCGATGTGAACATCTTCTCGAAGACATCTTTCGCGATCGATCCGCTGATCGTGCCGTTGCTGACGAGCGCGATAAGACCCGCGAGCCGGCTTGCGGCGAGCGGCGAGGCGTCGATGCTGCGGCCGGCTTCGTTGAGCTTCCGCGCGAGCTCACCCATGATCCAGTTGCTCGCGAGCTTGGCCGGCGCGCCGGCCGCGACCGTCGATTCGAAATAGTCGGCGACCGCCCGCGACTGCGTGAGCTGGCCCGCGTCGTACTCCGGCAGCGCGTATTGCTCGACGAAGCGGCGGCGGCGCGCATCCGGCAGCTCGGGCATCGCCGCGCGGATGCTCGCCACCCGATCGGCGCTCACAACAACCGGCGGAAGATCCGGCTCGGGAAAATACCGGTAGTCGTGCGCTTCTTCCTTGCTCCGCATCGACACCGTCCGCCCGGCGTCTGGATCCCAGAGTCGCGTCTCCTGCACGATCCGGCCGCCGTCGTCGATCACTTCGATCTGCCGGGCGATCTCATGCTCGAGCGCTTTCTGCAGGAATCGAAACGAATTGAGATTCTTCACCTCGGCTTTCGTGCCGAGCGTCTGCGATCGGGCAGGCCGCACCGAGACGTTCGCATCGCAGCGTAGGCTGCCCTCTTCCATGTTGCCGTCGTTGACGCCGAGCCATACGAGCACGGTGCGCAGCCGGCTGAAGAACTCGGCGGCGCTCGCCGCCGACCGCAGGTCCGGCTTCGTCACAATCTCAATCAACGGCACGCCGCTTCGGTTGAAGTCGACGTACGTCTTGCGATCGGAGTCGGCGAACCCTTCGTGCAGCGACTTGCCGGCGTCTTCTTCGAGGTGGATACGGATGATGCCGACGCCGTCCATCTCGCCGCCGGTGGCCAGCGGCTGTTCGTACTGAGAAATCTGGTAGCCCTTCGGCAGGTCGGGGTAGAAGTAATTCTTGCGCGCGAAGATCGATCGCTCGTGGATGGTGCAGCCGAGCGCCAGCGCGGCGCGGATCGCATCGTCGACGGCGGCGCGGTTCAGCACCGGCAGCGCACCCGGCAGGCCCAGGCAGACGGGACACACGTGCGTGTTCGGCGGGGCGCCGAACGCGGTGCTGCAGCCGCAGAAGATTTTTGAGGCGGTCAGGAGCTGGGCGTGGATTTCAAGCCCAATGACCGCCTCGTACTCCATCAGAGGTTCGGGCCGGCGGCGAGAACCTCGGGAGTGACGCCGCCCTCGAAGGCGTTGAAGTTCTCGACGAACATCTGCGCGAGCTTGCGGGCCTGCTGATCGTAGTCGGCGCCGTTCGCCCACGTATTGCGCGGCTTGAGAACCTCGGCCGACACCCCGGGACAGCTGGTCGGGACGTCGAGATTGAAGATCGAGTCACGCTCGTAGGTCACGGCGTCGAGCGCGCCCGAGAGCGCGGCGCGAATCATGGCGCGCGTATAGCTGATCTTCATCCGGCGGCCGACGCCGAAGGGTCCGCCCGTCCAACCGGTATTCACCAGCCACACACGGGTCCCGTGCTGCGCGATCCGCTCGCCGAGCATCGTCGCGTATCGGCTCGGCGGCAGCGGCAGGAACGGCGCACCGAAGCACGTACTGAACGTCGCTTTTGGTTCCGTGACGCCCTTCTCGGTACCGGCGACTTTCGCGGTGTAGCCGGAAAGGAAGTGGTACATCGCCCCTTCGGGTGTCAGACGTGAAATCGGCGGCAACACCCCGAACGCATCCGCCGTCAGCATCACCACGTTTCGTGGATGGTCGCCCTGCCCCGACGGGACGGCGTTGTCGATAAAGTGGATGGGGTACGCCGCGCGCGTGTTCTCCGTCAGCCGATCGTCGTCCAGGTCCAGCTCGCGCGTCTCGGGATCGACGACGACGTTTTCGAGCACGGTGCCGAAGCGCCGCGTTGTCGCGTAGATCTGCGGCTCGGCCTCGGCCGAGAGCCGGATCGTCTTCGCGTAACAGCCGCCCTCGAAGTTGAACACTCCACGATCGCTCCAGCCGTGCTCGTCGTCGCCGATGAGCATGCGCTCGGGATCGCTCGACAGCGTCGTCTTGCCGGTGCCCGAAAGCCCGAAAAACAGCGCCGTGTCGCCCGCCGGCCCGATGTTCGCCGAGCAGTGCATCGGCAACACGTTCCGCAGCGGCAGCAGGTAATTCAGGATCGAGAAGATCGACTTCTTCATCTCGCCGGCGTAGCTGCTGCCGCCGACGAGGACCAGCTTCTTCGCAAAGTTCACCGCGATGACGACGTCCGAGTTCGTGCCGTGACGCTTGGGATCGGCCTTGAAGCTTGGCGAATCGATGACCGTGAACTCCGGGACGTGCGGCGATGCCGGGTCGACGTCCACGATGAACAAGTGGCGGACGAAGAGGCTGTGCCAGGCGAACTCGGTGATGATGCGGACGGCGAGCCGATATTTCGAATCGGCGCCGGCGTAGCAATCCTGGACAAACAACTCTTTGCCGGTCAACGAACTGATCAGATCCCGATGCAGCACATCGAAGTGCGCCGGCTCCATTGGCCGGTTGACTTTGCCCCAGGCGATTGCGGCTTCGCTCGACGGCTCACGGACCGTGAACTTGTCGTTCGGAGAACGTCCGGTGTGCTGGCCGGTTCGGCAGGCCAACGGACCCTCGGCAGCAATGACGGCTTCGTCGCGGCGCACGGCTTCTTCATAGAGCGCTGCCGTGGTGAGATTCCATCGCACCCGATCGGTCTGGATTCCTTCGCGATCGAGGGCGCGACCCCGCTCTACCTCAGTGCTCATCGTTGGCTCCAGCGATTCCTTAACATGCGACGGTCCAGCAACATACGCTAAATTACAGTAAACTGTAAACACCAGTCGTCACGCATCGTAATCCCTCTATGACTGATGTCCGGAACCTTCGCGACGCCGGGACCGTTGACCTCGACGCGGGCGCTGCGCCTTCTGCGGCGACACGGGACCGACGGTCTGCGCCGGCGCACGTCTCCGAGGACACACGGGTCGCGATCGAGATTCGGACGCTCGTCGAGCACGGGAACATGGATGACGCGCGCGAGCGGTTCAGCGAGCTCGTGGCGCTCCATCAGCGTCGCGCATCGCGCATTGCCTATCAATACCTGCGCGATGGGGCCGAAGCCGACGAAGCGGTCCAGGACGCCTTCGTCAAGGTTTTTTCGCATATCACGTCGTATCGCGAAACCTGGCCGTTCGAGGTCTGGTTCACGCGGATTCTCATCAATGGCTGCCTCGATCGCCGCAAGGCGCGCGCCCGGCGCGACCGCTGGTTCGTATCCAATGACGTCTCCAGCGCCGACGAAGCGCGGGTCTCGAGCGTGGGCGGCGGCGTCGGCGATCCCGAGCGGGCGCTGCTCTCGCGGGAGCGCCGCGCCAAGCTGGCGGCGGCCATCGATCGACTGGACGGGCGTCAACGAACGGTGTTCACATTGTGCCACTACGGTGACTGCACGCCTCGAGAAATCAGCGCGATGACAGGCCTGAACGAATCCACCGTCCGTGTCCATTTGTTCCGCGCCGCGCGCAAACTGCGCGGGCTGCTGAGAGGCAAGCCGTGATCCTCCCCGGGCATCCGTATCATCTCCAGGACGAACGGCTCTTCGAGTGTTACCTCACCGAGCGCAGCGGCGAGTTGATCGATCCGCCGGCGGCCGAACACCTGACCGACTGTGCGTCGTGCAGCGAGCGCTACGCGGACCTCGTGCGATTCATGGAGTCGGTCCGCACTGACGGCGAGTCCGAGGCGAATGCGGTGTTCACACCCGAGAGGCTGCGCGCCCAACACCAGCAGATCGTGCGTCGTCTCGAACAAGTCGGTCGCCCCGCGCGCGTCATCAGCTTCCCCGGTCGCCTCGTGCGCCGAACGATCACGGCTTCGGCGGGCCGGACCGCGCCGCGGTGGATTGCCGCGGCGGCGGCGGCCGGTTTGTTCATCGGCGTGGCCCTCGGCGCATCGTACGAATGGAATCCGCTCCTGCATTCCTCGCGGCCGTCGGTCGCGCGGAGCGCCGACGCGTCGCGGCCCGCATACCTCGCGCCGGTGGCGACGCGCGGCAGCAATCAGGCCGCAGTCGCCGAGGATGATGCGTTTCTGTCGGACCTCGAAGTCGCGCTCGAGCGGCCGCACACCCGTGAGCTGCTCGCCTTCGACGCGTTCACGCCTCACGTTCGCGAAATCTACGATCGACGGTAAGATCAGGCCGAGTCCTGATGCCGTCACTTGTCTTCCGCAAGGGCCTCGATCTGAAGCATGCCGTCGCCGGCATGCTCGCCGACAGCTATCACAGCACGCTCGTCGATCGGATCAAGGCCGAGGACTTCACGTTTCGCTCCGGGCGCCTGACGCTGCACCTCGCTCGCGAGTTCGGCTTCTGCTACGGCGTCGATCGCGCGGTCGACTACGCCTACCAGACCCGCGAGCGGTTTCCGGATCGTGACGTCTATCTCACCGGCGAGATCATCCACAACCCCCACGTCAACGAGAAGCTGCGCATGATGAGCGTGCGCTTCCTGAGCGACGATCCTGGCGCCATCGATCGGCTCGGCGCCAACGACGTGGTGATCCTCCCCGCCTTCGGCGTCACGTCCGCGATGCTCGAGCGCCTTGATCGGCGCGGGTGTACGCTGGTGGACACGACGTGCGGGTCGGTGCTGAACGTCTGGAAGAACGTCCGGCGCTATGCCGAAGGCGGCTACACGTCGATCATTCACGGCAAGGTCTGGCACGAGGAGACACAGGCGACCGCGTCACAGGCTGTCCAGTACGGCGGCAGATACCTGGTCGTCCTCGATCGCACCGAAACCGAACTGGTGTGCGACCACATTCGCGGACGTCGCACGGCCGGCGATCTGACCGCGCGCTTCGCGAACGCCGTCTCTCCCGGCTTCGAGTTCGAACGCGACCTCCAGCGCATCGGCCTCGCGAATCAGACGACGATGCTGATGTCGGAGTCGCTCGAAATCGGCGAGATCATCCGGGCCGCGATCGTCGAACGGTACGGCGAGGCCAACCTCGCCGAACACTACCAGGCGTTCGACACGATCTGCAGCGCCACGCAGGATCGCCAGGATGCGGTTGTCGCGCTGCTCCGCGACAAACCGGTCGACCTGATGATCGTCATCGGCGGCTACAACAGCAGCAACACGACGAACCTCGCGCGGATCTGCGCCGGCTCGCGTCCGACGTTCCACATCGCCGATCCAGACTGTCTCCTGTCGGCCCAGGAGATTCGGCACCGGCCGATCGGTTCGAAAGAGGAAACGACGACGACGGGATGGCTGCCGGCGGAAGGGGCTGTGAGGATTGGCCTCACGTCAGGGGCCTCGACACCGGACAACCTCGTCGGGGCGACCGTTGCCAGGCTGGCCGAGTTCTGCGGGGAGAACCCGATTTAGTTCGACGTCCCGTCAGGAGCGAGAATCAGCCGGATCCGCTGTCCGCCGTGGCTTTTGAGCCAGCGCTGCAACCCGCTGCCCTGCTTCACCACGACCATCGCATCGCTGCCCACCGCGAAGTATCCTTCATCGGCTTCCTGGGCGGTCGAATTGATGAACCCCGCGACTTCCATCTGGTCGCCCGCGTGCGACAGCCGACCCAGAGCGAAGAGCAGGAACGCCAGCGTCAACCACGCGAGAAACATCGGTCGCATACTCGAGGTCCCGAGCAACCGCGGTGCCACTCGCGATCAGCCTGTCGGCGCCGCTTTCCGACCTCGGGAACGCGTCGACGGAAACTCGTTGCTGCGAATAAGCAGATCCCTGCTGCTCGCGGCCGCGTGGATGCCTCGGCGGCGTCCGCACTGGACTCTCTTGCCGACCGTTTCAACGCCGCCTTCGGCGCCTGCCTGACGTAAAAAGATGTCTCTGGCGAAATGCCCGGCAGAGGCGCGTCGTAATCCCTCAAGTAACAGTTTTTTCAGAGGTTTACGCATGAGTCCAACGTGGCGTTCGGGGTCGGTTGCCATCCTTTTCTCACTGGCGCTGGCGACCGGGGTTCACGCACAATCGTTCGGATTCCCCTGGTGGCGGGATCCGCAGTTTCAGCGTGATCTCGCGCTCACCGCGGAACAAACGGCACGGATTGAAAACGTCTTCCAGCCCACGATCACGAAGCTTCGCGCCAAAAAAACCGAGTTGGATCAGCAGGAAGAGGAGCTGTCGCGGCTGATCGCCGCCAACGCCGACGAGGCGGTTGTGGTCAGGCAAGTCGACAAGGTTGAGGAGCTTCGCGCGCACCTGAACAAAACGCGGACGCTGATGCTATTGCACATGCGTCAGGTCCTGACGCCGGAGCAGCGCGTGAAACTCAACAAGATTCACGACCAGTGGGAAAAGGATCATCAGCGTCCCCCGCGAGGGGACAACGACAAGCAAGGGAGAGGCAGGCAATGAGACGGAACCGAACGATTCTGACGCTCTTGGCGCTCGCGTGTGCGGGTGTGACGTCCTCCGCGAGTGCGCAGATCTCCGAGGCTCGCATACACGAGCTGATCAAAGAGGCGGCGCAGAAGACCGGTCAGACCGAGACGGCGGTCGACCCGCGGCAGGCCGCCGCCGGCCAGAATCGGGCGGTCGTGGAGATATCGCTCGACGATGCGGTGAAGTTCGCGCTCGATCGCAATCTCGACATCGCGGTTCAGCGGTTGAATCCGCAGATCAACGACATCGCGTACGCGAGCATCAAGTCCATCTACCACCCCGCGCTCACGTCCTTCGTGAGTCAGGCTTCGAACAATGGCGTGCCGCAGAGCCTGCTGCAGTTGTCCTCGGGCGGCCAGGGCACCAACACCAACCAGCTGCAGTACAACGGCGGCATCGCCCAGAGCGTGCCGTGGGGCGGCGGCTCGGTCCAAGTGACGCTGAACAACAGCCGCGGCACGAGCAACAGCAACAACGCGCTGTTCAATCCCTCGTTCACTTCGACGTGGAGCGGCATCTACACGCAGCCGCTGCTTCGGAACTTCCGCATCGACTCGACGCGCCAGCAGCTGCAGGTGACCAAGATCAGCGGCGACATCTCGGACGTCCAGCTCCGCGCGACCATTACCAACACCCTGTCGAACGTCCGCAACGCCTATTGGGACTACGTGTTCGCCACCCAGGCGGTCGAAGTGGCACAGCAGTCGCTCGACCTTGCGAGCAAGCTCGTCCAGGACAACCAGACGCGCGTCGAGGTCGGCACGATGGCGCCGATCGACGTCGTGCAGGCGCAATCGGAGCAGGCGACGCGGCGCCAGCAGCTGGTCACGGCGCAGTCGGCCAAGCGCACCACCGAGCTGGCGCTGAAGCGGTTGATCGTGGCCGGCACGCAGGACGTGAACTGGAACGCCGAGATCAAGCCGATCGATCTGCCGGACTTCCGTCCCGAACCGATCGATATCGAGGCGGCCGTCCGTCGCGCGCTCAGCGAGCGCACCGACCTCGCGATCGCGCAGAAGAACATGCAAGGCAACGACGTGACGCTGAAGTTTCTGCAGGACCAGATGAAGCCGCAGATCGATATGCAGGCGACCTACGGGCTCGCCGGCATCGGTGGACCGTATCTGCAGCGCGACGTCACACAGCTCGGCAGCCCGTTCGTGACGGTTCCCGGCGGCATCGGCGACGCGTTCGGCTCGCTGTTCCGCAATGCCTACCCGCGATGGACCGTCTCACTGAACATGTCGTACCCGCTCGGCCTCAGCTCGCAGGAGGCGTCGGTGGCGCGCGCGCGGGTGCAGTTGAATCAGGTGCAGGCGCAGATGAAGCAGATCGAGCTGCAGGTCGCGACGGATGTGACCAACGCGGCGATCAGCGTTCAGAACAACGGCGAGGCGGTGCAGGCGGCGCAGGCGGCGCGCGAGCTCGCCGAAAAGAAGCTCGAAGCCGAGCAGAGCAAGTTCGAAGTCGGCATGTCGACGAACTACTTCGTCGTGCAGGCGCAGCGCGACCTGAACGACGCGCGCAACTCCGAGCTGCGGCAAATTCTCAATTACCGCAAATCGCTCGTCGAGTTCGAGCGCCTGCAGCAGACGACGCTGCAGAACCTCAACGTGACGATTCTCAACGCCGCCGGCGGCGTCGGCACGACCACACCGCGCACCGGCGGCGGCGGGCAGGGAGGCGGCGGTCAATAAGAGGCGGTACCGAACGCACATGAAGCGAGCTCTTGTCGTTGTCGTCATCCTCGCGGGCATCGGCGCAGGCGCGTACTACTACCTGCGCCGCAGCACCGCGGAAGCCGGGTCGCCGTCTGCTGCGGCCGCGACGCCCGGTGCTGCGCGCCGCGGTGGCGGCGGCGGCGGATTCGGCGGCGGCGGCTTCGGCGGTTTCGGCGGCGGCTTCGGCGGACCGCGTCTGCCGATGAGCGTCGAGCTTGGCGCCGTGAAGCGCGCCGACATGGCGGAGCATCTCACCGTCGTCGGCAATCTGATCGGCGAAGCAACCGTCGAGGCCGTGCCCAAGGTCGCCGGCCGTCTCGACAGCATCAGCGTTCGGCTCGGCGATCGAGTGCAGCGTGGACAGACGCTCGCGAAGATCGAAGACCGCGAGCTGCAGGAGCAGGTACGGCAGGCGCAGGCGTCGTTCGAAGTGTCGGCGGCGACGATCCGCCAGCGCGAAGCAGACCTGCGCTTCGCGCAAACCAATCTCGACCGATCCAAGAACCTCTTCGAGCGCCAGCTGATCCCGAAGCAGACGTTCGATGACGCCGAGGCGCGTTTTCAAGCGGCCTCGGCACAACTCGACCTGGCCAAAGCGCAGCACTCGCAGTCACAGGCGCGGCTCGATGAGCTGAAGATCAATCTGGCCAACACGGTGATCACGTCGCCGGTCAACGGGTTCATCGGCAAGCGAACTCTCGATGCGGGCGCCTGGGTGACGCCGAACTCCGCGCTGCTGTCAGTGGTCGATATCAGTAAGGTTCGTCTGGTCGCGAACATCGTCGAGAAGGATCTCCGGCGGATCTCGGCGGGACAGCGCGCCGACGTCGAGGTCGACGCGTTCCCGAACGAGACCTTCCGCGGCCGCATCGCGCGCGTCTCGCCCGTGCTCGATCCGTCGACGCGGACGGCGCAGATCGAAATCGAGATCGAAAACCCACAGTTCCGGCTGAAGCCGGGCATGTATGCACGCGTGAACTTCACGGTCGAGCAGCGGCCCAACACGCTGGTGATTCCGGCCAACGCGCTCGTCGACGTCCAGGGCAGCCGCGGCGTCTTCCAGCCGAACGGCGACACCGCGAAGTTCAAGCCTGTGACGATCGGTCTCACCGATGAGCAGCACGTCGAGATCGCCAGCGGATTGGCCGAAGGCGAGCGGATCGTGACGACCGGCGCCGCCGCGCTGCGCGAAGGGGACAAGATCGTGCTGCCTGGCCAGCGTCAGGGCGGCGAGCACCCCGGCGGACCAGGCGGACAGGGTGGCCAGGGCCGCGGCGGCCGCCAGGGCGGCGGACGCGGTCGATCGGGTCAATCGTAATGGTCATGGGTCGTTGGTCGTTGGTCATTAGTCGGGAGAGCGCATGAGCATCCCTCGCTTCGCGATCCATCGGCCGATCATGATGGCGATGATCAGCTCGATCGTCATCCTGCTGGGCGCGATCTCGCTCACGCGGCTGCCGGTCGATCTGCTGCCCGACATCCAGCAGCCGACCATTACCGTGCGCATGAACTATCCCGGCGTCGGACCGCTGGAGATGGAAGAGCTCATCACGCGGCCGCTCGAGCAGGCATTGAGCGCCACGGCCGGTCTCGAACAGCTCAACTCGACGTCGTCTGAGGGCAACAGCAATCTCCGCCTCAACTTCACGTGGGGGACCGATCTGAGCGAGGCGATGAACGACATGCGGACGCGCATCGATCGCGTCCGCAATCGCCTGCCCGAGGACGCCGATCCGCCGACGATCTTCAAGTTCGACTCGAACTCACAACCGATCATGGGGATCGGCGTCGAGGGGAACTACGACCGCGTGACGCTGCGCGAGATGGGCGAGAACATCCTGTCCCCGCGGCTCGAGCGCGTCCCGGGCGTCGCCTCCGTGACGGTCAACGGCGGTCTCCGCCGTCAGATCCACGTCGAGCTGTCCAAGGAGAAGATTCAGGCGCTCGATCTGTCGGTGGATCGCGTCGTCAGCATTCTCAAGACGGAAAACCAGAACATCCCGCTCGGGGAGATCTATCGCGGCGACATGACGTACCTGGTTCGGAGCCAGGGACAATTCTCGGACCTCAACCAGATCCGCGATCTCGTCATCCTCACCAAAAACAACGTCCCGGTCTACATGAAGGACATCGCCGAGGTGAAGGACGGGACCGAGGACGTCCGCTCGGTGCTGCGCATCAACGGCCGGCCCGGCGTCCGGATGAACGTCCAGAAGCAGTCGGGCACCAACACGGTGCAGATCGCCCAGCTCGTGCGCGCCGAAATCGAGCGCATCAACCGCGAAATCCCGGGCGTGCAGCTGACAGTGATCGACGACAGCGCCCGCTTCATCGAGCGATCGATCAACGCGGTCAAAGAGCACGTGATGATCGGCTCGATCCTGGTCATCGTCGTCATCTTCATGTTCCTGCGCAACTTCCGATCGACGCTCATCGTCTGCACCTCGATTCCGATCTCCGTCGTCGGCACCTTCGCGCTGCTCTACTTCTCCGGGATGACGCTCAACACGATGACGTTCGGCGGGCTGGCCCTCGGCGTCGGCATGATCGTGGACGCCGCGATCGTCGTGCTCGAGAACTCGTTCCGGCACATGGAGCACCACGGGAAGGATCGGATGACGGCGTCGATCGACGGCAGCGAGGAGGTCTGGTCGGCGATTCTCGCGTCGATCCTCACGCACATCGCCGTCTTCGTGCCGCTGCTCTTCCTGACCGGCGTGTCGAGCATCATGTTCCGGCAGCTGTCGGTCGTCGTCGTCTTCTCGCTGCTGATGTCGCTCTTCGTCGCGGTGACGCTGGTGCCGGTGCTCTGCTCGAAGCTGCTGGTGCTGCCGCCGCCGCCCGAGAAACGATCGGGCTTCGGCGGCTATCTCTACACCTTCAGCGAGCGGATGCTGAACGGGTTGGACGAGGGCTACCGCCGCTTGATTCATCTCGCGCTCGCCCACCGTCCGTCGGTCATCGGGCTGAGCCTCGCGTCGGTCGTCGCGGCGATCGTGATCCTGCCGACGATTCCGACCGAGTTCTCGACGCAAACCGACGAGGGCCAGGTGAACGTCAACGTCGAGCTCGCGATCGGCACACGTGTCGAGCGGACCGACGCGGTGCTGGCCCGTCTCGAACAGATGCTCCCCACGCTCGTTCCAGAGGCGCGAACGTTCATCGTGCAGGGCGGCAGCGGTCAGGGGCCCGGATTCGGCGGCCCGGGCGGCGGCGCCGGCCATCGCGGACAGATTCAGATCATGTTGACGCCGAAGGACGAGCGGAAGCGATCGAGCGAGCAGATCGCGATGCAGCTTCGCCGCGAGTTGTCGGGCCTGCCGGGCGTGGTCATCCGCGCCAACGCGTCGGGCGGTAACAACCAGATGAACCGCTTCCTGTCCGGCGGCGGCAACAACAACTTCGGTGGCCGTCTCGCGCTCGAGATTCGCGGCGAGGATCTCGGCGAAGCGCGGCGCCTCGCGCAGGGCGCAAAAACGTTGATGGACAGCACGCCCGGTGTCGCCGACGCGCGCGTCGGCCGCGATGAAGGCCGGCCCGAGCTGGCGGTCCGCGTCGATCGTCCGAAGGCGGCGCTGCTCGGCCTGACCGTCACCAGCATCGCGAACACGATTCGGACCAACGTCGCCGGTACGCAGGCGGCGATGTACCGCGAGCACGGCAACGAGTACCCCATCGTGGTGCGTCTGCGCGAAGAAGAGCGGCAGGCGGTGAGCGACGTCGGGGACGTGCTGGTCAACACGACCAGCGGGCAGGCGACGCCCGCGAAGAACCTGGTGCACGTGGAGAACGAAACGGGGCCGGTTCAGATCGAGCGCAAGAACCAGCAGCGGATTGTCACCGTCAGCGCCGAACCGGAAGCGACGCTGAGCGACGCGGTGCAGGCGGTGCAGGATCGGCTGCCCCAGCTCGGCGTCTCGCAGGATTTCAGCGTCGGCTTCGGCGCCGAAGTCGAGGAACAGGCAAAGGCATTCAATCAGCTCCGTATGGTGCTCATCCTCGCGCTCATCCTCGTCTACGCCGTGATGGCGTCGCAGTACGAGTCGCTGCGCGATCCGTTCATCATCATGTTCTCGGTGCCGACCGCGGCGATCGGCGTGGTGCTGGCGCTCAAGCTGACGGGCACGTCGTTCAACATGCAGGCCTACATCGGCATCATCATGCTCGCCGGCATCGTCGTCAGCAACGGCATCCTGCTCGTGGATTACACCAACGTCCTCAGACGACGCGACGGCCTGCCGCTGCGAGAGGCAGTCGAAACGGCCGGCCGCACGCGGCTGCGGCCGATTCTGATGACGTCGATCGCGACGGCGCTCGGCCTGGTGCCGATGTCACTCGGCATCGGCGAAGGCAGCGAGCTGCAGGTGCCGCTCGCGCGCGTCGTCATCGGCGGACTGACGACGTCGCTGCTCATCACGCTCGTCCTGGTGCCGACGGTTTACACGCTGTTCGAGGAGGGATGGAAAGGCCTCAGACACAAGGCCGACGCACCGGCGCATTGATGAATCGTCGTAGCGCGGGCCTTTCGGGCCCGCGTCGGCAGCCCTGAACGGGCCGCCCCCGAGCGATTCGTCCGATTCGTCGCTATAGGACCATGAAACGATTCTTCACCATCCTGTTGATCATCGCGGCCATCGGCGCAGGCGCCGGCGCCATCTACATTCGCCGCGGCGGGACCGAGATCCAGGTCAACACCGCGCCGATCACCCGCGGCGACATCGTCGATACGGTCGGCGCAACCGGCACGCTGCAGGCGGTGACGACGGTGCAGGTGGGCAGTCAGCTGTCGGGCAACATCTCGTGGCTCGGCGCCGATTTCAATTCAATCGTCAAGAAGGGACAGATCATCGCGAAGCTCGATCCGTCGCTCATCGAGGCGCAGCTTCAACAGACGACGGCCAATCTGAATCAGTCCCGGGCGAATCTGGCCAAGGCACAGAGCGAGCTCGAGCGCACGAAAGTGCAGCTCACGGACGCGCAGCAGAAGTACACGCGGGCCAGGGAGCTGGCCGCGAAGAGCCTGCTGCCGCAGAGCGATCTCGACGCGGCCAAGATCGCCGTGGATACGGCGCAGGCGATGCTCGCCTCGCAGCAGGCGTCGGTCACGCAGGCACAGGCGGCCGTGAGCCAGGCGCAGGCGTCGGTCAATCAGAGTCAGGTGAACCTGGATCACACGATCATCGCCGCGCCGATCGACGGCATCGTGACGCAGAGAAACGTCGACGTCGGCCAGACGGTTGCGGCGAGCATGCAGGCGCCCACGCTGTTCATCATCGCCGCCGACCTGACGAAGATGCAGGTCAACGCGAACATCGACGAATCGGACGTCGGCCGCATCCGTCCGGCACAGCACGTCACCTTCCGCGTCGACGCGTATCCGACCGAAACGTTCGAGGGCACGGTCGCGCAAGTACGGCTGCAGCCAGTCGTCGTGCAGAACGTGACGACCTACGGCACCGTCATCGACGTCCCGAACCCGCTGCTCAAGTTGAAGCCGGGCATGACCGCCAACGTGAAGGTCGAGATCGCCAAGCGGACCGATGCGCTGCGCATTCCGACGGCGGCACTGCGGTTCCGTCCATCGCCCGACGTCTTCGCCGCGCTCAATCAGGAAGTTCCGCGCGAGGCGCAGTTCGCGGGCGGTGGCGGACGCGGCGGTCGCGGGGGGCGCGGCGCTCAGGGGGCGGAAGCGAGTCAAGGAGCGCCGGCCGCCGGCGCGGCGACACCTGCGCCGTCGCCCAACGCCAGCAAATCGAGTCCGGCGCCGTCACCGAACGCCGCGCAGGCGCCGCGCGATTCCGGCGAGAGTGCGGAACATCGCTTCGGAGGTGGCGGCGGCCACAGCGGATTCGGTGGTTCGAGCGGCTCGGGGCAGACAGGCGACGGCGGCCGGCGCGGATTCGATCCCGCGCGCATGATGGAACGCTTCAAAACGATGTCGCCGGACGAACAGCAGCAGTTCATCGCGCGCATGAAGGATCGCGGCGTGGACACGAGCGCGTTCGAGAAAGAGATCCGGGCGAGCGCGACCGCCGCCAAGGCCAAGCCTGCGACGTCGCCGCAGGGGGCGCAAACGATCGACGCGCTGTTCGCGCCGCTGCCGGTCACCGAAACGCCCGGACGCGCGTGGCTGTTCATTGACCACCAGCTCAAGCCGGTGAGTCTCCGTCTCGGCATTTCCGACGGCACCAACAGCGAGCTCCTGAGCGGCGAGCTTCAGCAGGGCATGGAAGTGGTGACGGGCGTGACCGGCGTCGGAACGACGCGGGCGCTGCCCGGTCAGGGTGGGACGGGCAATCCGCTGATGCCTGGACGCGGTCCCGGTGGTTTCGGCGGTCCAGGTGGTGGCCCCGGTCGCGGCCGCTAGTTTTGAATGTCTTCTGTCATCGCAGTCAAGAACCTCGTCAAGACCTACGTGGTCGGTGAAGTCGAAGTGAAGGCCCTGCGCGGCGTCAACCTCGAAGTGCAGCGCGGCGAGTTTCTCGCCGTCACCGGGCCGTCGGGCTCCGGCAAGTCGACCTTCATGCACATCGTCGGGTGCCTGGATCGACCGACTGGCGGCCAGTACTTCCTCGACGGACAGGACGTCTCACGGATGTCGAAGGACGCGTTGGCAGCCGTGCGCAACAAGAAGATCGGGTTCGTCTTCCAGGGGTTCAACCTGCTCTCGCGCACGTCTGCGCTCGACAACGTCGAGCTGCCGCTGCTCTACGGCGGCGGCGGGATGAGAACGGCGGAGCGTCACAAGCGGGCGATGGACGTGTTGAGCGCGGTCGGACTCGCGAATCGGGCGGATCACCATCCGAATCAGCTGTCGGGCGGCCAGCAACAGCGCGTGGCAATCGCGCGCGCGCTCATCAACAATCCGTCGATTCTGCTCGCTGACGAGCCGACGGGGAACCTCGACACGAAAACCAGCATCGAAGTGTTGGGGATTTTCCAGCGCCTCAATCAGGAGCGCGGCATCACAGTGGTCCTCATCACGCACGAAATGGATATCGCCGAGTACGGGACGCGGATGGTGACGTTCCGCGACGGACTGGTCGTCGCCGACCGGCCGATCACTCGCCGGCGTGTCGCGCAGGACGAGCTTGCGGCGCTGCCCGAGCCGGCCGAGGCGGTCTGAAAGGCGTTATGTCTGTCCTCATGACTCTTCGCATCGCGCTGAAGGCGCTCGGCCGCAACAAGATGCGGACAGCGCTGACCATGCTCGGCATGATCATCGGCGTCGCCGCCGTCATCACGATGGTGGCGCTCGGCACCGGCGCGCAGACCTCCATCGAAGCGCAGATTCAATCCGCCGGCACGAATATGATCATCGTCAGCGCCGGCAACTTCAACATGGGCGGCGTGCGCCAGGGGCAGGGCAACGCGAGCACGCTGATCCCCGAAGACGCGCAGGCCATCGGGCAACTGCCGGGCGTCCAGTACACGGCCGCGCAGTCGAACACCCGCGGCCAGATCGTCGCCGGCAACCAGAACTGGAACACACAGGTGCAGGGGACCGACATCGACCTGCCGCTGATTCGATCGTGGCCGGTCAAGGAAGGCGCGTTCTTCACACCGCAGGACGTGACCACCGCCGCGAAGGTGGCGGTGCTCGGTACCGTCGTCCGCGATCAGTTGTTCGATCCGACTGCCAATCCCGTCGGGCAGGTGATCCGCATCTCGCATCAGCCGTTCACCGTCGTCGGCGTCATGGCGAGCAAGGGCCAGTCGGGTATGGGCCAGGATCAGGACGACGTGGTGTTCGTGCCGTACACGACGGTGCTGAAGAAGCTGCGCGGGATCACCAACATCCAGCAGGTGCAGGTCTCGGCCGCGTCGGCCGGCGAAACCAGCAAGGTCGCCGACAATATTGCGCAGCTGTTACGCGTGCGTCACAAGATTCAGCCTGGAGACCCGGATGATTTCATGGTCCGTACGATGGAGGAGATGGCCAACGTCAGGAAGGAAGCGACGCAGACAATGACCGCGCTGCTCGCGAGCATCGCCGGCGTGTCGCTCCTCGTCGGCGGCATCGGGATCATGAACATCATGCTGGTCTCGGTGACGGAACGCACGCGTGAAATCGGTCTCCGCATGGCGATCGGCGCCCGCGGGCGCGACGTCCTGTTGCAGTTCCTCGTGGAGGCGGTCGTCTTGAGCTTGTTCGGCGGCGGCATCGGCATCGCCCTCGGGTTCGGCGTCGCCCAAGGAGTGACGCTGTGGCAGGGATGGCCGACCGCGGTGTCGACCAACGCCGTCATCGTCGCGTTCGGGTTCGCGGCGATGACCGGCGTCTTCTTCGGCTTCTATCCAGCGCGCAAAGCCGCGGCACTCGACCCGATCGACGCGCTACGATTCGAATAAACGGATGCGCACTCTTTTCTCATTCCTTCGCGGTGGCGTCGTGCTGGCGGCCACCATCAGCACAATCGCTTGTTCCGGCGAGGCGGTGCAGTCTGCGTCGCAGTCGCCAGGAACGACGTCCGGGCGCGGCGGCGCCGGCGCGGCCGTACCGGTCGTGACCGCGCACGTCGTGCAGAAGCCGATGCCGATCACGATTGGCGTCATCGGCACCGTGGAACCGTCGTCGACCGTGGCCGTTCGCGCGCAGATCACCGGCGAGCTCACGACCGTCTCCTTCAACGAAGGCGACGACGTGCGCAAGGGCCAGGTCCTGTTCGAGCTCGATCGGCGGCCGCTCGAGGCGGCGCTCAAGCAGGCGGAAGCGAACCTGGCGCGCGACATCGCGCAGGCCACGAACGCGCGCTCGCAGGCGCAGCGCTACGAGGATCTCGCCAATCGCGGCATCGCCACCAAAGAGCAGCTCGAGACGGCGCGCACGTCGGCCACCGCCCTCGACGCCACCGTCGGCGCCGATCGCGCCACCATCGAGAACGCGCGCGTGCAGCTGCAGTACGCGACGATCAGCGCGCCGATTGCCGGGCGCACCGGCGCGTTGATGGTGCACGCCGGCAATCTCGTCCGCGCCAACGACACGACGCCGCTCGTCGTGATCAATCAGATCGCGCCGATCAACGTCTCGTTCGCGATTCCCGAATCGCGGCTGCCCGAGTTCAAGAACTATCTGGCGCGAGGCTCACTGCTCCTCGAGGCGCAACCGCCGAACGAGACCGCTGCGGCGTCGCGCGGCAAGGTCGCGTTCGTCGACAATCAGGTCGATCCAACGACCGGCACGATCCGCGTCAAAGGCGCGTTCACGAACGCCGATCGCCGGCTCTGGCCGGGTCAGTTCGTCAACGTCGTGGTGACCCTGACGACGGATCCGAGCGCCATCGTCGTGCCGACCCCAGCGGTTCAGGCCGGACAGCAGGGACAATATGTGTTCATCGTGAAGCCGGACCAGACCGCCGATCTGCGCCCCGTCACCGTCGCGAGAGCCGACGGTAGCGAAACCGTGATCAAGGAGGGCCTGGCAGCGGGCGAGACCGTCGTCACCGACGGCCAGATCCGGCTGGTGCCGGGCAGCCGCGTCAGCGTGAAGGAAGGGCCGGGATCGCAGCCGGCGCGCAGCGGCGGAAGTCGCGAATAGCGGAACAGTCTTTCGAGTCACGCGTGGGCCGCGCCGTTGTCGCGGCCCGCGACTGGTGACGAGGGCGTGTTGTGAATCCATCTCAACCAGTTCGAACGGACCGCTAGCATGAACATCTCTTCGCTCTTCATCAAGCGGCCGATCACGACGACGCTGATCATGCTCGGCATCATCGTCTTCGGGGCGATGGCCTACCAGCAGCTGCCGGTCAGCGACTTGCCGACGGTGGACTTCCCCACCATTCAGGTCCAGGCCAGCCTGCCCGGTGCGAGCCCCGAGACGCTGGCGTCGGCGGTGGCGCTGCCGCTCGAAAAGCAGTTCGCGACGATCGCCGGGTTGAACTCGATCAACTCGACGAGCTCTCAGGGCAGCACCAACATCACGCTGCAGTTCGATCTCAGCCGCAACATCGACGCGGCCGCGCAGGATGTTCAGGCGATGATCGCGCGCGCCGCGCGGCAGCTGCCGCCGCAGATGCCGGCGCCGCCGTCGTACAACAAGGCCAACCCGAGCGACTTCCCGGTTCTGTTCCTGGTGCTCCGGTCAGCGACGCTGCCGCTGTCGACCATCAACGAGTACGCCGAGCAAACGCTCGCGCAGCGCATCTCGATGGTGAGCGGCGTCGCGCAGGTGCAGGTATTCGGCCAGGCCAAGTACGCGGTCCGGATCGACGTGGATCCGCGTCAGCTGTCGGCGCGCGGGCTCGGCATCGACGAGGTCGCAACGGCGATCCAGAACGCGAACGTGTCGCTGCCCACCGGCACGATGTACGGATCGGACAAGACGTTCACCGTCCTCGCCAACGGCCAGTTACTGCGCGCGCAGGCGTATGGACCGATGATCATCGCCTACCGCAACGGCACACCGGTGCGGCTCGACGAGGTCGCGCGGGTCTACGACGGCATCGAGAACGACAAGAGCGCGGCGTGGTTCGGCGGGCAGCGCACCATCTATCTCGCCATTCAGAAGCAGCCGGGCACCAACGTCGTGGCGGTCGTCGACGCCGTCAAGGCGCTGCTGCCGTCGCTGCGCGAGCAGCTGCCGGCCGCCGTCTCGCTCGACATCCGCAACGATCGGTCGATCGCGATCCGCGAGTCGGTGCACGACGTGAAGTTCACGCTGATGCTGACCATCTGCCTGGTGGTCCTCGTGATCTTCCTCTTCCTGCGGAACCTCTCGGCGACGATCATCCCGAGCCTCGCGCTGCCCGCATCCATTGTCGCGACGTTCGCGGCGATGTACCTGCTGAACTACAGCCTCGACAACCTGTCGCTGATGGCGCTCACGCTCTGCGTCGGGTTCGTCGTCGACGACGCGATCGTGATGCTCGAGAACATCGTCCGGCACATGGAAATGGGCAAGCCGCCGATGCGCGCCGCCTACGAAGGATCGAAGGAAGTCGCCTTCACGATTCTGTCGATGACGCTGTCGCTCGCCGCGGTGTTCATCCCGGTGCTCTTCATGGGCGGCGTCGTCGGCCGCCTGCTCCACGAGTTCGCCGTGACCATCAGCGTCGCGATCCTCGTTTCGGGCTTCGTGTCGATCAGCCTGACGCCGATGCTGTGCAGCCGCTTCCTCAAGCCGCCGCACGCACAGCGGCACGGCGTCGTCTACAACGCAATCGAGAAGGTGTTCCAGGCGTGGCTGAGGCTGTACGACGTGACGCTGCGCGGCGCGCTGCGGTATCACGCAGTCACGTTCGCGGTGTCGATCGCGCTGCTCGTCGGCACCGTGTACCTGTTCACGCGCGTGCCGAAAGGCTTCCTGCCCAGCGAAGATCAAGGCCGCTTCAACATCAGCACGGAAGCGATTCAGGGGATCGGCTTCGACGAGATGGTGCGGCATCAATTACAGGTCGCCGACATCGTCGCGAAGGACCCGAACGTGCTCGCGTTCAGCAACAACGCCGGCGGTGGTCCGCGTGGCGGTGGGTTGAATACGGGAAACATCTCGATCGATCTCAAGCCGCGGTCGGAGCGCAAAAAGAGCGTTGATGAGATCATCGCGGATCTGCGGCCGAAGCTGTCGCAGATACCGGGGATCCGCGTCTACATGGTCAACCAGCCGCCCATCAACCTCGGCAATCAGGGTCCACAGCGGAGCCTGTACCAGTTCACGCTGCAGGACACCGATACCGAGGAGCTGTATCACTGGGCGCCGATTCTCGAGGCGAAGCTGCGCGAGCTGCCGGGGCTCGAGGACGTGAACAGCGACATGCAGGTGCGTAACCCGCAGGTGCGCGTCGACATGGATCGCGACAAGATTTCAGCGCTCGGCCTGTCGGTGAATCAGGTGGAGACCGCGCTCTACAACGCCTACGGAACGCGGCAGGTCTCGCAGATCTTCGCGCCGAACAACCAGTATCAGGTGATCATGCAGGTCGCGCCGCAGTTCCAGAACGATCCGGCGGCGCTGTCGATGCTGTATGTCCGCTCCAGCAGCGGCCGGCTGATCCCGCTCGACACGGTGGCGAAGGTGCGCACGAATGTCGGCCCGTCGGTGATTGCCCACACCGGACAGCTTCCGTCGGTGACGATTGCATTCAACCTGAAACCGGGCTACGCACTCGGCGACGCCGTGGACGTTGTCAAAGCGACTGCGGCGGCAACCCTGCCGTCGAGCATCAGCACCACCTTCCAGGGCGCCGCGCAGGCCTTCCAGGATTCGCTGCAGGGTCTCGGCCTGATTCTGTTGATGGCGATTGTCGTCATCTACATCGTGCTGGGGATTCTCTACGAGAGCTTCACGCACCCGCTGACGATTCTCTCCGGCCTCCCGTCCGCCGGCTTCGGCGCGCTGCTGACGCTGTTGATCTTCCGCACCGAGCTGAGCCTCTACGCCTTCGTCGGCGTCATCATGCTCGTCGGCCTCGTCAAGAAGAACGGGATCATGATGGTCGACTTCGCCGTCGAGGCCCAGCGCGAGCACGGCAAGTCGCCGCGCGAGGCGATTCACGAAGCGTGTCTGGTCCGCTTCCGCCCGATCATGATGACGACGATGGCGGCGCTGGTGGGCACGCTGCCGATCGCGCTCGGCTTCGGCGCCGGCGCGGAATCGCGGCGGCCGCTCGGCCTGGCGGTCGTCGGCGGCCTCCTCGTCTCGCAGTTGCTGACGCTCTACATCACGCCGGTTTACTACGTGTATATCGAAGGCGCACGCATGAGGCTCGCCCGGAAGCGGCCGCATGTCGAACCGCGCCGTGACGTGCACGGTCTGCCGGGCGTGCCTGCAGCCTAGCTGCGCCGGGCCTCGCTGCGCCAGGTCGGGATTTGGGATTTGGGATTCGGGATTTGATGTTCCACTCATCAAAAACCCCCATTCCTGAAGCCCGAAACCCGACTCCGCATTATCAAATCCCGAATCCCGAAGCCCAGATCCCTTCCTCCCTCGGAGATCAACCTTCGGTAAGCTGAACCCATCCAATCGGTTGTAAGTCGGGAGAGCGCCTGCGGCGAGCGCGAGTACCGGCGCGGAGCGGCGCCGCCGAGCGTGCGCGAGTGGGGTGGGGCCCCGCGAGCTTAAGAGAATGTGACGATCACGGCCGTAATGACCCTGAGCGGCGACACACGGGCTGGGGCCGCGCCCCCGCGGGCGGTGAGCGACGACGTGGCCCTGGCGGCTGCCGGAGATGCGTCTGCCTTCGAGCGGCTCTACCGGACGCACGTCGCGCGGATTCACAGTTTGACACGGCGGATGCTCGGCAGCCACGACGCCGACGAGGTCACGCAGGACATCTTCGTCCGCACCTGGCAGAAGCTCGGGCAGTTCCGCGGCGACTCGCAGTTCTCGACCTGGCTGCACCGGCTCGCGATCAACGTCGTCATCGAGCGGCGGCGATCGTTTGCGATCCAGCGTGAGCGGATCACCGACGATCCGCTGGCGCTCGACATGGTGACCGTCGCGCCGGCGCGCGCCGACCTGACCGTCGATTTCGAGGCGGCGATCGACCGGCTGCCGGCGGGTGCCCGCGAGATCTTCGTGCTGCATGACGTGGAAGGCTACAAGCATCGCGAGATCGCCTCGATGCTCGACATCACGACCGGCACGTCGAAGCGCCAGCTGCATCGGGCGCGGATGTTGTTGCGGAAGCACTTGAATGGATAGGGTCATGGACTTCGATCATCAGGAATTCATCGACAAGCTGTCGGATTATCTCGACGGCGAGCTGTCGGCGGGCGAACGCGCGGCCGTCGACGCGCACGTGACCGGTTGCGCGCAGTGCGCCGCGGTGCTGGCGGATCTGAAGCGCGTCATCGCGCGGGCGAAGGGGCTCGAGCCGCGCCCTCCTCAGGCCGATCTCTGGGCCGGGATCGCCGCCCGCATTGATCAGTCGTCAGCCGGCAAGATCGTCGCGTTCGAGCCGCGCCGTCGCGTCTCGCTCACCATGCCGCAGCTGGCGGCCGCGGCCGTCATCCTGATCGCGGTGTCAGCCGGCATCGCGTGGCAGACCGCGGAGCGGATGGCCGGCGGCTCGGCTGACGCGTCGCGCTCGAGCGGCGTGATTCCGTCGACGCCCGCATCCGTCGCGGAGCCGGCAGGCCACCGAGCGCTCGCGCCGACAGACGACGTTCAGGTGGCAACAGTGAGCATGGCCGACCCGCAGTACGACGCTGCGGTTGCCGATCTCGAGAGAGCCGTGAAGCAGGGACGTGGAAGGCTCGATGAGAACACGATCGCCGTCGTCGAACACAACCTGCAGATCATCGACCAGGCGATCGAGCAGGCGCGGCAGGCGCTCGCCGCCGATCCCGCGAACAGTTATTTGAGCAGCCATCTCTTCGAAGCGCGTCGCCGCAAGCTCGATTTGCTCCGCCGCGCCGCCGCGCTCTCGACGGAATCGGACTGACGTGGAGAAGACGAGGGACTAACCCCTCACGCAGGGGCCGACCCATGTGCCTGTCCTGAGCGCTCGTCCTTCGACAGGTACATCCTGAGCGAGCTCACCCTTCGACAAGCTCA
>DAIUKO010000001.1:67342-88306 GCA_036848175.1 Vicinamibacterales bacterium | reverse complement strand
TGGTCTGACCGCGGTCTGACCGTGGTCTGACCGTGGTCTGACCGTGGTCTGACCGCGAGGCGCGGCGGCATCCGGCGCCTCACGACTGATAGGACGACCGACCGGTGGCGGGTGTGACACGCGGACGCGCGGAGCTCTACCGGCGCTTGACCTCGGTGTAGTCGAGGTAGGGATGGCCGGCGGCGATCGAGATGTGCGCGGTCAACTCGTACGATCCGTCCGCCGTTTTCACCGTCTCCGTGGCGTGAGCGACCGGCATCGCGCCGGCGCGGCCACCGCGTAGCCCTTCCTCAATCACCCTTCCCGTCATCGTCGCGGGCACCGGCACGCCGAGCAGCCGGAGCAGCGTCGGCGCGAGATCAACGTTCGCGGTCGGCGCGTCGCTCACCGCGCGCTCGCGGAAGTCGGGTCCCGCCGCGATGAGCGGTATATAAATGTCGTAAGGACTCGAGCTCCCGTGACCTGCCGTTCCGTTTTGTGCCGTCTTCCCCTCATAGCCCGCGTCATTGGCATCTCGCGACCAGTTGGCTGACACGAGAATGTCCCCGGAGCGCGCGTGATTCCACCGCGCGACGTCGTACGAGAGAGTGCCAGGCACCTGCCCTTCGGGACCGCCGCGCGCGCCGGGCCGCGTGAAGATCGCGCCAACCTCAGGGCGCCGCTGCAGCGCCGCGACGATGGCCGCAACTCGCGGCGCCACAACGTCTCCCGAGCCGGGCCGCAGGTAAATCGCGCCCTCCGACACGACGATGTCGCGCGAGCCGTCCGGCAGGTTGTGCGCGAACGGCTCGACGAGCGACTCGAGCTTGAGCGCTGAGGTATGCGTCGAGAACCCATGGTCCGCGGTGACGATGAGGTTCGTGCGCGCGAGCAGACCTTTCGCCTGGAGCGTGTCCTCGATTCGACCGATTTCCGCATCAGCCAGCGTCAGCGACTGGCGCGTCTCCGGCGCGCCGATGCCGCGCGTGTGAGCCGTGGTGTCGGGATCGCTGATCCACATCAGCGTGACGTCCGGATGGATCTCGTCGAGGCCAAGCTTCAGGTAAGCATCAACAGCGCGCCGGTTCTGTGCGGCATTCGGCAGCGCGTGCGGCGGAGGCGGACCGAGCACGTCGAGCACGTGGGCTGCGAGCGCGGTTGGCAGCGTGAACTCGTGATGGAGAATCGCGCCGTTCGCGACAGTGTGATTGAGAAGAAACGCAGCACCGCTCGTGCCGGAACCAACGGCGAGGATCTTGCGCCCGGCCTGCTGCAGGATCTCACCGAGCGATGGCGCCGTCAGCAACCGCTCTGCTCGCGCAATCTGCTCGAGGTTCGCACGCGATCCGGTATCGAGGCCGCGCACTGGATTGACCGACGGCACGTAGACGTTGTTGCCAAGCAGGCCGTGGCTCTCGGGATACGTGCCCGTCGCGAGCGATGCCGCGTTCACTCGCGTCACCGTCGGAAACACCGAGTGATGCGCGTTGAAGACGATGCCGCGCTGTCCCAGCCTGACGAGCCGCGGCATCAACGCCGGCGTGATGTAGTCGGGACGGAGTCCGTCGACGACGATGACGAGGTGCGTGCGCGCCGCTGGCGGCGCCGACTGGGCCATCGTTCCGATGGCACCGATCGCGAACACGAACGTCGCGAACATCGCTGCGATTACTCTCATTGGAATAAACGCTTTCATTTTTCTGCACGAACTTTCGCATCTCGTACGAGACGCCAGTTCATAGAGTACGTTCGTCGATCGATCGTTCAAACCACCCCAACGCAGAACCGCGCGACTGCGGCCTGAAATGAATCGGCGCGTCGCAGTCTGACACCGCAACGCGACAGTGTAGGACGTTGGCCAATAGTTTGCCCTGCGTGTGCCTCTGACGACAGAGGAGGATACTCGTGACGGTACGACTTGGAGGTCAACCCTGGAGATTCAGTGTCTGCGCGCTCACCTTCGTGCCGATGCTCGTGCTGGCCACCGCGGCCCGCACCGACGCGCAAACGAAAGCGTACGTAACAAATTCTGGCGCCAACCTCGTCACGGTGATCGATACGAAGACCGGAACGGTGGCAGGAACGATTCCAGTCGGCACTAACCCGGCGGCCGTGGTCGTCGCGCCGGTCACGCTGGAAGGCAAGCAGCACGCCTACGTGGCCAACGGAGGGTCGAGTTCGATCTCGATCATCGACATCTCCACCGATCTGGTCACCGGGGAGATTCCGGTCGGCGCCGGCCCCTCGTCTCTCGCGGTGACCCCGGACGACAAGTGGTTGTACGTGATGACCGCGGCCGGAGTGGTCGAGGTCGTAGCCACCGGCACCGATGGCACCGCTGGCACTGGCACCACCATCAACATCGGTTCTGTGGGCGACCTCGCGATTAGCCCCGACGGGACTCGCGTCTACGTCGCCGCGGGACAAATCCACGTCATCAACACGCAGACCAACGTGATCTTGAAAACGCTCGCGCCTGAACTGGAGTCCATTCCCGGTGTCGAGAACAATGCCAGTTCGGTCGCGTTCTCGCCGGACGGGAAGCGCGCCTATATCGGGGTCTATACCTTCTTCTCTCTGCACGCCGGGTTCTCCGCGGGTGGCAACCTTCTGATCGTGGACACGGCGTCCGAAACCGCCACTGCCACGATCGACCTCTTCACTCTGCCCGGCGCCATTGCATTCACGCCGGATGGCAGCCGCGCGTATGTGGGCATCAGCTATATCTGGGTCGACACCGGCTACGGCGCCGGGTTCGTACCCGGGCGCTACGCCGCCGTGATCGACACCGTCACCGACGGGATCGCGGGCATCATCGATTTCGGCGCAGACGGCGTGGCCTACATGTACCAGAATTACCCTGCCGGTATCGGGGTAACGCCCGACCGCAGCGCCGTTTACACGGCCATTCCCCGTATCAGCGTCGTGGATATCGCCGACGTCAATACCAATCTGGTCGACTTCTCGAGATCAGCGGCCGTGTCGCCGGTGCCGGGCGCGCTGGCGATCGTTCCGGACGCCACGGCTGCGTTGAAGCCGTACGTCGTCGATGCCGTCGACGACAGCGGCACGGTCTCGACGTTCGGCGGCACCGCGGTCGCCAACGTACTCGACAACGATCTGCTCGGAAACATTCGCATCGGGACGAAGCACGTGACGTTGACGGAGCTGTCGGCCGCGGCGGGTCTCGCACTCGATTCCCTGACCGGCGCCGTCACCGTCGCCACCGATACGGCAGCCGGAAACTACGCGCTCTCCTACCGGATCTGCGAGGCGGCATCGCCATCGAACTGCGACGATGCGGCCGTGACCGTGACGGTACGGCCGAAAGCCGTCATCGACGCGGTGAACGACAGCGCCTCCACGCTTCCCGGGTGGACCGCACTGGCGAGCGTCCTCGCGAACGATACGCTCGATGGCGCCGCGGCGGCCGCTTCACAGGTCACGTTGTCTCAAGTCTCGTCCACGAGCGACGGCATCACGCTCGACGTCAGCAATGGATCGGTCTTCGTCGCCGAAGGGACGGCGCCGGGCGCGCAGACGCTCACCTACAAGATCTGCGAGGCTGCGGCGCCGGCGAATTGCGATACCGCCGATGTCGCGATTACGGTCAATCCATTCCCGATCACGGCAGGAGACGATTCCGGCTCCACGCTGCGAACGGGCGGAACGGCTGTCGCCAACGTGCTCGGGAACGATACGTTTGCCAACGGGACCGCTCTTCTGAGCCGGGTCCGCCTGACGCAGCTCGACTCGACGAACCCGGGCGTCGCGCTCAACACCGCGACCGGCGCCGTCACTGTCGCCGACGGTACTCCGGTGGGCGCGCACACGCTGCACTACAGCTTGTGCGAGGCTGCCACGCCCTCGAATTGTGCTCACGCGACCGTCAGCGTCAGCGTCCAGCAGCTGCCGATCTTCGCCGCGTCCTACAGCGTGCGCGCGTCGTCGAAGAACGCGAGCACGGCGCTGGCAAGCGTGCTCGTGAACGATCGGCTCAACGGCGCGGCCGTGACGACGGCCAGCGTGATCCTGTCGCTGGTATCGGTCTCGCCCGCCAACAACATGATCACGCTCGACCTCAGTGACGGCTCTGTCGACATCCTCGGCAGATCGAGGAACTCGGTTCTGCACACGCTGACCTATCAGATCTGCGAGCGCGCGATGCCATCGAACTGCGCGCAGGGGACGGTCAAGATCGATCTGAGCGGCAGCGGCGGAAGATGATGTCATCCGAGGTGACGGCCTCCGGCGCTCCGCCGGGGGCCGCACTTCGGTCCGATCACGATCGGTCCCTGCCAGCGATCAGCGCGGCCGCGTCTTTCAAGTCGGCCGTGTCGAATCCTTCGGTGAACCAACCGTAGACCTCCGCAAGCATCTCTCGCGCCGCGGTGGCCTGTCCTCGCCGTTGATGCAGGCGGGTCAGGCTCATCACGGCGCGCAGCTCGAACGACCTCGCCTTCTGTTGTCTGGAGATCTCGATCGCCCGCTGAAAACAGGCATCGGCTCGATCGGCGTCGCCGATGAGCTCGCCCTCGAGTCGATAGAGCTCCGCCGCGGCATAACCCTCGTGCGTCTGCGCGGTGACGGCCAGCGCCTCCTCGAGTGCGGTCAGCGCCTCCGCGGGTTGTCCGTTCGCCGTGTACGCCTCGGCAAGCAGCGCGAGAAAGTACGGCTGGAGGCAGCGCGCACCCTGCGCCTTCCAGGCGGCGATCCCTTGACGGAGTCGGGCAATACCTTCCTCAGCCTCGCCGTGATGCGCGAGTGCCCAACCGCGCAACACGGTTCCGAACACGAACCACGGTCCACCTTCGTGTTCGATGACCGACAGCGCGGCCTCCGCGTGCTCGCGCGTCCGCTCCGTATCCCGACGCCATTGATGAACCATCGCGGTGAACGCCAGCGCGAGCGCGACGCTCCCGGCGTGACCGATCTCCCGCGCCAGCGCGATCCCCAGGTCTCCTCGCTGCACCGCGAGATCCGGATAGCCGAGGCGCCACAGAATGCCGGCATTGCCGCTCATCGCCGTCGAGCGCGGATCGTAACCTCCGTAAACGGCGGCGAGCGACTGATCGCGCTCCGGCATGTAGGCGGCGATCTCGCATTCGACATGCGCCCGGCTCTCCTCGAAGTCTCCGGAAAACGCCGCGGTGTTGGCGAGCGCGTGGTGCGCCATGACGAAGCACCGCGCGTCCCCGGCCTTCTCCGCCAGCGTCAGCATTCGCTCGCCCAACGCACGCGCCGTTCGATACTCCGCGCGCGCCAGCCAGTACTGATAGTTGCCCCACACGATCGGGAAGAGCTGCGGCGTATCACCGACCAGCTCGCAAAGCTCCCGCGCCCGCGCGTAGATCGTCTCCACCTCCGGCGCACCGTAGCCGACGGTGACCATCGACGCCGGCCCAAGGATCGTCAGCAGCCGCAATTCCTGCCGCGCCCGGTGAGGCGTATCGGGGAGTTGGGCGAGCGCGTCGAGACCGCGGCGCGCGAGGACCACGGTCTCCTGATTGGCGGACACGCGAGCGGCGTGCTGCGCCGCCACGAGAAAGTACTCGGCGGCGCGCGCGAATTCGCGTGCCGATTCGAACAGCATCGCGAGCTGCGACGCGATCGCCGCGCGGTGCTGCGGGTAGTGGCCGAGGAGCGATTCCGCGACGGCCGCGCTCAACGACGCTCTTCGCGTCGGCCGCAGCGACGCGAAGAGCGCATTCTGATAGAGCCCATGCACGAACCGGTAGCGCAGCGTGACCGTACGATCGGCGAATTCATGCTCCTCGAGGAGCTGCACGAACGAATGGACGCGCTCCAGCACGTCCAATTGCTGCTCGACGAGGGCGGCATTCAGCCCAAGCGCCTTCGACACGACCGCCGAATCGAACTCGCGGCCTTGCACGCTGGCGGCGACCAGCAGCCGATAGTCGTCCTCGCTCAGCTGCGCGATCTTCTTCTCGACCATGCTGCGCACTGACTCCGGGATCTCGTGCTCCAGCTCGGGAAGCTGCCCGACCATCACCCATCGTCCCTCGCGCTCGGCAAGCGCGCCGCAGTCGCGCAGGAAACGTACGAGGTCGGCGACGAAGAGCGGATTGCCTTCCGTTCTGTCGTGAATTCGCGTCGCCAGCTCCGCGGGAAAGCGATGCTGCGGAAACCGCAGCTCCAGGTACCGATCGACGTCCGTTCTCGTGAGAAACGGCATCGGCATGTCCTGGTACAGGCCGTGGAGCTGCAGCTCCAGCTTCACGCGCAGGAACGGATGATTGATTGCGATCGCGTCCGCGGGACGGTAGGTGCCGACGACGAGCACCCGCTGCGATGCGGATCGGCTTGCGGCATAGGACAGGATGTCGATCGTCGACGCATCGGACCAGTGAAGATCGTCGAGCACGATCACCAGCGGCCGCTGCCGCTGCAACTCTTCGAGGAACGCGGTCAGCTCCCGCTTCAGACGATCCTGCGACGCCATCGAACCTTCCACACGGCGCGGTTCGGTCGAGGAGCTTCCGGTCAGAGGGCCGATCTGGCCGTACCACGCGGGCGCAATCACGCTCATGACCTGGGCCAGCGATTCGTCGCTTCCTCGCAACAGCGTCTCGAGCGCTTCCAACCACGGAAGATAGGCTTCGCTGCCGGCCAGCCGCTCCGAGCATCGTCCCCGCGCGAGGTAGTGGTCGACGTCTGATTTCGCCAGCTCGCGCAGCCACGTGTCCGCGACGGTCGTCTTGCCGATGCCCGGTTCTCCGCTGAGACCGATCACCCGCCCCTGGCCCGCGGCCGCCAGATCGAACGCCGTTCGCAAACCGGCCAGCTCCTTATCGCGGCCGACGACGACGCGCTCGGCGTCCGTACCCGCCGGCGCGCCGGCGTCGCGCGATCGAAAACGAAACGCCGGCATGTACGCGCCGTAGGGGATTTCGATGAGAACCAGATCGGACCGACCTTCGGTCGCGTAGTAGCGATCGAGATGATCGCGCAGCCTGCGCATCTGCGCCCGGACGATCGAATCGGCTTTGGGATCGAACGATTCATCCTTTCCGAGAACGGTGACCGCGAGGAGGTACTCCTTCAACGCCTCGCCGCGGCCGGCCATCGTTTCCTGGACGATGAAACGCAGCAGGTCGCGCAGGTTGTCGGCGTGCTTGAACACGCGGCTGTTCAGGATGTTCTCGAGCTGCGCGCTGATGACGGCCGTGGGAGGGATCGGGCGCGATGCGTGCCGATGGTGCGGATCGGCGCCTGGCATGCTGGCCGTCATTATGGCGCATCATCCTTGGCGCTCGAGGTGACGGTCATCCTGACGTCACCCCGCCGTCACTCCCTCGCGGCCAAGTATGTGAACGACAACCCGGCGAACGGTGTCGCACTCGCTGCTCAACGTCGGCCCAAATGGGTTAGCCGCAGGCCTTCGCGGGCCTGCGAATGGGACCGGCGACGACGTCCCGCGTTGATTCTTTGTCAATTTGTGAACACCTGAGACCGTGGGGCCGTGACATCGGTTATGCTCGATCGGTTATACGGCAGTTCCGACACCACGGGACACCCTCGAACACACTTTTGCTGACAAGCCGTACCCAAGGCTGACGAAATGGAACGAACGCGCGCGTTCACGAGGCCCGCGGTCTTTGTCGCCGTCTGTGCGCTGGGCGGCATGACCTGGGCCTTCCGAACGCTCCCCGGATTCGCCGATGCCAAGCCGACTGCTGGAGGCCACTGGTACAAAGGCAATACCCACACGCATACGGTCAACAGCGACGGCGATTCGACGCCCGACGAGGTCGTCCGCTGGTATCGCGATCACGGCTATCGATTCCTGGTGTTGAGCGATCACAACGTGCTGACCAGCGTCGATGCACTCAACGCCGTGCACGGCCTCGACGATCAGTTTCTGGTCGTCAAGGGCGAGGAAGTCACCGACGTGCTCGACGGCAAGCCGATTCACATCAACGGTCTGGACCTCACGAGCCGGGTCGAGCCGCAGCACGGATATTCGACCCTCGACGTCATCCAGCGGAACGTCGACGCCATTCGCGCCGCCGACGGCGTGCCGCACGTGAACCATCCCAACTTCAACTGGGCGATCGCAGGCGCCGATCTCCAGCGCCTCGAACGCGTCAACCTGTTCGAGATCTACAACGGCCATCCGCTGGTGAACAACGTGGGCGGCGGCGGAGTGCCCGGCATGGAAGAAGTCTGGGACCGCCTGCTCTCGAGCGGCAAGATCATGTACGGCATCGCCGACGACGACGCGCACGTCTTCAAGCAGCCGGGCAATCCGGACGTCGCCGGGCCGGGGCGAGGCTGGATCTTCGTGAGGGCCGAACGTCTCGCGCCGCGGGCGATCGTCGAAGCGCTCGAGCGCGGCGATTTCTACGCGTCGACCGGTGTCGAACTGAGCGACTACCAGGTCACCGCCAAAGAGATCACCATCACGATCAACGAGCTGCCGGCGAGGAAGTATCGCGTCGAGTTCATTGGCGCCAACGGCCGCGTCTTGAAGGAAGCGATCTCGAGTCCGGCGACCTATACCTTCACCGGCAACGAGAAGTACGTTCGCGCCAAAATCTTCGACTCGAACGGCCACGTCGCCTGGACGCAGCCCGTCAGCCGCTGAGCGGCTTCCTTTGTGCCCTTTGTGTCCTCTGTGTCCTTTGTGTTCTCCGTGTCCTCTGTGTTTCTCAGAACCGTAATTGCGCCGCGAGCCGGATGATCCGCGGCTGCAGGATCGTCGTCGGCGTCCCGCCGGCGTTCGGATCCGACGACAGGAACGGCGTGACGGTCGTACTGAGCGAGGTGCCTTCGGTCAGCACCGGGTTCGCGTTCAGGGCATTGAACAGATCGATCTGACCCTGCACGGTCACGCCGTGCGCGAATCGGAAATTCCGTCTGACCCCGAAATCGAGCTGGTTCCACCGAGGCTCGTAGCGCGTGCCGGGCGACGCCAGCTGCACCGTCACCGCCGGATCGCCGGCGAATCGCGACGGTAGGACGATCGCGCCCGGCGTGCAGCCAGCGACCGTACAGTCGGTCGGATAGCGCGTGGTGCCGCGATTGATCGTCCAACTGACGCCGCCGGTGGTCGCCTTGATCGCGCCGGAATAGCTTTGCAGCGACGCGCTGACCTCGAATCCATACCAGAGCGGCAGGTTGCCATTGAGCTTGAACCCGTGCTGGAACGGGATCGACGCGCTGCGCCCGAGATTCTGGTAGAGCGAACCTGACTGATCGCAGAACCGCAGCGTGTTCGGACTGTTCAAGGTGGCCGACGCGTTCGCGGTGTTCATCGTGCAGTCGATGTCGACCGCGCGCTCCATCGTCCAGCCGCCGAACACCAGCGTCCGCCGCGGCAGTCGGGCGTTCGCGCCGAGCTCGAAGCCGGTGTAGGTGTTCTGACGCAGGCCCGTATCGAGCATGTTGCTCAGGAACAGGTCCGGCGCGATTCCGTTCTTGTTCTGATTGATCTGGTAGACCGCGATCGATTCGCCATCGAGCGGATTGACCACGGTCGTCGTGGTCCAGTCGCTCGACGGATCGACCGCGCGATTCCGCGTGTACGCGGTGTTGAAGATCTGGCGTCTGAACCAGTTGAAGTTGACGGCAACGCCAGTCCTCAGCTCGTGTTGAATTCCGGCGCCGTACTGCAGGTTGTATTCGCGCTTGAAGTCCGAATCGAGCGAGCGGTTCGTGATCTTGCCGAAGTTCGGATTGTTGCTCGGACCGATTTCGTTGTCCTGCGCGATGCCGTCGCCGTTGGTCGGGAGACCGCGGCCGCCGAGATCGGCGTCGGTCCAGGTCCGTGTGTCGGTGAAGGTCGCAACCGGGTTGAAGAGGTTCGCGAACGTGCTGACGTCCGGAGTCATGTACTTCCCGAAGTTCGCCTTCAGCGCCGTCTTGCCGTTGCCGAAGAGATCGTAGGCGACCCCGAGGCGAGGCGACCACGACGGCCAGCACGTCATGCCGGGCATCGTGTCGCAGTTGATCGCCGCGTAGTCCTGGGCGGGCGCGAAGCGGCCGGCGTCGCGGTGCTGCGCGGCGATCTGCTCCTCGAGGAACTCGAAGCGGATCCCGTAGGTGACGGTGAACCGGTCGATCACCCACTGATCCTGCGCATACGCGCCGACGTTCGCTCTCAATTGAGGCGAGCGGATGATTGGCGTGTTGTAGGCGCGAATCTGCACCGGACGGCCGAGCGTATACACGCCGTTGGTGAACGTGCCGCCCTGATAGATCTGATACAGGTCCGCGTTCATGTCGAGCACGGACGGATTGTTTCCCCACGCCCACAGCAGACCGGTCCTGATGTTGTGGGTGCCCGTCACGTACGCGATCGAGGCGACCGCGGAGTGCTGGTCAGGCGTGTTCAGCTGCGTGAGCTGACCGACGCCCGTGCGCACCAGTGTGCCGCCGGCGATCGTGTCGAGGCGCGACGCGCTGCCGAACCAGGCCGCCGTGCCGCGCTGCTGCCCGGTTCCCGGCTGATAGACGTCCGAGTAATGAAGGATGTCGCCCGAATAGCCGACCTCCATCAGGAGCCGGTTCGTGATCGGCGAGGTCCACTTCGCCTGCGCGATGTAATACAGAACGGGCTCGCGATAGCCTGCCGTCTGCTCCGGAAAGATCGGCAGCCCTTCCTGGCCGCCGCCGACGATCTCGTGGATCTTCCACTTGTAGTTCCGCTGATAGGTAACCGCGAGCTTGTTGCGCGGCGTCGCCTGCCACGTGCCGCGTACGACGAAGCTGTTGATCCACGCATCGTCGATGCCCGGCGAGCCGTCGTTCTTGAACGTATTCGGAATCTGCACGTACGTTTCCTGGTGGCGAAGCGAGCCGAACCACCACAACTTGTCCTTGACGATCGGGCCGCCCGCCGATCCATTGAAGTCGTTGAGATGCTGCACGCGCGCGCCGGTCGTCAACCCTCTCGCTCGCAGGTCGTCGTCGAGGTTCGTCGACTGCAGATGCCAGTTGTCCGATGAGCCGCCGAAGAAGCCGGACCCGTGCAGCGTGTTGCCGCCGTCCTTCGGGATCAGGTTGAGCCGCACGCCGCCCGCCGACGACTCGGCCGACACGCCGCTCGTCTGATAGGTCGCTTCGGCGATGAGCGCGTTGTCGATGTAGTTCTGCACCTGGCCGTCGCTCAGATTGGTCTGCGCCGGCATCCCGTCGAGCAGGATCGTGTTGTGGAGCGACGTGTTGCCGTGCACGGCCATGTAGGTCTGCTCGGTCTGCTGCGCGCCGCCGACGTCCGGCACGTTGAGCCGGATGCCGGGCACCAGCGAACCGACCGACTGAATGTTCCTCGCGCTCGGAATCGTGTCCATCAGATCGCGCGTCACGATCTGCTGCCGCGACACGTTCTGAATGTCCACGACCGGTGATTCGCCGGACACCGTCACCGTCTCCTGCAGCGATCCGACCCGGAGCTCCACGTTGACCGGCACCGTCGTATCGGCCGGCACGATGACGCCGTCGCGCTTGAAGGCGCTGAAGCCGGTGAGCGTGAACGTGATCTCGTAGGTGCCTGGCCTGAGCGCCACGATGGAGTAGCGTCCGTCCCCGTCCGTCACCGCGCTGCGAACCCGCTCGATGAGGACGGGACTCGCCGCTTCGACGGTGACGCCGGGCAAGACTGCGCCGGACGTGTCCTTGACCACGCCGGCGATGGTGCTCTGCGCGGATGCGATCGAGGGGAGGAGGGCGAGGAGCGCGAGACCGACCCAGAGGCGAGCGACAGTGACTCCACTCATGGTCTTCTCCTTGCGGCGAAGCGACGGATGCGAGCTGGCTGCGGCAGATATTACCGCTTCGCTCATCCATCCGATCACCGGGATCCAGCGTAATTAGAGGCGGGACTGGAGGTGGGCATGGAGGGCTGGAGATGGGCGACGCGCGCCGTCGCGATGGCGCTCGGATCGACGGCGATCATCGGCGCGATGCACATGCCGGTGTTTCGGTCGGTGCTCCTGCGCGTCGGGGCGTGCCCGGTCGCGCGGGTCACGCCGGAACAGGTGGAACAGGCGCGAAACCAGGCGCTGCACAAGCTGCGCGGCGCCGATCCCGCGCCGGCGCGGCCGGCGTTCGGCTTCGCGTTCGAGAAGACGTCGCTCGACGAGGTGCGCGCGTGGGCGCGGGCGCACGGGATCGCGTGCGAGCGCAGCCGGAACGATTCGCTGCTCAAGTGCGACGCGGTGCCGGCCGGTGCGCTGCGGCCGGGCGCGGATGCGACGTTCGACGAGGTCGCTTTCGGGTTCCGCCTCGCCGATCACCGCCTCGTCAATCTCACGACGCTGTCAACGAGCCTGGAGCCGCGCGCCGCGCGTCGGCGCTTCATGGCGCAGGCAGGAGTGTTGACCACGACCCTCGGCACGCCCGCTTCCCAGTCCACCCCGACAGGCGAGTGGGATGTGCGTGCGCCGATCTACGTGACGTATCGCTTCAGCGATTACATCGCCGAGGTGTCGGCGATGGTGCTGCCGGAACGAGGCGTCGTGCTGCGCGAGCACTACGTCGCGATTGGATGAACGGATCGATGAAAAAGGAGACGAAGGACATGACAACCGCTTTGAGCACGTACCGGAAGAGTCTTGCCGCATTCGCGATCGCTGCCGGGTTGGCGGTCGCGACGGTGATGGCCACATCGCCGGCGGTTTCGGCCGCGGGCAGCGACGGAGGCCAAAACGGCGTCGCGGCGCGCCTCGGAGGATTCCCCGGCATTCTCTCGTTCCTCGAGAACCTCGCCGTGCCGGCGCTGCTCAGCGATCCGGAGATCGCCTCGTTCTTCACGAACCTCACCGAGACGCCGGACGACATCGAGCAGTGTCTCGCGATGCTGCTCGATCACGACCTCGGCGGCTCGTCTCCGCACAACGGCGCCATTCTGAAGGACGGCCACCAGTGCCGGAGCTCGATGTCGAATATTCACCGCGGCTTGAACATTCCGGATCGCGTCGTCGACAAGTTCATCGCCATCGTCGGCCAGACAGCGGCGCAGGCCGGCGTCGCCGCGTCCGACATCCAGGCCGTCGCCGACGTCCTCAATCGCTATCGCGGCGGCGTCCGCGACAAGTAACCGCGACGCGCGAGTCTGACTCTCCACCACGGCGGACCCGTGGTGGAGAGTCTCCGTCTACTTCTTCAAGTAGCTCTGATGGACGACGGCCACCTTGTTCTTCGCGCTCGCCGGCGACGCGATCTGGCCGTACTCGTACATCACCATCTCGTCTGTCTCGCGCGTCGAGCGCTGCATCGACTTGCCGACCGTCTCGCTGGCGGCGCGGGCGGCCGACGGCTTTGACAGAAACGCGATCACCTGTTGCTTGGTCGGCGCCGTCGCCTGCTGCGCGGCGTCTCGCGCCAGCAGCCCTTCGAGCGCGTACGAACCGAGCAGCTTCCCCGACAACCGTTGAAAGAGCGCCGGCGACGCGTACACGTCGGCCGATGTCACCTTGCCGTTGATCGCGACCGCCATGCCGATGGCGTTCGAGTGTTTCCGAATCTGTGGGAGCAGCGCGGTGACGTAAGCCTCGCGGTTGGTGCTCAACGTCTTGTTCTCGGCAATCGCGTTGTACGTGCCCGTGCTCGAGAGCGCGACCGCGTCGGCGGCGATAGGCGCACCTGCGGCCCGGGCGGCCTTGACAGCGCGCCCTTCCGCATTCGCGACCTCCTGCCAGACACGCGGCTGGCTCTTTTCACCCTGGATCGCCATCTTGAGCCTGGTGCCGGCGACGATGCCGGGGTTGCCGCTGAACGCCAGACCGCTCGCGCTGGGCGTCCATCGGCCGTGCTCCACGCAGAACGCTTCGATCGGCTGCGGCCCTGAACGCGGCGCGAGCGTCAGGTCCGTCATGATGGTGCGATCCTGCTTGCCGCCCTTGACGATGTCGCCGGCCTGGAGGAAGAGCCATTTGTCCGATCGATTCTCGATTTCGAGCATGTTCACTTCCGAACGGTCCTGACCCGCTTGCGTCTTCTCACGCACGGCGACCGTACGTGCGCCGAGTCCTTCGTCGAGCGTGATGTACTCGCGGGCGTCGCTCGTCGAGCCGCGGACGACGTAGACGGTGAGATTGGCGTGCGTGAAGGGACCTTCGAGCGTGAAGCCCGGCGCCAGGGTGGCGACTGGAGTCTGCGCAGGCTGTTCGGAAGCGGCGAGCGCGGTCGACCCGCGCGAGGCGCTCCAGACGAGAACGAAGACCACGAGCGCGGCGATGCTGAACGAACGGATACACCCGGCGAACGACAAGCGATGCGAGGCCATAGTTTTTCTCCTTCTTGGGTAGAACGCCGCCGCTCGAAAAGCTTGCGGGAGGCCTCGCCGCTGTCACCTATAGACCCCGGACGAGGTGAAATGGTCTGCGCGGCGGCCGTTCAGGCGATGCGGAGGAGGATGTCGATGGTGAGGATAGCCAGCGCGGCCAGGCTGCCAACGGTTCTTCCATGGTGCAGCCGTCCCCATTTCCGGAGCAGAGCGTCGGTGGTCGCGTCCACCGGCCGCGTCGTGTCGAGCAGCAGTCGGTTGACGGGCAGGATCACGATCAGCGTGTAGGGAAACATCAGCACGAGAAGAAGGCCGCCGAGGAGAACGAGCGGACCCTGACCCGCGACGACGGCCGCAACGGCAGCGAGCGCGCCGATCACGACCAACCCGATCTGCATCATGGCCGCCCGTTTGAAGCTCGTTCGCCACTCGGCGATCGCCGCGTCGGTCGAGCATGCCAGACGGGCCGGCTGCTCCACGAAGCTGACGTATACACACGCGCTGGCGAAGAACGCTGTGCAGAGCAGCGCGATCAGCTCAAAGGTCATGTCCACGTCCTTGCCGCGATCGTGCGCGGCAGCGATCGACCGTGGTCGCGCTCACTGTTGCAGGTACTGCGGCACCTTGGCTTCCTTATACGCTGGCCAAGAGCTGCAGATGTCCGACTCGAGCGCGGAGCCGATGAGTTCCCGCAGCCGCGACCCGAATTCGGTGATGAAGAAGTGATCGCCGGGGAAAACCTGAAGGTCGAAGCGATCCGCGGTCTGCGATCGCCAGTCCATCACTTCGAACTGATCGACCTCCTCGTCGCGAGTCCCGGCGAGCGCGGTAATCGGGCACGGCAGCGGCGGCTCGTCGCGGCACACGTAGGTGTCGATCACCGCGAAGTCGCCGCGGAGCACCGGAAGAACCAATTCCAGCAGCTCCTCGCTCTGGAGCGCTTCTTCAGGCGTGCCGCCGAGCTTGCGGATCTCTGCGATGAAGGCGTCACGACCGAGATTGAACCGCGGCGCTTTGTGAGGACACAGCTGCGGCGCCGGCGCGCCGGACACGAACAGATGAAAAGGCATCGTCTTCGACTGCCGTCTCAACTCGCGTGCGACTTCGAACGCGACGAGCGCGCCGAGGCTGTGGCCGAAGAACGCGAACGGCTTGTCCTGCGGGAGATGCTCGACGATCGCTTTCGCAAGCCGCGGCATGCGGTCGATGGGCCGCTCGTTGAAACGCCGTTCACGTCCTGGCAATTGAATCGGGCAGACCTCGCTCGCGGCCAGCGGACCGCCGTACCAGTCGCGAAAGATCGAGGCGCTGCCGCCGGCGTAGGGAAAGCAGAACAACCGCGACGCCGCCGCAGGATTCGCGTGGACGTATTCCAGCCATGGGTTCACTGCCCCACCCCCACGATCGAATTCGCGGCGGTTCTCAATTCCTCGAGCGCTTCGGCGAGCACTCGCGCCAGTTCTCTGACGTTCGGCTGTTGAAACATCGTGACGTGGTTGCCCGGCACGCGATGCACGACGACCGGCTGCGACGAAAACTTCTGCCAGCCGAAATCGGGCGAGGCCGCGAGCTCGGTCTCCTCTTCGATCGCCCACTCGAGCGGATCCGCCGAGCGGAACAGCACGAGCCGCTCATCGGACACCGCCGGCAGATAGGACCAGAACGCGCGCACGTGCCGATCGCTGGCGTCGAGAAACGCGCGCACGTCGGCCATCGACAGGTCCGGCGGGAACACGTTCCGGCTCTTGGCCTCGGCGAGGAAATACTCGATACGCTCTTCCGCGGTGAGACCCGCGAGATCCCCGTCCGCGATGGTGAGATGTTGACCGGAGAAGATCGACAGGTTCCTGGCAATCGTCGAGAGCACGCGTGCCGATGCGGCATCCGGATCCGAATCATTCAGCTTCGGCGTGTACGGCGAGAAGGCGTCGAACAACCCGACCAGACCGATCTCTTCGCCGGCGGTGCCGAGCTGGCGCGCCGCTTCGAAGGCGACCGTCGCGCCGGTCGACCATCCCGCCAGGTAATAAGGACCGTGCGGCTGAACACGACGCATCGCATCGACGTAGCGCGCCGCCATTTCGACGACGGAGCGATCGGTCCCGGTGACATCCTCGAGAGCGTAGATTGGCCAGTCGGTGCGCATCTCGCGCGCCAGGCCGTAGTAGTTGATCGAGCGTCCCCCTGCCGCATGCATCAGGAACAGCGGTGGGTTCTCGATCGGGCCGGGCCTGATCGCGATGAGCGGTGAACCCTCTCGACGAAGGTCGCGCGCGCGCAGCGACATGGCAATCTGCTCGATCGTCGGATTCTGATAAAAGGCGGCGAGCGGCACGTCCTGACCGAGCGCGTCGCGGACTCGCGCCAGCAGCCGCACCGCCAGCAGCGAATGGCCGCCGACGAGGAAGAAGTCGTCGCGCACGCCGATCGACTCTCGGCCGAGTAAATCCTTCCAGATGTGCATCACCTCGAGCTCGACGCCGTCGCGCGGCGCCACCGCCACATCGGCGAGGTCACGCGCGTCGGGCCGCGGCAGCGCTTTTCGATCCACCTTTCCGCTGCTGGTTCGCGGGAACGATTCGAGGCGCACGAAGTCGCCGGGAATCATGTAGTCCGGCAACCTCGATCTCAGGTACTCGCGCAGTTCAGCGGGGCCGCGATCGTCATTCGGCACGTAGTACGCGGCGAGCGTGCGGCCGCGCGATGGATCGTCGTGCACGGTGACCACAGCGATCTGCACGGCGGGATGATCGGCGAGCGCGGCCTCGATTTCGCCCAACTCGACGCGGTTGCCGCGAATCTTCACCTGATAGTCGCGGCGGCCGAGGAATTCGAGCGTGCCGTCGGGAAGCCGCCGCGCCCGATCGCCGGTTCGATACAGGCGGCTCCCGGGCACGGCGCTGAACGGATCCGGCACGAATCGATCGGCAGTCAAGTCCGGGCGCCCGAGATATCCGCGGCCGACGTTCACCCCGCCGATGTAAATCTCGCCCGGCACGCCAGCCGGCGTCGCTTGCAGGCTCGGGTCGAGGACATGAATCTGCGTGTTCGCGATCGGACCACCGATCGGTACGACCGCAGTATCGCCGGCGGTGCACCGCCAGAACGTCACCGCGACCGCCGCTTCCGCCGGGCCGTACATGTTGTGGAGCTCGGCGCGCGAGCGCGCGAAGAAATCACGGCACAGCGCCGGCGTGACCGGCTCGCCGATGCAGATGACGGTTCGCAGAGTGGTGCACTGATCCAACTCGCGCGCCTGCAGAAACGCGTCCAGCATCGACGGCACGAAGTGGACGACGTTGACGCGCTCGTCCGCGATCAGCCGGGCGAGGTACTGCGGATCGCGATGACCGCCAGGTTTGGCAATCACGAGCGTCGCGCCGGCCATCAGCGGACAGAAGAATTCGAGAATCGAGACGTCGAAATTGAACGACGTCTTCTGCAGCACGCGATCGCCTGGCAGCAGCGGATGCGTCTCCTCCATCCACCGCAGGATGTTCATCAGCGAGGCGTGGGTGTTCATCGCGCCTTTCGGCTTGCCGGTCGATCCCGAGGTCCAGATCGAGTAGGCGAGATTCCCGGGATCGATCGCGACGTCCGGATTGCGTCCGCTCTCGTCCGCGATCGCATCGAACTCCGGCGTCAGCAGGACGACCCGTTCGGCGGCGTCGCGCAGTCCCTCGCGCGCGCCGTTCTGCGCGACGACGAACTCGATGCCGGCATCGGCGATCATCTGGCGGAACCGCGGCTCGGGTTCGGACGGCGACAACGGGACGTACGCACCGCCGGCCTTGAGGATGCCGAGCAGCCCGACGACCATCTCGAACGATCGTTCGGCGCACATGCCGACGAGGCGCTCGGGTCCGACGCCGAGGGCGCGCAGTTGATGCGCAAGCTGATTGGCGCGGCGATTCAGCTCGCCGTAGCTGAGCGAGCGTCCTTCGAAGATCAACGCCTCCGCGCCCGGATTGCGCGCGACCTGCTCCTCGAACGACGACACGAGCGAATCGGCGGCGTAGATCCGATCCGTCGAGTTCCACTCGATCACCTGCTGCTGTTCGGCGGCGGTCAGCAGCGGAAGCTCCGAGAGATGAGCGTCGGGCGCCGCCGCCACGGCATCGAGCAGCACTCGATAGTGGCCGGCGAGGCGCTCGATCGTCTCTCGCGCGAAGAGATCCGCGTCGTAGGTCAGGATGCCGCGCATCCCGTCGGTCTTCGTCACCACCGCATCGTCCCATTGCCCGAACAGGTGCACGTCGAGGTCGAGGTTGGCCACGGTCATCGCGAAGTGATCGAAGTTCAGGTAGTCGGCGACGCCGGCCGTTGCACCGGCAGCCTGATCCGTCGAGGCGGCGACGTCTTCCAACTGGAACGACACCTGGAACAGCGGATTGCGGCTCAGATCGCGTTTGAGATGCAGCTCCTGGACGAGCCGCTCGAACGGCAACTCCTGGTTCGCGTAGCCGTCGACGCAGACCTTGCGCACGCGGCCGACGAGCTCGCGGAAGGTCGGGTCACCGCTCAAGTCGGCGCGCAGCGCGAGCGTGTTCACGAAGTACCCGATCAGCTGTTCGAGCTCCACGCGCGACCGCGTCGACACCGGCGTGCCGACGAGCACGTCGTCCTGTCCGCTGTAGCGCTGCAGCAGCACGTCGAACGCCGCGAGCAGCGTCATGAACAGCGTCGTGTGCTCGGTCTTGCTGAACTGCTTCAGCCGATCGATGGTGGAGGACGGCAGCGTGAAGCCGACCGATCCGGCTCGAAACTGCGAGACCGGCGGACGCGGGAAATCGGTGTGGAGATCGAGCTCGGAAAAATCGGCGAGCTGATTGGTCCAGTACTTCAACGACTCATCGAGGGCTGCGCCCTGGATCTGCTCGCGCTGCCACCGCGCATAGTCGCCGTACTGCACCGGCAGCGGCGGCAGCGTGACCGGCGGCATTCCCGCGAACAGCGGCACCGCGAGTTTCGGTACCTCGCTGAGCAGAATATGCCTGGACGAACCATCGGAGATGCTGTGATGCACGGTCGAAAAGTTGATCGTGTCGGCGTCGTCCAGGCAGATCACGCCGTACCGCCACAACGGACCTGAGGCGAGATCGAACGGCGTGCGGATGTCCTCGCGAACGATCTCGAACGCCCGCGCCTCGCGCTCCGCCGGCGGAAGGCTGCGCAGATCGTGAAAGTCGACGCGTGCGCGCGACGGCGGCGCGACCACTTGCATCGGGACGCCGTCGATCACCTGGAACGTGGTCCGCAGCACTTCATGGCGGCGAACCAGCTCGGTCATCACCTGCTCCCAGATCCCCGGGCGTGCGGGCAGCCGCAGGCGCAGCACGAAGGGCACGTTGTACGACGGCATCTCCGGCATGAGCTGCTGAATGAGCCACAGCCGCTCCTGCGCGAACGACAGCGGAAAGCGCGTCGCCGACGGATCCTCGCGTCGAATCCCGACCGTGCTGGTGCCTTTCTTGTCGTTCAGTTTCCTGACCAGCTGCCGCAGCTTTTCCGGCGAGACGTTCGCGAGGCTCCTGGGGCTCATGCCGCCACCATGATCGGCTCGCCCCTCATCGTGATCGCGATCCGGCCGATGTGCTTCCCGGTGGTCATGTAGCGGAATGCGTCGAGCAGCTCTGAGGCGCGAAAGACCTTCGTCGGCAGCGGCTGGATGACGCCGTTCTCGACGTCGCTGCGGATCTCGTCCATCGTCGGGAAGAGCCGCTTCGGCCAGAGCGTGAACGAATAGCTGGTGTCGACCGATGCGAACGACAGCGTCCGCGTGAACGGACCGAGGTCGAGCATCCGTCCCGGCACGAGGTCGCGCTTGCCGAGCTCGATGAACCGGCCGTCGGGACGAAGCAGCTTGATGCCTTCGTCGATGGCGTCGGAGGCAAGTGAGTTCAGAATGACGTCGACGCCTTCGCCGTTGGTCACGTCCATGATCTCCTGGACGAAGCTCGTCGACCTCGAATCCATGACGTGTTCGACGCCGATCGATCGCAGATAGTCGCGCTTCTCCTCCGTGCCGGCGGTCGCGTAGATCTCCGCGCCGATCTTGCGCGCCACTTGAATCGCGGCCAGGCCGATGCCGCCGGCGGCGGAATGAATCAGGATGCGCTCGCCCTCCGTCAATCGTCCCGGCACGCGGAGCGAATAGACGGTGGTGATGAAGATGAGCGCGAGCGCCGACGCCTCCTCGAACGACCAGTGCGCCGGCTTCTTGAACGCGCCCATCTCGCGCACGCGCGCGTAGCGCGAGAAGGTGCTGTCGCTGCAGAGGAAGAAGACTTCGTCGCCGGGCTTGAAGCGCGTCACCGCAGGGCCGACGGCGACGACGCGGCCGGCGCCGTCGCAGCCGAATTCCGGCATCGTGCCGCACGGCGGCATCGGATACATGCCGAGCGCGACGGCGACGTCGCGGAAGTTCATGCACGAGGCGTAGATCTCGACTTCCATGTAATCCGGCTGCAGCGCCTCGCGCGGGCGCGTGACGAACTGCAGGCTGTCGAGCACGCCCGGCTGCGCCACCGTCAGGTAAAAGTTCTGATCGCGATCCTCGCGGAACGGCCGCTTCGTCGGCTTCGGCGCGGCCGCTTGCTGTTTCAGCTTCGCACCGGGTTTCAGTTGCTTCAGGAGCTGATCGATCTTCTCCGGCGGAAGTTTCTTGATGCGTTCGGACAGTTCAGCATTCATACCTTTATCCCGTTCGTTCTCCCCTCAGCTCTCCACCACGG
>DAIUKO010000001.1:57986-67242 GCA_036848175.1 Vicinamibacterales bacterium | reverse complement strand
GGTGGAGAGTTAATCTGCGGCGCGCATTACGCAGCTGCGCCTGTCGTTTCTGTAGCAGCCTCGGCTTCGATCTCGTCGAGCGCCTCGCTGAGCGCGCTCTCATCCAGCCCGGCCTGCAGCGTCTCGATGATGCTCGCCGCGAGCAGCGCGACGGTCGGCGACTTGTAGAACGTGGCCGCCGACAGCTCGATCTCGAAGTCGGCGCGGATGCGCGACGCGATCTGGATGCCGAGGAGCGAGTTGCCGCCCAGCTCCAGGAAGTCGTCGTTGATGCCCACCTTCTCGAGCCCGAGCATCGTCCGCCAGATGTCGGCGAGCGCGCGCTCGAGATCGTTGCGCGGCTCCTCGTACGGCGTCGCCAGCTCCGGCCGCGCGTAGAAGGTCTGCGCGGTCTGGTCGTCGCTCTTCGCCTGCGTGCCGCGGGCGCCGAGCACGCCGCGAATCTCGGCTTGAACCGCCCGCAGGTCGCGGCACGCCACCGTCACCTGCGGCAGCGACTTCAACGTCAGGATTCGGCGGAAGACTTCGATGCCGTCCTCCGACAGGATGCGCGCCGCGACTTTCTTCGCCTTCGGCGGCTCCGGCGCCGCGGCCGGCTGCGGCCGATTGCTGCCGCCGGCCGCTTCGGCGTCGTTCGCCTCGAGCAGCTCCTCGGCCACGCGCTTCACTTCATAGCCGTCGATCTGAATGAGCTGATTGCCCTGCTCGTCGACGATCGTGACGTTCGAGCTGATGTACTCGTTGCCGGGCTGGAAGCGGACGTAGCTGTAGCATCTCTGCGTCAGCTTGCCACTGACGCGCACGCGGTTGTACGCGAACGGCAGATAGTGCGCACCCGGTGCGCCGGCGCGGAAACACGCGAACCCGGTCGCGCGGTCGAGCACGGCCGGATGCAGACCGTAGACGTCGAAGTCGTGCGCGAACTCGTCGCCGAGGCCGAAGATGCCGAGCGCCTCGTTCTGGCCGAACGCCTTCGACTCCATGTTCCGCCAGCGATCGCCGAACTGGAGGAACGGCGCCTTCACGAGATTCGGCGCGTACTTCGTGTCGACCTGCTCTTCCATCGCGTTGCAGCGGCGCAGAATCGCGTCGACGTCGTGTGTGACCGGCCGATCGTCGTGGTTGTAGCCGACGCGGCCGAGGGCGTGCGTCTGCCACTCGCCGTTCTTGCAGCTCTTGACCTGGAAGCCGCGGAAGCCGTCGCGCTCGGGCTCGAGCACGACGTGCACTTCGCGCGTCGTTTCGCCCTTCATCACCAGCGCGCCGAGGAACAGCACGTCGCGCATCTCGATCGGACCCTCGCCGTGCGACAGCGAGAAGGCGGTGTGCGCGAACTGCAGATGTGTCGTGCCGACCAGCGTCGGCGTCCCCATCAGCACGTGCTCGCCGACCACCCAGTGTTCCTCGGGCGACAGGTTGACGACGTAGGTGTCGGTGCCGTCGACGCTGAAGCGCGACGAGAAGAACGGATGGTCGAGCGGCTCGACGACCGGCTTCGCCTTCGGAGCCTTCGGCCGATCGAACCAGCCTTCGGCCACCATGCCGACGTCTTCCCAGCTGTCCCACTGGATCGACACCGGCGGCGTCGCCCAATCCTTGCGCGAATGCGCAAAGGCGTCGAGGAACGCGTTGGCGCCGATGTAGTCCGAGATGCCCCCTTCGCCGAGGAAGGAGTTGAGCGATGAGCAGAGCAGGAAGAAGTCGAGCTTCCTGTTCTTCAGCAGCTCCTCGAGCACCAGCGTGCCGCGGATCTTCGGCTGCAGCACCGTGTCGAGCGCTTCTTTCGACTTCAGCAGCATGATGCCGCCGCCGCCGACGCCGGCGGAGTGAATCACGCCGGAGATCGAACCGAAGCATCGCTCGACGTTGGCGATCGCGTCGCGCATCTGCTCCAGATTCGACACGTCGGCGCCGAACGCCATCACCTCCGCCCCGAGCGCTTCCATCCGCAGCACCCGCCGGATTCTCTCGGCCGCGAGGTCGTCGCCGTGGCGGAGCGCTTCCCATTGTTCGCGCGGCGGCAGACCCGAGCGGCTGAAGAGCGCGAGCTTCGCGCCCGGCAGACGCTGCGCGATGCCTTCGGCGAGGACGATGCCGACGCCGCCGAGGCCGCCGGTGATGAGATACACGCCTTCGTCGCGGAGCCCGATGTTCGGTTCCGACGGCGTCTCGACTTTCATCGGCTCGAACACCTGCGTCCAGCGGTGGCCGCCTCGATAGGCGATCACATCGTCGGTCTTCGGAGCAAACACCTCCGCGAGCAGCTGATCGATCAGCAGCGAGGTCTGATGTTCAGTCGCCGGCACGCTGATGTCGACGGTGCGGATGTCGATGTTCGGGCACTCGGCGAGAATCGCGCGGCACGGTCCGATGACGGCGGCCTTCGAGGGCAGCGGCACGCCGTTGCCGGTGACGTCGTGCATGTCGCTCGAGATGACCGACATCCGAATCGTGCCTGACGAGAACTGCGCGTTCAGCGCCGGCGCGAGATAGAAGACGCTCATGAACCCGCGATCGAGCACCTCCTGATAGATCGCCAGCTCCGACTCGGGCGGAGTGGTGTCGGCGGTGACGCTCCAGAGATGAATGACCGACGTCGGCGTGAGCCCTTTGTCGGCGATCGTCTGCAGAAGGAGGTTGTAGTCGTCCTGCACGCCGGGACGGATCGTGAACGACAGCGGAGCGTCGTGGCTGAACTCGTCGCCCGCCTTGATGGTAATGACTTCCCAGAAGGCGGCCTCGAGGCACTCTTCGATCTGCGCGCCGATGCCGCACTCGTCGAGGAAGATCATGCAGACGCCGCCCACCGCGACCTGCGCGGCCGGCAGCGGCGCGACGCGCTTCCACGACGGATAGTGGAACCACTTCGAGATGTCCGGAATCTTCTTCGGTGAAATCTGCGTCGGATCCTGCGCCTTCGGCGCGAGATCGACGAAGTACTGCTCGTGGTCGAACGGATAGGTCGGCAAGGAGATTCGACGGCGGCGCTCGTCGGTATAGAAGGCGCCCCACGTGAGCGGCTTCCCTTCGAGCCACAGACGGCCGGCCGTCGTGAACAGGAACGGCAAATCCGTCAACGGATCATGTTTGGGGTGCGGTAGCGACGCGAGCACGCTGTGCTCCGGCTTCCGTGAAGGGTGCTGCGTGACGAGCGACCCGAGCGTGCGGCCCGGGCCGACTTCGACGAGGACTCTGCCCTTCGCTTCGAGCAGCGCCGCGACATTCTCCGAAAAGCGAACCGGTTGACGCAGATGGTTGACCCAGTACTCAGGATCGGTCGCCTGCGCGGCGGTCGCCCAGCCGCCGGTGAGATTCGACAGATAGGGCGAGCGAGGCGCGGACAACTTCACGCGCCGCACGACCTTGCGGAACTCGTCGAGGATCGGATCCATCATCGCCGAGTGGAACGCGTGCGACGTGTGCAGCCGCCGCGCCGGCACTTCCGCGGCGACGAGCGTCTGCTCGAGCGCGTCGATCTGATCGGTCGGGCCGGAGACCACGCACGTCGACGGCGCGTTGACGGCCGCGATCGAGAGATTCGCAAACGGCGCGAGCCACGGCTGGATTTCTGTTTCGGAAAGCAGGACGCCCAGCATCGAGCCTTCCTGGACACCCTGCATCAGCGCGCCGCGCTCGGCGACGAGCTTCAACGCGTCCTCGAGGCTGAACACGCCGGCCAGACACGCGGCCACGTACTCGCCGATGCTATGGCCGACCATCGCCTCGGCTTCGATGCCCCACTGCATCCAGAGCCGCGCGAGCGCGTATTCGATGACGAACAAGGCCGGCTGCGCGAAGCGCGTCTGCGTGAGCGTCCCTTCCGCCTGCTCCACGCGATCCGCGGCTGGATACAGAACGTCGCGCAGATCCGATCCGAGGATCGGCTTCAGCACCTCGCAGCACCGGTCGACGTGCTCGCGGAAGATCGGTTCGTTCTCGTAGACCTCCCGGCCCATGTTCGGGTGCTGCGCGCCCTGGCCCGGAAACAGGAACGCGATCTTGGCCGACTCCTGATCCCTGGTCAGCGTCAGCAGCTTGCCGGGCGCGTTGCCCCTGAGTGCCGCGATCGCTTCTTCGCGTGTGCGGCAGGCCAGCGCGCGCCGGTGCGCGAACGTCCGGCGCCCAACCTGCAGCGTGAACGCGACGTCGGCCAGTGAGAGTTCGGGATGCCGCTCGAGATGGTCGGCAAGGTTCGCCGTCATGTTGTCGAGCGCCTTGCTCGTCTTCGCCGACCACACCAGCAGTTGCCACGGCCGCGACGCGCTCGTCGGCTCGACCACCGGCGCTTCTTCGATGATCAGATGCGCATTGGTGCCGCCGACGCCGAACGAGCTCACGCCCGCGCGCAACGGCGTGCCGTTGTGCCGCTTCATCTCCGACAGCTTCGTGTTGACGTAGAACGGGCTGTTGCCGAAGTCGATCTGCGGATTCGGTTTCTCGAAGTGCAGGCTCGGCGGAATCTGCCGATGTTTGAGCGCGAGCACCGCCTTGGTGAAGCCGGCGATGCCGGCGGCCGCGTCCATGTGGCCGATGTTCGTCTTCACCGAGCCGACGGCGCAGTACTGCTTGCGATCCGTGAAGGCGCGGTACGCCTTCGAGAGTGCCGTGATCTCCACGAGGTCGCCGAGCGGCGTCGCGGTGCCGTGGCACTCGACGTAGTTGACCGTCTCAGGATGAATGCCCGACATCGCCAGCGCATCGAGGCACACCGAGGCCTGGCCGTCGACGCCCGGCGCCGTGAATCCAACCTTCGCCGAACCGTCGTTGTTGATGCCGAAGCCGCGGATGACCGCATGAATCGCGTCGCCGTCGGCGATCGCATCCTTCAACCGCTTCAGCACGACGACGCCTGCGCCCGATCCGAAGATGGTGCCCTGGCCCGACGCGTCGAAGGCGCGATTGTGGCCGTCCTGCGAGACGATGCCGCCCTCGGTGTAGTAGTAGCCGCCGATCTGGCTCGGCGCGATCGTCGCGCCGCCGGCGAGCGCGATATCGGTCTGGTAGGTCAGCAGGCTCTGGCAGCCGAAGATGATGCCGACGTGCGCGGTCGAGCACGCGGTCTGCACCGTTACGCAGGGTCCGCGCAGATTCAGCTTGTAGCCGGCGCGCGTCGCAAAGTAGTCCTTCTCGTTCGACGTCGTCACCGCCAGCCCGCCCATCGTCGACATGACCCGCTGGTTGTCGATGAGACCGAACAGGTAGTAGGTCATGCCCGAGCCGCCGAACAGTCCGATCGCACCCGGATAGTCGAGCGGATCGTAGCCGGCGTCTTCGAGGGCTTCCCACGCGCACTCGAGGAACACGCGCTGCTGCGGATCGATGATCTCCGCTTCGCGCGGCGTGTAGCCGAAGAACGGCGCATCGAAATCCATCGGCCGTTCGTAAACCGGACGTGCTTTCACGAACGACGGATCGCGCACCATGTCGGGGTCGAAGCCGGCCTCGAGGAGCTGCTCGTCGGTGAAGTAGCTGATGGTCTCTTTGCCGTCTCTGAGAATCTCCCAGAACTGCTCGACGTTGCGCGCGCCGGGATACCGGCCCGACATGCCGACGACGGCGATTCCCTCCGGTAAGCTGTGCCCTCGGGTTGTCATGCCTCGAATCTCCTCTCAACTTCCTGCTGAATCCGACTGAAGAACTCTCTCCGCAGATTTGCGCGGTGGTGGATATTGGCAATCGAGAACGCTTCTCGATGTGCACTGCCGTTGCCCAGGAGACCCGCGAGCGATCGGATCGTCGGGTGCGAGAACAGATCGAGGACCGTCAGCTCGCGGCCGAAGGCCTTCCGCATCTCGCTCCTGAGCCGCACGATCTGCAGCGAGTGGCCGCCGACGTCGAAGAAGTTGTCGTCGAGGCCGACGTGATCGATGTTCAAGAGCTGCTTCCAGATGGCGCCGATCCGTTCCTCGAGATCGGTGAGCGGGGCCTGGACGCGATCCTCGTCGCTGGCTCTTCGCGCCGGCGCCGGCAGCGCGCGCCGATCGACCTTGGCGTTCGGCATCAGCGGCATCTCGCCCATCTCGATGAAGAACGACGGGACCATGTAGGCCGGCAGCGCATTCCGCAGGAATTCGCGCAGCTCCTCCGGCGCAGGCGCTTCGCCATGCGCGACGAAGTAGGCGGCGAGCATCTTGCCGGCGGCGCCATCGTCGATCGCGGTCACGATCGCCTGCTTGACGCGACTGTGCGATTCGAGCGCCGCTTCGACCTCGCCGATCTCGACGCGGTGGCCGCGAATCTTCACCTGGTGATCGGTGCGGCCGAGGAAGGCGACGGTGCCATCCGGCTGGAAGGCGCCGAGATCGCCGGTGCGATACATCCGCGACGCGCGACCCGCAGCGAACGGATTCGGGACGAACTTCTCGGCGGTCAGATCCGGACGATTCAGGTATCCACGAGCGAGCCCGTCGCCGGCGACGCAAATCTCTCCGGGCACGCCGATCGGCACCGGATTGAGATCGCGATCGAGGATGTGGATTTCGGTGTTGGCGATCGGACGGCCGATCGGCGCCGACACCGTGGTCACCTCGGAGCGGAGCTCATGGCACGTGACGTCCGCGGCGTCTTCCGACGACCCGTAGAGGTTGAGCAGGCGTGCGTCCGGCACGCGCTTCAGGAACTCGTGGGCGAGGCTGGCCGGCAGCGGCTCTCCGCTCGTCACCCAGTACTTCAAGTCGGGCAGCCCGATCTCGCCGTCGGTGGTCTCGAGCATCGCGCGCAGCAGCGACGGCACGAGCACGAGCCTGGTGACGCGGAACCGCGCGAGCGTGCGCACGAAGGCCTCGAGGTCGTAATTCAGCGCCGCCGGAAGCAGAACCGTCGGGACCCCTTTGAGCAGCGGACCGAACAGCTCCCAGATCGAGTCGACGAAGTTCAGCGAGGCCTTGGCGCAGCAGACTTCGTGCGGTTCGAACGGATACGCGTCGTACATCCAGGCGAGCCGGTTGATGGTCGCGCGATGCGTTCCCATCACGCCCTTCGGCCGCCCCGTCGATCCCGACGTGTAGAGCACGTACGCGACCTGGTCGGATTCGATTCCGACGCCCCGATTCGAGCCGTCGCGACGCGACAGCTGATCCCACTCGACATCGAGCAGCACCTCGCGGCGCCCCTCTCCGGGGCCGCGCTGGAATTCGCTGCGTGTGAGCAGGATCTCGATGCCCGCGTCGCCGATCATGTAGTCGAGCCGCGACGAGGGATATTCGGGATCGAGCGGCACGTACGACGCGCCGGTTTTGAGAACGGCCAGCAGCGCCATCATCATTTCCGCCGAGCGCTCGAGGCAGATGCCGATGCGGCTTTCGCAGCCGACGCCGAGCTCGACGAGATAGCTCGCGAGCTGGTTGGCGCGCGCGTTCAGCTCCGTGAACGTCCACTCGCGTTCGCCCGAGATCACGGCGACGGCATCGGGCGATCGGTCGACGCGTTCTTCGAACAGCGATACGAGCGACTCGTCGCGGCGATACGCGCGCGTCGTGTCGTTCCAGGCGCCGAGCTGCGCCAGCTCTCCGGCGGTCAAGAGCGGCAGCATTGACACCGGCTGTTCCGGATCGGCAGCGACGCCTTCGAGCAGCGTCGCGTAGTGGTTCAGCAGGCGGCGGACCGTCTCCGGCTCGAACAGATCGGTGTTGTATTCAATCGAGCCGGCGAGCTGGCCGGCCGTCTCGCTCAACGCGAGGTGGAGATCGAATTTCGCCGTGTTGGTGCCGAGCGGATAGGTCTCGGTCTCGAGGCCGCTCATCGCCAGCGGCGATTCGGGGGCGTTCTGCAGCTGGAAGAGGATCGTGAAGAACGGCGATCGACTGAGATCGCGCTCCGGGTGCAGCTCTTCGACCAGCTTCTCGAACGGCAGATCCTGATGGGCGTAGGCGTCGAGGCAGGTCTTGCGGACGCGGCGCACGACTTCGCGGAACGATGGATTCCCGTCCAGGTTCGTCCGCATCACCAGCGTGTTGACGAAGAAGCCGACCAGCCCTTCGACTTCGAGCTGCGTGCGGTTCGCGACGGTCGTTCCGACGGCGACGTCTTTCCTTCCCGTGTAGCGCGCGAGCAGCAGCTGGAACGCCGCGAGCAGCGTCATGAACATCGTCGCGCCTTCGTCGCGGCTCACCCGATGGAGCGCCTGGCCGATCGACGCGGGCAGCTCGAGCGTCTCGCACGCTCCGTTGAACGTCTGCACCGACGGGCGCGGCCGATCCGGCGTCAATTCGAGGACTTCCAGTCCTTGCAGTTGCTGCGTCCAGTAGCTCACCTGCCGGTCGTGAATCGCACCGTCGAGCCAGCGCCGCTGCCAGATCGCGTAGTCGGCGTACTGCACCGGCAGCCCCGGCAACGGCGACGTCTCGCCGCTGCGGCAGTCGTCGTAGAGCCGGCCGAGTTCCTCGAGGAGAATGCCAACGGACCAGCCGTCGACGACCGAGTGATGCATCACGAACAAGAGGACATGCTCGTTGGCGCCGAGGCGAAGGAGACTGACCCGGACGAGCGGTCCGCGGCTCAGATCGAAAGGCGCGCGTGCTTCCTGCTGCGCCCACCGCTGCGCGTCGTCCTCGGACCCGCTGAAGTCGAGGCGACGGAGATCGACGTCGCCGCTCGGATCGATCATCTGGATCGGCTCGTCGTCGGCGGCGACGAACCGCGTGCGCAGCACTTCGTGGCGTTCGACGAGCCGCGACACCGCGCGGCCGAGCGCTTCTTCGTCGAGCTCACCGGTGAGGCGCAGCGCGAGCGGAATGTTGTAGACCGCACTCTGCGGATCGAGCTGGTGCAGGAACCACAGGCGCTGCTGCGCGTAGGACAGCGGCAGCTGCGCATCGCGCGAGGCGCGCATCGGCCGGTCCGGCTTCTCGGACTCTCCGCGGCGCGCCGCCTCGACGCGCGCGGCCATGCCGGCGATCGTGGGCGCCTCGAAGAGGCTGCGCAGCGGCAGCTCGATCTCGAAGATCTGCCGCACGCGCGAGATGACACGGGTGGCGAGCAGCGAGTGGCCGCCCAGCTCGAAGAAGTTGTCGTGAATGCCGATGGCCGTCGTGCCGAGGACTTCTGTCCAGATGTCGTGGAGCAATCCCTCTGACGCAGTGCGCGGCGCCTGCGCGGCGGTGCTGTCGCCTTTCAGTGGATCGGGCTCGGGCAGCGCCGTGCGATCGACCTTGCCATTCACGGTGAGCGGCAGTGCGCCGAGCACGACGAACGCCGATGGAATCTCGTACTCCGGGAGCCGTTCCTTCAGGAACTCGCGGAGCTCGATTTCAAAACC
>DAIUKO010000001.1:0-57886 GCA_036848175.1 Vicinamibacterales bacterium | reverse complement strand
CTACGACGTAGGCGATGAGCCGGGCATCGCCCGACGCCGCACGACGGAGCGCGACCGCCGCGTGCGTGACCGCTGGATGTTCGGTGAGGGCCGCTTCGATCTCGCCGAGCTCGACGCGATAGCCGCGGATCTTCACCTGGTCGTCGAGGCGGCCGAGATAGTCGATGCGGCCGTCGGCGCGGTACCGCGCACGGTCGCCGGTCTTGTAGAGCCGCGCGCCCTTCTCTGCCGCAAATGGGTTCGGCAGGAATCGTTCGGCGGTGAGATCCGGACGTCCGATGTAGCCGCGCGCGACGCCGGCGCCGCCGATGAACACCTCGCCGGGCACGCCGACCGGCACGCGTTCGAGATTGCCGTCGAGGATGTGCATCTGCAGGTTCGCGATCGGCTTGCCGATCGACACGGCGCCTTCGGCCGCTCCGTCGACAACGTCGGTCGCGTCGTGCACGCAGCAGCCGACGACGGTTTCCGTCGGACCGTATTCGTTGATCAGGCGCGTTCCCGGCGCCTTGTCGCGCCAGAACTTCAGGCGCGCGTGATGGAGCGCTTCGCCGCCAATGACGAGCGCGTTGATGTTTCCAGCGAGATCGTCCTCCGCCAGGCGCTGCTCGAGCACCTCCAGGTGGGCGGGCGTCAGCTTCAACAGGCTGAGGCCGCGCGCGTGGCGAACAACGTTCGCGAGCTCGTCGACGTCGGCGCGCGGATCGAGCAGCGTGACCGGACAGCCGGTGACGAGCGGCAGATAGAGGCTGGTGATCGTCAGATCGAAGCTGAGCGACGAGTGCACCGCCGAGCCGTCGCCTCCGACGGCCTCGTACGCGTCCGCGGCCCATTGCAGGTAGTTGCTGAGGCCGCGATGGTGAACCATCGCGCCTTTCGGCTTGCCCGTGGATCCGGACGTGTAGATGACGTAGGCGAGGTTGTCGCCGTCGATGGCGACGTCCAGATTCGTGTCGTCGTGCTGTGCGATGTCGGCCCATTCGACATCGAGACACACCTCGCGCGGCTCAGGGCCGACCCTTCGACGCTCGTCCTGAGCCGTGTCGAAGGCCGCCCCGAGGGCCCGAATCTGCTGGCGCGTGCTCCACGCCGTGAGCACGATCGCGATACCGGCGTCCGCCGCCATGTAGTCCAGGCGCTCGAGCGGATACGCGGGATCGAGCGGCACGTACGCGGCGCCCGCTTTCAAGACGCCGAGAAGCGCGACGACCATCTCGATCGATCGCTCGACGCAGATGCCGACGCGGGTCTCTGCGTCGGCGCCGAGCTCGCTCAGATGTCGTGCGAGCCGGTTGGCGCGCCGGTTCAGGTCGGCGAAGCTCACGCGCTCGTCTCCGGTGGCGATCGCGATCGCATGTGGGGACTGCTCGACCTGCCGCTCGAACAGATCGACGATCGTCAGCGGCGCGAGCTCGCGCGCCGTTTCGTTCCAGCCGATGATTTGCTGGCGTTCCGCGGCGGTCAACAGCGGCACCGCGGAGAGCCGCTGTTCCGGTTCGGCAGCAACCGCCTCGAGGACCGTGACGTAGTGCGTCAGGACGCGCTGAATCGTCTGCGGCTCGAACAGATCGGTGTTGTATTCGAGGACGCCGGCAATGTGGCCGCTGCGCTCGCTCAAGTGCAGATTCAGATCGAACTTCGACGTGCCGGTGTGCAGCGGCACGAACGACGTGCGGAGGCCGGGCACTTGCACGTCGGACTCCGACGTGTCGTTCAGCGAGAACATCACCTGGAACAACGGCGACCGGCTCAAGTCGCGTTCGGGCTGCAGCTCTTCGACGAGCTTCTCGAACGGCAGATCCTGATGCGCGTATGCGTCGAGGCAGATCCTGCGGACGCGCGCCAGCGTGTCGCGGAAGGTCGGATCGCCGTGCAGATCGCTCCGCAGGACCAGCGTGTTGACGAAGAAGCCGATGAGACCCTCGATTTCGGCGCGGTTGCGGTTGGCCACCGGCGATCCGACGGCGAGGTCCAGACGGCCGGTGTAGCGCGACAACAGCACGTTGAAGCCGGCGAGCAGCGTCATGAAGAGCGTCACGCCCTCGCGGCGGCTCAACTGCTGCAGCGCGCCGGTCAAAGACGCCGGCAGTTCGAACGGCACGGTGGCGCCGTGGAGCGTCTGCACCGCGGGCCGCGGGCGATCGGTCGGCAGTTCCAGGACCTCCACGCCCTTCAGCTGCCCTTTCCAGTAGGCGAGCTGCCGATCGTGGACTTCGTCGGCGAGCCACTGCCGCTGCCACACGGCGTAGTCGGCGTACTGCACGGGCAGCTCGGGAAGCAGATGCGGCGTCTGCGACCGGTGTGATTCGTAGAGGGCGATGAACTCGTTCAGCAGGATGCCGACCGACCAGCCGTCGAGCACGATGTGGTGCATCGCGAAGACGAGCAGGTGTTCGGTATCGGCGATGCGCACGCAGGTCGCGCGCAGCAGCGGGCCGGTCGTCAGATCGAACGGGCGCGCAACTTCGTCCTCCGCAATCTGCTGCGCCTCGCGTTCAGGATCGATCGACGCGCTCACGTCGACGTGCCGGACATCAACGTTGGCGTGTTCGTCGATCAGCTGCCGCGGCTCGCTATCGACGGTCACGAATCTGGTGCGCAGCACCTCGTGGCGATTCGCCAGATCGCGAAGGCTGGCGTCCAGCGCGTCGACGTTCAGCTCGCCGCTCAGACGGAGACCGAGCGGCACGTTGTACGACGCAGAGCCGGGCTCGAGCTGATCGAGGAACCACAGACGCTGCTGCGCGTACGACACCGGCAGCGGCGTGGTGCGCGGCACGCGGACGATCGGATTCGCCGGCCGCGCCGCATCGCCGCTCAATGCCTGCTCGACGCGCTTGGCCATCTCGGCGACGGTCGGCGCTTCGAAGACGCTCCGCAGCGGCATCTCGACGTCGAACGTCTGGCGCACGCGCGAGATGACGCGCGTCGCGAGCAGCGAGTGGCCGCCCATCTCGAAGAAGTTGTCGTGGATGCCGAGATTCTCGACGCCGAGCACTTCGGCCTGCGCCCAGATCTCGCCGAGCAGGCTCTCGACCGCGGTTCGCGGCGCCTGATACGTTTCCGCGTCACCGCGTGCGTCGATGTCGGGCAGCGCCTTGCGATCGACCTTGCCGTTCACCGTCAGCGGCAGCGTGTCGAGCACCGCATAGGCCGACGGCACTTCGTACTCCGGCAGCTTCGCGCTGAGATACGCACGGAGCGTCGCCGCGTCCGGCGCCGCCGCGCCGGCCTTCGCCGTCACGTACGCGACGAGGCGGCGATCGCCGGCCGGCTGTTGCCGGACGACGACCGCCGCTCGCGCGACGCTGGAGTGCGCGGCCAGCGCCGCCTCGATCTCGCCCAGCTCGACGCGGTAACCGCGGATCTTCACCTGGTCGTCGAAGCGGCCGAGATATTCGATGGTTCCGTCGGTGCGGTAGCGCGCGCGATCGCCGGTGCGATACAGCCGCGCGCCCCGGAACGGGCCGAACGGATCCGGGACGAAACGTTCTGCCGTCAGGTCGGGGCGTCCGAGATAGCCGCGGCCGACACCGGCGCCGCCGATGTAGATCTCGCCGGGAACACCGACGGGAACCTGCGTGAGGTTCGCGTCGAGCAGATGCATCTGCAGGTTCGCGATCGGGCCACCGATCGGCACCGGACCGAGGTCGTCGTCGTGCGCCGCGTCGTAGACGCAGCAGCCGACGACGGTTTCCGTCGGACCGTATTCGTTGATGAGGCGTGTGCCAGGCGCATGCTCGCGCCAGAACTTCAGCGTCGATCCGTGGAGCGCTTCGCCGCCGATGACGAGGCCGCGCACGCGTCCGCTCAGATCGACGTCGCCAAGGCGCTGCTCGAGAACCTGCAGGTGCGCCGGCGTGAGCTTCAGCAGGCTCAGACCGTCGCCCTCACGCAGTTCATTCGCCAGCGCATCGACGTCGGCGCCGGCAGTCGTCGTCGCAACGAGCCGCACGGGCCGGCCGGCGACAAGGGGAACGAAGAGACTGGTGACGGTGAGATCGAAGCTGAGTGACGAGTGAACCGCGGAGCCGCATCCATCAGCGGCGCGATAGGCGTCGGCTGCCCACTGCAGGTAGTTGCTCAGGCCGCCGTGCGTGACCATCGCGGCCTTCGGCCAGCCCGTGGAGCCGGACGTATAAATAAGGTAGGCGAGCTCGTCGGGGACAATCTCGTGCACGGGATTGTCGGCAGGCGCCTTCGCCATCGCGTCCACGACCTCGACATCGTCCAGGCAGATTTCGCGAGAAGCTGCCACGCGATTTCGCGTGCCGGCCTGCGTCAAGAGGATGTCGAGGCCAGAGTCGGCCGTCATGTATTCAAGGCGTTCAGATGGGTACGAAGGATCGAGCGGGACATAGGCCCCTCCCGCCTTCAGCACGCCGACGAGCGCCACCACCATCTCGAACGACCGCTCGAGGCAGATGCCGACGCGGGTTTCCGCCGTTACGCCCAATACGCGCAAGTAGTGGGCGAGTCGGTTCACGCGGTCGTTCAGGTTGGTGAAAGTGAGGACTTCGTTCCCGAACACGACGGCCGGCGCCAGCGGCGCCTCGGCGGCCTGCCGCTCGAACAACTGCACTACCGAGAGTGACGGAAACGCTCGTTCTGTTTCATTCCACCGGCAGAGCTGGTGGCGCTCCGCCGCCGTCAGCAGCGGCAGGTCGGACACGCGCTGCTCCGGATCGGCGGCGACGGCCTCGAGCAGCGTCGTGTAGTGCGCGAGGATGCGCTGGATCGTCGTGCGATCGAACAGGTCCGTGTTGTATTCGAGCGTCCCGAACAGGCGGCCGGCCTGTTCGTGCAGCGACACGTTCAGATCGAACTTCGACGTGCTGGTGCCGATCGGCACGAACCGTCCGCTCACGCCCTGGAGATCGACGCCCGCGTCGTGCGCGTTCTGCAGCGCGAAGAGCACCTGGAAGAGCGGCGGCCGGCTCAGATCGCGTTCCGGCTGGAGCGCCTCGACGAGCGACTCGAACGGCAGGTCCTGGTGCGCGTAGGCGTCGAGACAGACCTTGCGGACGCGCGTGAGCAGCTGGCGGAAGCTCGGGTCGCCGCCGAGATCGACGCGGAGCACCAGCGTGTTCACGAAGAATCCAATCAGCCCTTCGATCTCGGCGCGATTGCGGTTCGCCACCGGCGATCCGACGACGATGTCGCTTCGACCGGTGTAGCGGGCGACGAGCGCATCCCACGCAGCGACGAGCGTCATGAAAAGCGTCACGCCTTCGCGACGGCTCAATCGCTGCAGCGCCTGACTCAACTCCGCCGTGAGCGCGAACTCCTCGGTCGCGCCGTTCTGCGTCTGGACCGGCGGCCGCGGGCGGTCGGTCGGGACTTCGAGCGTTTCGACGCCGGCGAGCTGCTCTGTCCAGTAGGCGAGCTGGCGCTGGTAGACCTCGCCGTTCATCCACTGCCGCTGCCACACGGCGTAGTCGGCGTACTGCACCGGCAACGGAGCCAGACGGCACGGCTCGCCATTGCACCCGGCGCGATACAACGCGGCGAGCTCGTTGAGCAGAACGCCGACCGCCCAGCCGTCGATGACGATGTGGTGCATGACGAGCATGAGCCAGTGTTCGTGCTCGCCGACTTTCAGGAGCGCGGCGCGGAACAGTGGGCCCGTGCTCAGATCGAACGGCCGGCGTGCCTCGCGTTCCGCCCATCGCCGCGCCTCGTCTTCGCTGCCGCAGTCGACGCGCTCGAGTGAGAACGCCACATCCGCATCGATCTGCTGATACGGTTCGTCGCCGATGGTGATGAACCGCGTACGCAACACTTCGTGCCGGCGAATCAGCTCGACGAGGCTCGCTTCGAGCGCGGCGGCGTCGAGCGCGCCGCTCAAGCTGAGAACGAACGGGACGTTGTACGACGGGTTGCCTGGTTCGAGGCGATCGAGGAACCACAGACGCTGCTGCGCGTACGACACGGGCAACGGTCTGGTGCGCGCGGCCGGCGCGATCGGGTCGGCCGCACGCGAGTTGCTGTGAAGCGCCGATTCGACGCGCTCCGCCATCGCCGCAATCGTCGGGGCTTCGAACAGGCTGCGCAGCGGCATCTCGACGTCGAACGTCTGCCGCACCCGCGACATGACGCGCGTCGCCAGCAGCGAGTGGCCGCCGAGCTCGAAGAAGTTGTCGTGGACGCCGAGGTTCTCGACGCCGAGCACTTCGGCCTGCGCCCAGATCTCGCCGAGCAGATTCTCGACGGCCGTTCGCGGCGCCTGGTAGGTGTCGGCGTCGCCGCGTGTTTCGACGTCGGGGAGCGCCTTGCGATCGACTTTGCCGTTGACCGTCAGCGGCAGCTCGTCGAGCACGGCATACGCCGCAGGCACTTCGTACTCGGGCAGCGTCCGACTGAGAAATGCACGCAGAGACGCCGCGTCCGGCAACGCACCGGACGTCGGCGTCACATACGCGACCAGCCGAGGGCCCCCCTGCCCATGCTGGACGACGACCGCGGCCTGTGCCACGTCGGGGTGCGTGGCGAGCGTGGCTTCGATCTCGCCGAGCTCGACGCGATAGCCGCGAATCTTCACCTGATCGTCGAGCCGGCCGAGATAGTCGATGGTCCCGTCCGCGCGATACCGCGCGCGATCGCCGGTGCGGTACAGGCGTGCGCCTTCCGTCCTGGCGAACGGATCCGGCACGAAGCGTTCGGCGGTCAGATCGGGCCGCGCGTGATAGCCGCGCGCGACGCCCGCGCCGCCGATGAAAATCTCGCCGGCGACGCCCACCGGAACCTGCGCGAGATCCGCGTCGAGCAAGTGCATCTGCAGGTTGGCGATCGGACGGCCGATCGGCACCGCGTCGAGCGCATCGTCTTCCGCCGCGTCGTACACGCAGCAGCCGACGACGGTTTCCGTCGGTCCGTATTCGTTGATCAGCCGGGTGCCAGGCGCGTGCTCGCGCCAGAATGTCAACGCCGATCCGTGGAGCGACTCGCCGCCGATGACGAGCGCATGCGCGCGACCTGTGAGATCGCAATCGGCGAGCCGCTGTTCGAGGACTTCGAGATGCGCGGGCGTCAGCTTGAGCAGGCTCAAGCCGTCGCTGTCGCGCAGCACGCGCGCCAGTTCGTCGACGTCCGCGCCCGCCGCGACCAGCGTCACCGTCCGGCCGGCGATCAACGGGAGATAGAGACTCGTGACGGTCAGATCGAAACTCAGCGACGAGTGCACCGCCGATCCGCCGCCGTCAGCGACTTCGTAATACGCCGACGCCCACTGGAGGTAGTTCGCAAGGCCGCGGTGCGTGACCATCGCACCCTTCGGCAGACCGGTCGATCCCGATGTGTAGATCAGATACGCGACCTGCTCCGGCACGATCGTCATCGACGGATTCGTCGCTGGCTGCCACGCGATCTCCGGCCAGTCGCGATCGAGATGGACGACGCGGACGTTTGCGACGGCGGCGCCGACGCTTCGACGCTCGTCCTGAGCCGCGTCGAAGGAGGAGCCAGGGCAGGCCCATCGGTCCGCCCCGGTGAGCAGAACCTCGATCTGCGCGTCCTCGGCCATGTACTGGAGGCGTTCCGCCGGGTAGCTCGGATCGAGCGGCACGTACGCGCCGCCGGCTTTCAACACACCGAGCAGCGCGACGACCATGTCGATCGAACGCTCGACTGAGAGACCGACTCGGGTTTCAGCGCCGACGCCGAGCGCACGCAGGTAGTGCGCGAGCTGGTTTGCGCGCTCGTTCAATTCGGCGTAAGTGATCGTCTTGCTGCCGGACACGACGGCCGCGGCGGTTGGACTCTGCGCGGCCTGCGATTCGAACAGCTCGACGATTGACGCGGCGTCGCCACACGCGCGCGCCGTGTCGTTCCACCGCGCAATCTGCCCGCGCTCGGAGGCGCTGAGCAGCGGCAATTCCGAAAGCCGCCGCCCTGGCGCGACCGCAACGCCGTCGAGCAGCGTCAGGTAGTGGCCGACAAGGCGCTGAATCGTGGCGCGATCGAAGAGGTCGGTGTTGTATTCCAGCAACCCGCTGACACGACTGCCATCGTCGGCAAGATTGACGTTCAGCTGAAACTTCGCCGTGTCGTTGTGCAGCGGCAAGTAAGACGACTCGAGGTCGACGAGATCGAGGCTCGACGTCGAGGTGTCCTGGAGCGCGAACATCACCTGGAAGAGCGGCGACCGCGCAAGATCCCGTTCGGGCTGCAGCTCTTCGACGAGTTTTTCGAACGGCAGATCCTGATGCGCGTAGGCGTCGATGGCTGTCTTGCGCACACGTGCGAGAAGATCGCGGAAGCTCGGGTCGCCCTCCAGACTCGTTCGCAGCACCAGCGTGTTGACGAAGAATCCGATCAGACCCTCGATTTCGGCGCGGCTGCGATTGGCGACCGGTGTCCCGACCGCGATATCGCGGCGTCCGGTGTAGCGAGCCAGCAGCGCCTGCCACGCCGCGACGAGCGTCATGAACAGCGTCGCGCCTTCATGGCGGCTGAGTGTTCTGAGCGCGGTGGACAACGCCGGCGGCAATTCGAACGGCTCTGTCGCGCCGTTGAACGTCTGCACCGGCGGCAGGGAACGATCGGCCGGCAACTCGATCGGCTCGAGGTCGGCGAGCTGCTTCTTCCAGTACTCGAGCTGCCTGTCTCGCACCTCATCGTCGAGCCACTGCCGCTGCCACGCGGCATAGTCCGCGTACTGGACCGGCAGTTCGGGGAGCGAGCAGGACCGGCGGTTCCGGTACGCGTTGTAGTACGCCGCGAGATCCTTGACGACGATCTCGAGCGACCAGCCGTCGATGGCAATGTGATGAAGGACAAGTACAAGCCAGTGCTCCTCGCGTGCGACGTGGAGCAGGGTTGCCCGAATCAGCGGGCCGGTGCTCAGGTCGAACGGGCGCTTCGCTTCGCAGTTCGCCCAATGCTGTGCGGCTGCCGCGGGATCGTCTTCACCGCTGAAATCGATCTGACCCAGCCCGAACTCGACGAGCTCGTCGATCTGCTGCAGCGGCTCCTCGTCGACGACGACAAAGCGAGTGCGCAGGACTTCGTGGCGCCCGATCAGATCTGCGAGGCTCATCTCGAGCGCGACGACGTCGAGATCGCCTTCGAGCTTCAATGCGAGCGGCACGTTGTACGACGCGCTGCCGGGTTCGAGCTGATCCAGGAACCAGAGACGCTGCTGGGCGTACGAAACCGGCAGCGGACCCGTGCGCGGCATGCGCCCGATCGAGCTGGCGGCCGGCGCCTCGGCGTGGCGTGCGGCTTCGATGCGCGCCGCCATCGCGGCGACAGTCGGCGCTTCGAAGAGGCTGCGCAGCGGGATATCGACGTCGAACCGACGGCGCACGCGTGAGATCACGCGTGTCGCGAGCAGCGAGTGGCCGCCGAGCTCGAAGAAGTTGTCGTGAACGCCGAGCGCCGCGGCGCCGAGGACCTCGGTCCAGATCTCGGCGAGCTGCGCTTCGAGCGGCGTTCGCGGCGCGATACGAGCGTCCTCGGCGCCGCGCGGCGCATCGGGCTCCGGCAGCGCCGCGCGATCGATTTTGCCGTTCACCGTCAACGGCAGCTGCTCGAGCACGACGAACGCCGACGGGATTTCGTACTCCGGCAGGCGTTCTTTCAGATACGCGCGGAGCGCCGTTTCAAGTTCATGGGCGTAGGGGCGGACCCTTCGACGCTCGTCCTGAGCCGCGTCGAAGGACGAGCGCTCAGGGCAGGCATGCGGGTTCGCCTCTACGACCAGGCTATCGAGACGGGTTCGGGTCACGTAGGCGACGAGGCGCGCATCGCCTGATGTCTGTTGCCGGACTGTGACAGCCACCTGATCGATCGCCGGATGCGCGGCAATCACGGCCTCGACTTCGCCGAGCTCGACGCGGTAGCCGCGGATCTTCACCTGGTCGTCGAGCCGACCGAGATACTCGATGTCGCCGCCGGCGCGATAGCGCGCGCGGTCGCCCGTCTTGTACAGGCGACCGCCGCGCGAGGCGCCGAACGGATCGGGCACGAAGCGCTCCGCCGTCAGATCGGGACGCCCCAGGTAGCCGCGACCGACGCCGTCGCCGCCGATGAAGATCTCGCCAGGGACGCCGACGGGAACCCGCTCGAGGTTCGCGTCGAGGATGTGCATCTGAAGATTCGCGATCGGCCGGCCGATGAGGACCGGTCCGAGGTTGCGATCGCCGGCCGCTTCCTCGTACACGCAGCAACCGACGACCGTTTCCGTCGGGCCGTACTCGTTGATCAGGCGCGTGCCCGCCGCCCGCGCGCGCCAGAATTCGAGGGCCGTGCCGTGCAGCGCCTCGCCGCCGACGACGAGCGCGTTGACGTGTCCGGTGAGATCGACGCCGGCGAGCTGATGTTCGAGGACTTCCAGGTGCGCCGGCGTCAGCTTGAGCAGGCTGAGCGAGTCGGCCTCGCGTAGCACGCGCGCCAGATCCTCGACGTCCGACACGGGAGACCCTGGAGACCCTGGAGACGACGTCGCAAGCAGTCGAACCGTGCGGCCCGCCACGAGCGGCACGAAAAGACTCGTGACCGTGAGATCGAAGCTCAGCGACGAGTGAACCGCGGAGCCCGCGCCGTCGGCGGCGCGATAGGCGTCCGACGCCCAGTGCAGATAGTTGCTGAGACCGTGATGGCTGATCATCACGCCCTTCGGCCAGCCGGTCGATCCGGACGTGTAGATCACGTAGGCGAGCGACTCGGGCGCGACCGCGACGTTCGGGTTCGTCGCCGGCCGCTCGGCGATGCCGTCCCAATCGACGTCGAGGCAGACCTCGCCTTTGACCGAGCCGCCGAAGTCCTGGCGCGCGCTCCATTCGGTGAGCAGAATCTCGACGTTCGCGTCCGATGCCATGTACTGCAGGCGTTCGATGGGATAGTTCGGATCGAGCGGGACGTACGCGCCGCCGGCTTTGAGGACGCCGAAGAGCGCAACGACCATCTCGAACGAGCGGCCGAGGCAGATGCCGACGCGGGTCTCGGGGACGACGCCGAGCTCGCCGAGGTAGTAGGCGAGCCGATTCGCACGGGCGTTCAGCTCGCCGTAGGTCATCCGCTCGTCGCCGCATTCCACGGCGACTGCCGCCGGGTTGTTCGCCGCCTGCACCTCGAACAGCTCGACGATCGAGCGGCCAGAAAATTCACGCGCAGTCTCGTTCCATCGCGCGATGTCGCGTCGTTCGGATGCGGTGAGCAGCGGCAGCTCGGAAATGCGCTGCTCCGGATCGGCCGCGGCGGCTTCGAGCAGTGTCGTGTAATGCAAGATCAGCCGCTGAATCGTCGAGCGATCGAAGAGGTCGGTGCTGTACTCGATCGTCCCGGTCAGCGCGCGGCCGCTTTCCTGCAGCGACACGTTGAGATCGAATTTCGCAGTCGCCGTGTCGATCGCGACGAACCGGTTCTCGAGTCCGGGCAGCGTGATGCCGGAGCCAGGCGCATTCTGCAGCGCAAAGAGAACCTGGAAGACTGGCGAGCGGCTCAAGTCGCGTTCGGGCTGCAGCTCCTCGACCAGCTTCTCGAACGGCAGATCCTGATGCGCGTAGCCGTCGAGGCAGACCTTGCGCACGCGCGCCAGAAGGTCGCGGACGCTCGGATCGCCCGCCAGATCGGTGCGGAAGACGAGCGTGTTCACGAAGAAACCGATCAGGCCTTCGATCTCGGTGCGGTTGCGATTCGCCACCGGCGACCCGACGGCGATGTCGGTTCGTCCGGTGTAGCGCGCCAGCAGCACGTCCCACGCGGCGAGCAGCGTCATGAAGAGCGTGACGCCCTCGCGTCGGCTCAGTCGATACAACGCTTCGGTCAGCGGCGTCGACAGCTCGAACGGTTCGGTGGCGCCGCGCTGTGACTGCACACCCGGACGCGGGCGATCGGCCGGCAGCTCCAGCGCTTCGAGCCCGGACAACTGCTGCGTCCAGTACGCGAGCTGCCTCGCATCGACGTCGCCGCTCATCGAGCGGCGCTGCCACGCCGCGTAGTCGGCGTACTGCACCTGCAATGCGGGCAACGCGTCCGCCGGCTGGCCGCACGCGGTTCGATAGAGCGCGGCCAGCTCTTCGAGCAGGACGCCGACGGCCCAGCCGTCGATGACGATGTGGTGAAGAACGAGAACGAGCCAATGCTCGGATTCGCCGAGCGTCAGGAGGCTGGCGCGAAACAGCGGACCGCTTCCCAGATCGAACGCGCGTCGTGCTTCCGCCTCGGCCCATTGACGCGCGTCAGCTTCGCGACCGGTGAAGTCGATCGTCGGCAGCGAGAAGTCGATCTCGTCTTCGATCCGCTGAAGAAGTTCATCGCCGCTCAGCACGAAATGCGTGCGCAGCGCTTCGTGCCGCGCGACGAGCGCCATCAGGGACGCTTCGAGCGCGGCGGCGTTCAACGTGCCGGTGAGCGCGAGGACGATCGGCACGTTGTACGATGCCGATCCGGGATCGAGCTGATCGAGGAACCACAGACGCTGCTGCGCGTACGACACCGGCAGCGGGCCGGTGCGCGGCACGCGGACGATCGGCTCGACCGGGCGCACGGCGTCGCTGCCCAGCGCCTGCTCGACGCGCTTGGCCATCTCCGCGACCGTCGGCGCTTCGAACAGGCTGCGCAGCGGCATCTCCACGTCGAACGTCTCCCGCACCCGCGACATCACGCGCGTCGCGAGCAGCGAGTGGCCGCCGAGATCGAAGAAGTTGTCGTGGACGCCGAGGTTCTCGACGCCGAGTACTTCCGCCTGCGCCCAGATCTCGCCGAGCAGACTCTCGACGGCGGTTCGCGGCGCCTGGTACTTGTCGGCGTCGCCGCGTGTTTCGATGTCGGGGAGGGCCTTGCGATCGACTTTGCCGTTCACCGTCAGCGGCAGCGCGTCGAGTACGACAATCGCCGACGGGATTTCGTACTCCGGGAGCCGTTCCTCGAGGAACTCGCGGAGTTCGACGTCAAAACCCTGCGTGTAGCCGCCGACCGATGCGCCTGTCGTGAGCGCTCGTTCGTCGACGCCGCTCAGGACGAGCGTCGAGGGCTCGGCCCGTGCGACATAGGCGAGAAGCCTGGCATCGCCCGAGGCCGTGCGACGGAGCGTGACCGCGGCTTGCGCCACGTCGGGATGCGCTTCGAGCGTCGCTTCGATCTCGCCGAGCTCGACGCGGTAGCCGCGGATCTTCACCTGATCGTCGGCGCGGCCCAGATACTCGATCGCTCCGTCCGCGCGATAGCGCGCGCGATCGCCCGTGCGATACAGCCGCGCGCCGCTCACCGTCGCGAACGGATCCGGCACGAACCGGTCGGCGGTCAGATCGGGCCGGCCCTGATAACCGCGCGCGACGCCCGCCCCGCCGATGTAGATGTCGCCGGCCACGCCAACGGGGACCTGCGCGAGATCCGCGTCGAGCAGGTGCATCTGCAGGTTCGCGATCGGCCGGCCGATCGGCACCGCGCCCAGGTCGTCGTCTTCGGCGGCGTCGTAGACGCAGCAGCCGACCACGGTTTCCGTCGGTCCGTATTCGTTGATGAGTCGTGTGCCGCGCGCGTGTTCTCGCCAGAACTTCAACGCCGATCCGCGCAGCGCTTCTCCGCCGATCACCAATCCCCGGACATGGCCGCTGAGATCGACATCGGTCAACCGTTGTTCGAGGATTTCGAGATGCGCCGGCGTCAGCTTCAGCAGACTGAGGTTGTCGCTGTCGCGCAGCACCTGCGCCAATCGGTCGACGTCAGCGTCGGCTGCGACCAGCGTCACCGTTCGGCCCGCGATCAGCGGGAGATAGAGACTTGTGACCGTCAGATCGAAACTGAGCGACGAGTGGACCGCCGACCCATTGCCATCGGCGACCGCATAGTGCTCGGCCGCCCACTGCAGATAGTTGGCGAGCCCGCCATGCGTGACCATCGCGCCCTTCGGCCAGCCGGTCGACCCCGACGTGTAAATCACATAGGCGAGCTGCTCCGGCGCGATCTCGACGCCCGGGTTCGTGATGGGGCACGTGACGATCTCCGGCCAGTCGCGATCGAGATGGATGACCCGGACGTCCGCGGGGCGGACCCCCAGCGTCAGAAGGACGTCAATCTGCGCGTCGACGGCCATGTACTGCAGCCGTTCGGCGGGATAGCTCGGGTCGAGCGGCACGTAGGCGCCGCCCGCCTTCAGCACACCGACGAGCGCCACGATCATCTCGACCGATCGCTCCATCGCGATCCCGACGCGCGCTTCGGCTCCGATGCCGATCCGGCGCAGGTAATGCGCCACTTGATTCGCGCGGCTGTTCAGCGCCGCATAGCTGACGCGATCGCGTCCGCTGATGATGGCCGTCGCGGTTGGCGTCTGCGCCACCTGCGCTTCGAACAGCTCGACGATCGACCGCTGCGGAAATGTGCGCGCGGTGTCGTTCCAGCCCGCGATCTGAAGCTGCTCGGACGTCGTCAGAAGCTCGAGGTCCGAAACACGCTGCTCCGGATTGGCGGCGATCGCGTCGAGCAGCGTCTTGTAGTGCGCGACGATGCGCTGGACGGTCGTGCGGTCGAAGAGATCGGGGTTGTATTCGAGCGTCCCGAACAGGCGGCCTTCGCTCTCTTCGAGCGTCACGTTCAGGTCGACCTTCGACGTGCCGGTGCTGACATCGATCGACTCGACGTCGAGTCCTGGCAGCTCGAAGGAGCTCGACGCGTTCTGCAGCGACAGCAGCACCTGGCAGAGCGGCGGGCGGCTGAGATCGCGTTCAGGCTGCAGCGCCTCGACGAGCTTGTGGAACGGCAGCTCCTGATGCGCGTAGCCATCGAGGCACACTTTGCGGACGCGTGTCAGCAGCTGGCGAAACGTCGGATCGCCGCTGACGTCGGTCCTCAGGACCAGCATGTTCACGAAGAAGCCGATCAGCCCTTCGACTTCGGCGTGGCCCCGATTGGCGACCGGTGATCCGACGCTGATGTCCCGCTTCCCGGTGTAGCGCGCCAGCAGCACGTTGAACGCTGCGACGAGCGTCATGAACATCGTCGCTCCCTCGCGGCAACTGAGGTCGCGCAGCGCGGAGGTGAGCGAGGTGGACAACTGGAACGATTCACAGGCGCCGTTGAAGGTCTGGCGCGATGGACGCGGACGATCGGTTGGGAATTCGAGTGGCTCGGAGCCAGCGAGCTGACGCGTCCAGTAACTCAGCACCCGGTCGAGGCCTTTGCCTTCGAGCGTGCTGCGCTGCCAGGCGGCGTAGTCGCCGAATTGAATCGGGAGGTCCGGCAACGCGGCCGTCGTTCCCTCGATCCGGGCCGCGTAGAATGCACGCAGCTCGTTGCAGAAGACGCCGATCGACCAGCCATCGACGACGATGTGGTGGAACACGAGCACGAGCAGGTGATCGTGCTCGGTGACCTTCACGAGCGTGGCTCGGAAGAGCGGGCCGGTGCTCAAGTCGAACGGCCGGCGCGCCTCCTCCTCAGCCCATTCGCGCGCATCCCCCTCCGAATCCGCGGACGTGAAATCGACGGGCTGCACATGAAACGGGATGTCGGCCGGGACCAGCCGCTGCTCGTGAGCGGCCGTACCGATGCGGCAGCGGAGGACGTCGTGCCGCGCGATCACGCCGGCGAGGCTCGCTTCGAGCGCCGGCACGTCGAGCGCGCCGCGCAGGCGGAGCGCCACTGGCACGTTATAGGTGGCGCGTCCCGGCTCGAGTTGATCGAGGAACCACAGCCGCTGCTGCTCGTACGAGAGCGGCGCGTCGCCGCGATCGGCCGTGCGCGGGATCGATTCCCATTCCTCGTCCCATGACTCGACGTCCACGCTCGGGACTTCAGACCCGTCCGAAAACTTGCTCGAATCCATACAAGAGAAATCCGTACGGCGGCCCGTGGCCGCCAACAAGAATCAATGCGCGCCGCAGGTCGTGCCGGCTCCGGCTCTCGTCAGCTGAATGAGCGGCGTCCGCTCCGATGCGGTGCGCGCGACGACGCGGGAATCGACGCTCTCGGCAATCGCGTCCGGCGCCGCCGCGGCGTACTTCGTCGACGCGACGCCGCCCGGCGGCACGAACGACAGCAGACCCTGCCGGGCGATGTCGTGGAAGTGATCGAGCAGCTTCCGCCCGACGTCGCCGCTGAACCCGCCCAGCAGATCGCGCAGCTTCAACTTCTTCGCGTCCGCGACCTGGAGCAGCTGATACACGAGCTTTCCGAGCTTCACTGCCGACGTGAGCGACACGAGCCAGTAGGTTTCACCGGTCGTCTCCGCGGCGACGGCGGGGACGCGGCTCTCCCACTCGATGAAGCTCGAATAGGTCGGCTCCGCGGGATGCTCGAGCCGCTCCTTCAGGTAATCGACGAGCAGCTGCCGGTTCGCGAAGATCTTCGTGAGGTCGACGTTCGAGACGGCAAGCCGGCCGTCGAGCGCGACCGTGCACTCGAGCCATTCGTCGGCCGATGCCGGCGTCGATGCGGCGTCGATGCTGTCGAGCGTGAACTGCTTGAAGCAGTTCCGGCCGTAGGTCTCGTAGTAGATCATCGAGTGGAGCGTGTCGGTGCCGCCCGCCCACGGCCGCCCGAGGATCGATGGGAATTCAGCGGCCGAATCATCGAACGATGCGTCGGCGTCCTCGGTGAGGCTCGACTTCTTCTCGCCGCCGTCGCCTCCGGTGTAGGTGATCGCGCGGGCGATGTCGGCGTCTTTCGTCTCGATGATCGTGATGCCGAACTGCTCGGGGTTCCGCGCGATGATCGACGTACCGGTGAGCAGGAACTGTCCGAGGCCGCCGGCCGACCAGTAGTCGGCGTGATCGCGGACGAACTGCCGCGTCTCGTGCTCTTCCTCCGGCGTCTCGGTCGGGAACCCGGTAAAGGCCATCAACTGCACCGCGACGCCCGCACTCGCGAAGTTCTTCATCGTCTCGCCCATGTAGGCGACCTTGGTGCCTTTGTCGATCAGGTCGAGGACGCGCTGGTTGCCCGACTCCATGCCGAACGAGAGGCACACCGCGCCGCTCTGCGCGATCTTGTTGGCGCGGTCCTGGTTGAAGACTTTCTCGAGGCGGATTTCCGCCGACCAGCGGATGTCGAGGCCGGACTGGATGATCGCGTCGGAGAGGCGATCCATGTAGGCGGGCGCGAGCACGTCGACCGCGAGATAGACGTACTTGACGCCGAACGCGCGCTGCGCTTCGCGCAGGTCCTCGATCACCTGGTCGATGCGGCGCTCGCGCCACGGCGACGTCGGCTTGTCGGTGTTGAGGCCGTAGTCGCAGAAGGTGCAGCGGTTCCAGTAGCAGCCGCGCGTCGGCGAATAGTTGATGCCGCGCTCCGGCGAGAAATAGAGATCCCACTTGTGGTCGTACTTCGGCGCGCCGAGCTTGGTGAGGTCCTCGTAGCGGACCTGCGGAATGGTCAGCACGTCGCGGTAGCGGTCGTAGGTGATCGTGTTGGTGACGTTGGCGCCGGCGGAGAACTCGCCTTTGCAATCGGCGATCTCGCAGATCGCGGTCTCGCCTTCGCCGATGACGATCGCGTCGCACAGCTTGAAGAACGCTTTGATGCGCTGCTTGTCCTTCAGGTACTTGTAAAGCTGGCTCATCGCCGTGCCGCCGAAGACGACGCGCTTCTCCGGCCACGTCCGCTTGAGCATGCGCGCGAGGTGCAGCGCGTGGATCAACTGGTGGTCGTAGACCACGCTGATCCCGAACAGATCCGCATCCGTGAAATCGGGATCGCGGCGCAGCCGCTCGTGGAAGTACTCGACGAAGGGGAAGCACAGCTTCTCGGCGAGATCGGCGCTGAGCAGATCGCTGAGGCTGTACGGCGAGAAACGGCCGCGGCTCTTCAGCATGAAGTTCTCGATCTCGCCCGGGTAGGACAACGATCCGAGGAGACCGAAATAGCCGTTGAGGCGCCGCATCGATCGCACGTAGGCCGGGTACTCGAGGAAGGCGGCGCGATTTCTGAAGAGCCGGATGTCGTCGTGCAGCTCCTCGGCGCTCAAACGCGGCGCCGCGGAGAGCCGGTAGTACTGCTCCTGATCCTGATACGACAGATGCGGACGCCGGCGCAGCGACGCGAGGCGCTCGTCGACTTCGCGATAGAAGCGATCGATCGTGTCGGACTCGAAGCAGTAGTTGATGTATTCGATGTTGACGTCCCGAATCGAGACGTCCTCGAACCCGTTGTGGCGCAGATGACCCGCGAGGTAGGCGTTGGAGTGATACGGCAGCGTCGGATCGTCCAACGGCGGGTGCATCAACGTCATTCGAAAAGCCATCTGATCTCCCGTGCGAATCTCACAGACTGTTCGCTTACTCTGCGCTCGTCCCGGACGTGCAACAACCGGCCGAGAGTTGGGTGGGACCTCTCCTTTCCGGAGGGGAGCTAACGGAGGGTGACGGAGGAAACGGAGTTCACAAACGGAGGAACGGAGTGAACGGAGGACGAACGGAGAAAACGGGGCAAGGCCGAACGTCACGCCATGTCGAGCCGGTCGTGGTCGGGAGGATCAGGCATTCGACGCGAGCCGCGCAGCGGCGCCGATGGTGGAGATCGGCCGCAGATACGAGTCGCTGGGCCGTGAGTGCGACTCGTATCTGTGGCCGACCTCCACCATGCGGTGGGCCTGCTTCGCAGGCCCACGCGTCGAATGCACCCTCCGTTCGTCCTCCGTTCGCTCCGTTACTCCGTTTGTGAACTCGGTTACTCCGTCTCTGGTTCACGCTCAGTTCCCTCGCAGGCGGGCGCTGGCGAGCGTGAAGGAGAAGATGAAAAGGCCGACGAGGGCGAGTGACGGCCAGGCGATCTCGGCGGGGCCGGCGTTGAAGGCCATCATCGCGTTGGCCGCGCGCATCGCCCAGCCCATGGGCAGGCAGTCGGCGACGAGCCGCAACGGCGGCGCCATCGTTTCCACCGGCCACGAGATGCCGCTCAGCGGCGCGAGCACGATGGTCGCCCAGATGGCGAACGTGTGCGCCTGATCGGGATCGCGGAAGAGCGCCCCGATCAGAATGCCGACGGCGCCAATGGCCAGCGCATACAGTGAGAGGAACGCGATCAACAGAACCGGGTGCGCCGCAAATGTCACGCGGAAGACGACGATGCCGGTCACGAAGATCAGCGCCATCTGCGTCCAGCCGACCGTCAATCGTGCCAGCAGCTTGCCGAGGATGACGCTCGGCCTCCCTGCCGGCGACGTCAACATGCGCCGGAGTCTGCCGTTCTCCCGGTCTTCGGCGAGGTTCGCCCCTGCGACCAGCAGGTTCAGCGTCAGGAACATGATCAAATACGCGGGAACCGTCCGCTGAAATCCCCTCGTCACGTGCTGCGGCGCCGCGTTTGAGCGGCCTGTGGAGATCTCGATGCCGCCGGACGATCCAACGGGCACCGAGAGCTGCGCGAGCGCGCTCTCCAGATCGAATCGGACCGATCGTTCCTGCGCCGATTCCTGCGCTCCGCCCTGGAGCGTCATCCGCACCGGCTGCGACCGCGACGTCGAGCCAGGGCCATCCCGCTGGATTTCGACGCGCCACTCGTTCGGATCGCCCGTCACCATGCGATGCACCTTGTATCCGAGCGCATCGAGCGTCCGCGACAGACGCTCGCCGACAGCGCCAGTGTCGCGATCGATCAACGTGATCGTCGGCGCCGGCCCCGCCTGCGGTTGCGTCAGATAGCCGAACAGCGTGATGCACACGATTGGACCAGCAAAGGTCCAGAACAGCGCAGGCTTGTCCCGCAGATAACAGGACAAGTCATTCCAAAAGACAGCGAGGATGGGCATGTTCTATCGCGGCCGTATTGTGAACGCGATGACCGAGAGTGCTGCCGCCCAGGTCCAGATCGTCACGATCTGTGTGCCGACGCCGGCGGCCGACGTGTTGACCGTCAGTACTCGCACCATCCCGGCCTGCGCGGCGCCGTTCGGCAGCAGCGACGCCAGCGCACGCCACGCCGGAGGATAGTTCTCCACCGGAACAAAGGCGCCGCCGACGAGCGACAGCATCATCACCGCAATGGCGCCGATTGACTGCGCGCCGCGATCCGATTTCGCCGATGCGCCGATGAGCAACTGAAGCGCGGCGGCGCAGACGATGAACCCGACGCCGAGCAGCAGCAGTGCCGGAGTGCTTTGCAGCTGAAGGTGAAGAAGCGCCCCGCCCAGCAGACCCATCATGATCAGCAGAACGGTCAGCCCCGACACCAGATAGAGCAGCGAGCCGCCGAACACTTCCCACGGACGTACGGGCAAGGTGAAGATCCGCGAGTGAATCGCGCGCGTCCGGTCGCGGACGAGCAGCGCGGCCATCGCCTGGCTGATGAACAAGATGGCGAAGAGCGCAAGACCCGGGAAAATCGAAGCGAGGAACACATCGGCCCCGTTGTTGCCGCCGCCGCCGGTCGTCATCGGTGGGCGGTCCACCGTGACCCTGGTCGTCGCACCTCCGATCCCGGCGAGCTTCTGAATGCCTTCCGAACGTGTGACGGCGGCGGCCAACGTGCCATTCGCCAGCGCCACGCAGGTTTCGAGCACCTCGGACGCCACGTTCGCGCCGCCATCGTCGGCCGATCTCGGAAAAAACTTCACGGCGGCGCCGGTCCCCTCACGCAACCCGCGCTCGAACCCAGCCGGCGCGACGATCAGTGCCGCGTCGTCGCCGCGACGAAACACCGCCTCGGCGGCGGCGCGGCTGTCCATGCTCGTCACCGCCAGCGGATCCTTGCCGATGCCGTCGGTCACGCACGCTTCGAGCGCACGCGAAGCGCCCGACCGATCTTCGTCGGCGAACAGCACCGGCACCGGCGGCGGCGCACCGTTGGTTGCCGCCGTCGGTCCGAACGCCGCCGATTCGACGAATGCGAGCGTCAACGGCACTGCCGTCAGGAACAGAACGAGTGCCGGCCGGCGGACCAGCCGGCGAAGGTGGTGCGCCGCGACGATGACGATGGGCGGCGTCATTCGCGCAGCTCCCGGCCGGTCAGCTTGAGGAACAGCATTTCGAGCGTCGGCCGGCTCACCAGCACTTCACGGATTTCTCCAAGGCGGCTCGCCGTTCCGAGCAGCGCCTGCAATCTCGCCGCGGCGCCCGCGACATTCAGCAGGACTTCATCGTCGGTCGCACGCACCAGCGCGACGTCGTGCATGCCGTCGAACGCGAGCTGCACCATCGTCGGCTGAAACAGTCCACGCAGCGTGACCAGCTCGCGGCCGCCAAGAGACTGGCGGAGCTCGTCGACGGTCCCTTCGACGAGCAGCGCGCCGCGATCGATGATGCCGACGCGATCGCAGATCTGCTCCACTTCGTCCATGTAGTGCGTCGAATAGACGATCGCCGTGCCGGTGAGCGCGAGGCTCTGCACCAAATCGAGGATGCTGCGCCGGCTTTGTGGATCGAGTCCGACGGTCGGCTCGTCCATCAGCACGAGCTTCGGCTCGTGGAGGATGCCGGCCGCGATGTTCAGCCGCCGCTGCATGCCGCCGGAGTAAGTGCCGACCGCATCGCGGGCGCGGTTCTCGAGGTTGACGAGCTCGAGCGTCCGATCGATCCGCGCCTTGAGCTCGCCGCCCGAGAGTCCGTACAGCTGTCCGAAGAACGACAGGTTCTCTCGCGCGTTCAGCTCGGGGTAGATCGCGAGCTCCTGCGGCACGATACCCATCACGCGCTTGGCTTCGATCGATCCCAGGACGTGGCCGGCGATCTGTGCCGTTCCTTCGTCCGGCTCGATCAAGCCGCTGAGGATGTTAATCGTCGTCGACTTACCGGCGCCGTTGGGGCCGAGCAACCCGTAGATCTCCGTACGGCGTACCGAGAGGCTGACGTTGCGGACCGCCTCGATCTCGCCGAACCGCTTCCGGAGCGAGGTCGCGCGAAGCGCGAGCGGCACCGCCGGCGCGTCATGTCCGACCGCATCGGGCGTTGGTTGACGCTCGGCGACGGCAATCAATTGATTGAGCCCGTCTCGTTCGCGCGCGCCGCCATCTTGATGCGGAGGCTGAGCGGACGCATGTCGGTCCACACCTCTTTGATGAAGGCGAGGCACTCGTCCTTCAAGCCGGTCTTGCCGGCATCGCGCCAGCCGGCCGGATTCGGCTTGTGGGCTGGCCAGATCGAATACTGCTCCTCGTGATTGACGACGGCTTTGTAGATGGTCTTGTCTTCCGTTTCGTTCGAAGCGCTCACTTGTTTTCTCCTACGGCCACCGCTTGGCTGGCCAGGACGAGCCTGGGCGCCGCCGACGCCTCAGGTACAGACATGTCAATCGGCGGAGTGGACATTTCAGGCAGTTCGTCTTCGATGCGGCGAAGGCGCGGACTTGCCCAGGCAATGACTGACAGCGCGATGGTCGTCAGGCCCATCGCCGTCAACAGCAGACCGACGCCGCGCTGCGGACCGGTGCCGAACAGCGCGCCGACGACGGTCGACGCGAGCGTGCCATCGGGCACGAGCAGCGGCACGAAGACACGGTCGGTCAGGAACGGCGCGATCACGCACGCCACCGGAAAGCACAGCTGCGTCATCGTCGTCGTCGTGGCGGTGACGCGGCCGAGCACATCGTGCGCGGTCTTGCTGAGCCAGATCGCGCCGGCGCTGCTCATCCCGGACGGGATGCACATCGCGAAGAAGAAGAACGCTGCGGCAAGCCAGAGCGGATTCTGCTGCGGTCCCGCCGCCGCCAGCGCCGCGCCGAGCAGCGTGCCGCTCAGCAGGACGCCGCCGATCTTTTTCCGAGGACCGCTCCAGACCGCCATGATCACGCTGCCCACGACCATGCCGACCGCGCTGCTCGCCATGATCGACGCCAGCCGCGTCGCTGTTCCGTCCTTGACGGCGAGCGGCATGACCACGATCTGGACCATGTCGAGCACGATGTTGAAGAAGAGCATGTAGGCGAGAAGCTGCAGCAGCGCCGGCCGCAATCTGATGTAGCGCCAGCCTTCTGCGACCTGACGGAGAAACGCGATCGCCGTGCCGCCGCCGGCGTCCGCGTCTTCGCTCTCGGTTGTCGGCGCGGGATTCGGGATGCGCACGAAGAAGAGCGAGCCGAGCGCGAACGCGTACGTCACCGCGTCGAAGAGCACGATGCCTTCGATCCTCGCGATCGGCAGGAGCGCCGCCGCGATCATCGGCGAGGCGATCATCACCGCGGCCTGATTCAGCTGCCAGAGCGCGCCGGCCTGGCTGTAGTGCTCCTTCGGCACGAGCACCGCGCACGCCGCCGACAGCGCCGGCCACTGAAACGCGCCGCACACGGCGATGAGGATGATGGCCGGGTAGACCTGCCAGTACGACTCGATGCGATTGGTGGCAAAGAGCGCCGACAACACCAGCGTCGCCGCCGCCTGACCCAGCACGGCGAGGATCATCGTCCGCCGTTTGTCCCACTTGTCGACAAGAGCGCCTGCGAAAGGACCCATGAGGATCCCGGGCAGCGACGCCGCGAGTACGACCGTCGAGAACTGTCCGGTCGACGAGTGCCGCTGGTACACCCAGATGCCGAGCACGAACGAGGTCATGCCGGATCCGATGATCGAAAGGAACTGGCCCAGCCAGATGATCAAGAAGACGCGCGTACGTTTGGAAAAAAGAAAGTCCATGTCGATGTCCATAGTGAATCTAGAAACATCGGCGGGAACTCACAACCATCCACAGGTTGAGGCGCTACTCTCCTTTTGGTCGGATCCGCTCCGCGCGAAGACGTGGGACACTGCGATCGCGCTGCGACGTTGAGCGCAGGGCCGCCCGGCAGCCCTGAAGGGCTGCGTTACCGGGATGTTGAATCGCGCTGAAAGAAAATCATGAGTGCACTGTGGCAGGACATTCGTTTTGAGATGCGGGTTCTCCTGAAGTCGCCGCTGACGGTCGGCATCGCGGCGCTGACGTTGAGCCTCGGCATCGGCGCGAATACGGCGGTCTTCAGTCTGATCAAAGCGCTGATCATCAGGCCGCTGCCGGCGGTGCGCCAGGCCGAGAACCTCGTCGTCATCGGCAGCCGCACCCACACCGGCGAAGTGATCACGCTCTCCTATCCGAACTATCGCGATCTGCGGAACATGAACACGGTGTTCGCGTCGCTCGAAGCGTCGGCGATTGCGCCGCTCAGTTTCAGCGAGAACGGCGGCCCGGCGCGCCGCCAGTGGGGCGAGCTCGTCAGCGGCAACTACTTCGAGACGCTCGGCGTGAAAACCATTCTCGGCCGGCCGATTCTTCCGAGCGACGACGCCGCGCCCGGCGCGTCGCCGGTCGTCGTGATCGGCTTCGAGCTCTGGCACGACGTCTTCCATGCCGATCCGAACGTCGTCGGCCGCAAGGTTCTGTTGAGCGGCTATCCGTTTTCAATCGTCGGCGTCGCCGAAGAACATTTCAAAGGCTCGATCGTCGGCTTGTCGTTCGACCTCTTCGTGCCGCTGTCGATGCAGGCGCAGGCGTACTCGTTCGAGGCTGGACCGGGCAGCATCCTCGAGCAGCGCGACACGCAGTGGCTCGTCGCGCAGGGACGCCTGAAGCCGGGCACGTCGTTCGCGCAGGCGCAGGCGTCGATGGCGGTGCTCGGTGCGCAGCTGCTGAAGACGTATCCGAACGATCAGATCACCGAGCGGGCGGCGCTGTTCCCGCTCTGGCGATCGCCGTTCGGCACGCAGTCGTACTTGCTGCCGGCGGTCTCGATGCTGGTCGTCGTCGGCGCACTCGTGCTGCTCGTGGCCTGCGCGAATGTCGCCAACGTGCTGCTCGCGCTGGCGAGCCGGCGCACCGGCGAGATTGCAGTGCGGCTCGCGCTCGGAGCCGGTCGAGGCCGTCTCGTTCGGCAACTGCTCGCCGGCAGCCTCGTCGTGAGCCTGCTCGGCGGGGCGCTTGGACTGCTGACCGCGGTGTGGGCGACGCGTCTGCTCGAGGCGCCGCCGGTGCCGATGGGCTATCCGATCTCCTTGAACACCGGCCTCGACACTCCCGTGTTCCTGTTCTCGCTCGTGCTCGCAACCATCGTCGGCATGTTGATGGGACTCGTGCCCGCGCTCCGCGTCTCGCGGGTGAACCTGTTGTCGATTCTGCGATCGGAAACGGGATTCCAGGTCTCGCGCCGGAACTGGACCGGCAACTCGATCCTCGTCACGCAGATCGCCGTGTCGCTCCTGCTCCTGCTGAGCGCCGGGCTGATCGTGCGCACCGTGTTTCGTTTTCGCGACGTGAACCCCGGCTTCGAGTCGCATCACGTGCTGCTCGCCGGTCTCGACCTCAAGGCGGCCGGCTACGACAACGCGAGCGGCGCGAAGTTTGTCAATCAGTTGCTCGCAGATCTCGGCTCGACCGCCGGTGTGACCGCAGCGAGCGTCGCGTGGCAGACGCCGCTCTCGGGTCCGGCGGCGCCGTCAACCGGCGTGGCGGTCGAAGGCTACGACGCGCGTCTCGACGAGAACATGATCTTCCATCACAACTTCGTCGGGCCGGGCTACCTGCAGAGCCTCCAGATCCCGCTCGCCGAGGGACGCGACTTCGGCATCAAGGACGACGCCGGCGCTCAGCGCGTCGCGATCGTCAACGAAACGTTTGCACGGCGGTTCTGGCCGGGACGAAATCCGATCGGACACAAGATCTCCGCGGCCGGCGAATGGCAGGTCGTCGTCGGCGTCGCCCGCGATTCGAAGTACTTGTCGCTGTCGGAGTCGCCGCAACCGTTCGTCTACCTTCCGTATCTGCAGAATTACCAGCCGCAGGTGACGCTGCTCGTTCGCGGCCCGGGTTCGCCGGCCTCGTTTCGTGAGCCGGTGCAGACGCTGATTCAGCGGCTCGATCCGCGGCTCGCCCTGCTCGACGTGCAGACCCTCGATCAGCAAGTGCAGTCGTCGATGTTCGGCTTCGAAGCGATCGCGGCGCTGCTCGGCGCCGCCGGCATTCTCGCGCTCGCGCTCGCCGCGGTTGGCGTCTACGGCGTGGCCGCGCAAGCGGTGGCGCAGCGTCAAGCCGAGATCGGCATTCGCATGGCGCTCGGCGCCGCGCCCAGGGACGTGCTCGGACTGGTTCTCGGCCGCGGTTTCCGTTTGAGCGTCGTCGGCGCCGTGGTCGGCCTCGTGCTCGCGCTCGGTGCGGGACACGTGCTGCAGCGCACGTTTCAAGGCGTGAACGGCATCGATCCGCTGACCTTCGCGGCCATCGCCCTGCTGCTCGGATTCGTCGTCCTTGCGGCCTCGTGGTTTCCGGCGAGCCGCGCCGCGCGCCTGCAGCCCAGTTCGATTCTCAGGGAACGCTGAAAGGACATTTTCGTGACACCAGAACCAACGACTCGCAGCTCGGGAGTGATCTTCAAGTCGATCGTCGCCGCGATCTCGGTGCTCGTCGTCGCGCTGGCGACGCCGGTCACTTCTTTTTTCCGTCGAGACGACAAGCCGCTGACGATCGTGAAAGCCGGCGGCGACATCGACGTGGACGGCGCGCCGCGCGGCGCCGATCTGGTGACGATGGGTGGAGACATCCACATCGGCCGGGTGGACAGCTTCGCGAAGCTCGAGACCATGGGCGGCAACATCGACGTCGACGCCGCCAGCGGCTCCGTTCACGCAAAAACGATGTCCGGCGACATCGTCGCCCACATCGTCGGAACGTCGGGCGCGCCGCGCGACATCAACCTGTCGTCGAACCAGGGCGAGATCACGCTGGTCGTCCCGAAGGACTTTCCGATGACCGTGGACGTCACGCTCGCCTACACGGACAACCAGGAGACGGCGTTTCATGTGATCGACGACTTCGGTCTGCGTCAGGTGAAGAGCGACAACTGGGACAAGAAGCACGGGACGCCGCGCCAATACATCTACGCGAACGGCCGCGTCGGCGCGGGCACGAACCGCGTGACGATCAGCACGATCAACGGCAACGTCACGCTCACGACGAAATAGTGGATCACGCGCTCATGGTGAGCCTGTCGAACCCGCTCATGGTGAGCCTGTCGAACCAGAGCGCTCATCCTTCGACAAGCCTGGATGAGCGATGACAAGGCGCCAGTAACGATGCTCGTGGAGACAGTCGATCAATCAACCGCTGGGGCGGACACGCGTCGAACGATCGGCCCCGGAGCGGTCAGCGACGAGGAGAATCTGTATCTCGTCGGAGACGCGTCGACGGTTGACGCGATCAACGCCGAGTTCTACGGACACTTCCCGTACCCGTGGCGGCCGACGAATTTTCTCTACCCGTCGCACGGCGCGATGGCGAGCGCGATGCTCGGCCAGAATCTGGGCGACTGGGACGGGACGCTGATCCCGAAGCGGCCGAAAATCTGGGTCGCCGGCTGCGGCACGAATCAGGCGGTGCACACCGCCCTGCACTTTCCGCTCGCGACGATCGTCGGCTCCGACCTCTCGAAGCCGTCGCTCGATCTGTGCGCGTCGACGCTGCGGTCGATGGGTCTGCGCAACGCGGAGCTCCGGAACGAGTCGCTCAATACCGTTCCGTACGACGGCGCATTCGACATCATCGTCTGCACCGGCGTCATCCATCACAACTCCGATCCGCAGGCGACGCTGTGGAAGCTGGCCCGCGCACTGAAGCCCGGCGGTGTGATGGAGCTGATGGTCTACAACCGGTTTCATCGCGTGATGAACGCGGCGGTGCAGAAGGCGGTGCGCCTGCTCACCGGCGGCACGTTCGACGGCGGCTGGGAGGCGCAGATGCGCCTGCTCAATCACGTGATCGGCGCGCTGCCGAACGAGAGCGATGCCGCGAAGCACGTCGCACAGTTTCAAGGCCAGCCCGACGCCAGGATCGCGGACTCGCTGCTGCAGCCGGTCGAGCACAGTTACACCGTTGAATCGTTGAACGAGCTGGTCCGCGCCTGCGGCCTCGAGATCGTCACCTATCACGTGTCGGAGTGGGACAAGGCCGACGATCGCGTGTTCTGGAACATGCGCTGGGCCGATCGCGATCTGCAGGCGCGCTACGACGCGCTGCCGGATCTGACGCGCTGGCAGATCTCGAATCTGCTGATGGCGGAACAGTCGCCGATGCTGTGGTTCTATCTCCAGCGCGCCGATTCAGGACGGCCGATCAAATCGGAGCCGCAGATCGTCGACGAATTTCTCGATCGCCGATTCCGGCGCACCGAGAGCACGCAGCGCTGCTACATCCTCCAGGACAACGGCGAGTACCGGCTGAGCGCGAAGCAAATACCGTATGCCGGCATGCCAGCCACCGGTCTCTACCGGCACGTGCTCGATCTCAGCGACGGACGCCTGACGTTTCGCGAGGTCTTCGAGCAGTGCGGCGCGACTCCGGATTTCGAGAACGCGTCGCGAGCGCGCGTCTCCCTCGCGACGTCGGCATTTCCATTTCTCCGAGCCGTTCAGTAGCAGGTTTCACATGATTGAGTACTGGCTTCAGCGCCTGAAGGATGCGCCTGCGCTCGCCTTGCCGAGCGTCGGGCCGCGAACCGCGGAGCGGACTGACGCACGGGCGTCGTATCGATTTCAGGTTCGCGGCGATATCGCGGATCGTTTGCGTCAGCTCGCGGCCGATGAACACGCCACGTTGTTCGTCGGCGTGCTTGCCGCCTACCTCGTCCTTCTCTACCGCTACAGCGGACAGACCGACATCCTCGTCGGCACGCCCGGCGAGACGCTGGTGTTCAGAACCGACGTCGCCGGCGATCCGACGTTCCGTGAATTGATGCAGCGCGCGTTCGACGTCGTCGTCGAAGCGGAGGCGCACCGTGATGTGCCCTTCGCGCGCATCGTCGAACGCCTTCAGCCGGATCGGCGTCCGGGAGATCCGTCGTTGTTCCAGGCGGCGCTCGCCGTCCAGAGCGGCAGCGCGCCGCTCGATGGCGACAAGGCGATCTGCGATCTGACGTTGACGATCTCTGAAGCCGCATCTGGCTGGGCGGTCGATCTGCACTACAGCACCGACATCTTCGACGAGCCGGCGATCGCGAGGATGGCCGGCCACTTCGTCCGGATCCTCGGCCGCGTCGCCGCCAATCCAGACGTGCGGCTCAGCGACATCGACCTGCTGCGGCCCGACGAGCGAAAGCAGATCCTGGTCGAGTGGAACGACACGCGCCGGCCTCGCAACGAGACGCGCGGCATGCATGAACTTTTCGAGGAACAGGCGGCGCGGACTCCGGATGCCATCGCAATCCTCTGTGGTGCCGAGCGGATGACGTACCGGGATCTGAACCGCCGCGCCAATCAGGTGGCGTGGGAACTGCGGCAGCACGGCGTCGACCGCGGCGCGGCGGTCGGCGTGCTGATGGAGCGATCCGCCTCGATGATCGCCGCGCTGTACGGAGTGCTGAAGGCCGGAGGTGCCTACGTCCCGCTCGATCCGGCGTACCCGGCCGAACGCCTTCGCACTGTTCTCGACGATTGCCGGCCTGCGTGCGTGATCACCGAGGAGCGCCTTCGCGATCGTCTGATTGACTACTCGGGACGGATCGTCGAACCGCAGGCCATCTGGGCAGCGGACATCGCGTTCAACACCGATCTCCCTGGCATCGTCACACCGCGCGATCTCGCGTACTTCATCTACACCTCCGGCTCGACCGGCCGGCCGAAGGGCGTGATGATCGAGCACCAGAGCGCGGTGGAGATGATCGCGTGGGCGCAGGAGGTGTTCCCGGCGGACGCACTGTCGTGCGTGCTCGCGAGCACGTCAATCTGTTTCGACCTTTCGGTCTACGAGATATTCGTTCCACTGAGCTGCGGCGGCTCGGTTCGAGTGGTCCAGAACATCCTCGAGTGGGGCCAGAGCGCACACACCGGCGGTGTGACGCTCATCAACACGGTACCGTCGGCGCTGCGCGAGCTCGTGGCGTCGAGGCGCCTGCCATCCGACGTGCGGATCGTGAACGTCGCCGGCGAGGCATTGCCGGCCGTGCTCGTCGAGGAAACGTTTGCGCGCGCTGACGGTCTCCACGCGATGTTCAACCTGTACGGTCCGAGTGAAGACACGACTTACAGCACGTTCACGGCTGTCGAGCCGGGCACGCCGCCGCTGATTGGGAAGGCGGTCAGCAACAGTCGCGTGTTCATCCTCGACGCGTGCGGCATGCCGGCACCGCAAGGCGTCCCGGGTGAAATCTGCATCGCCGGCGCAGGCCTCGCGCGCGGGTACTGGGATCGTCCGGAGCTGACCGCTGAGCGTTTTGTTCCCGACGGATTCAGCCGCGAGCCAGGTGCGCGGATGTATCGCACCGGCGACCTCGGGCGCTGGACGGCGACCGGCGACATCGAATATCTGGGCCGTCTCGATCACCAGGTGAAGATCCGCGGCCATCGTATCGAGCTCGGCGAAATCGAGAGCGTGCTCAAGCGTCACGAATCGGTCGCATCAGCGGTCGTCATCGCACGTGAGGAGCCCTCTGGGGACAAACGCCTCGCCGCCTACGTCGTCTTCAAGAGCGACGGCGGCGACGCCGCGGTGTCGGAACTGCGAACGTACTTGGCGCGAAAGCTTCCGGCGTACATGGTTCCGTCGTTCATCGTGCGGCTCGACGACATGCCGCTGACGCCGAACGGCAAGATCGATCGGCGAAAGCTCCCGGCACCGCCGGAGGTCGCGATCGAACGAGCGTTTCGGGCGCCGGGCACCTCGGCCGAAGAACGGCTCGCCGCCATCTGGCTGGACGTGCTGGGCATCGGACGCGTGAGTGCGGACGACAATTTCTTCGAGCTCGGCGGCCATTCGCTGCTGGCCATGCGCATGGTCTCTCGCGTGCGAGAGGCATTCGGCATCGAGTTGCCGCTCCGGCGCGTCCTCGAGCAGCCGGTCCTGCGCGATCTCGCAGCGTCGATTGCCGACGGCCACACGGAAGACTCGAAGCCGATCGTTCGACGCACGCACGAGGGTGCGATGCCGCTGTCGTCTGGAGAGCAGGGGATCTTTCTCCTGCAGCAACTCGACGCCGACAGCTGGAAGTTCAACATGGCCTACGCCGCGCGCATGCAGGGTGAGTTGAATCACGCGGCGCTCGAGCGCGCGATCGCCGCGATGATCGCGCGCCACGAAACCCTGCGGACCCGGTACGCGATGCGCGGCGAGCCCGAACGCTTCATCGACGAGCCGCCGGAGTACCGGCTGCCGATCGTGGAGGCCGCCGGCGAGGACGAGGCACAGCGGCTGATTCGCGAACAATCACGCAAGCCGTTCGATCTGGAACGTGGACCGCTGTTCCGCGCGCTGGTGATCCGCCTGAGCGAACGCGCGCACATCCTCGCGATGACCGTGCATCACGCGATCGGCGACGCGTGGTCGATGGATGTCTGGTCGAGAGAAATTGGCATCTTCTACCGGAGCTTCCTCGAGGGCCGTGAACCGCAGCTTCCCGATTTGCCAGTTCAATACGCCGACTATGCCAGATGGCAGCGCGAGCGCGTCGACAGCGAGCGTCAGCGCCACCAGCTTGCCTACTGGAGGAAGCGGCTCGCTGACGCGCCGAAGCTCGATCTGCCGACGGTGCACGAGCGGCCGCCGGTTCAAAGCCAGCGTGGTGCGACCTACCGATTCGAGATCCCCGAGGCGGTCGCGGAGGCATTCAAGAGCGTCAGGGTTGCCGAGGAAGCGACACTCTTCGCCGCGGTGCTCGCGGCGTTCAACGTGCTGCTCCATCGCTACTCCGGACAGACGGATCTCGTCGTCGGGACGCCGACTTCGGTCCGCAATCGCGCCGAGCTCGAAGGCCTGTTCGGGTTCTTCCTCAATACCATCGTGCTGAGGACGGACCTGACCGGGAACCGATCCTTCCGCGAGCTGTTGCGGCACGTGAAGAACGTGACGCACGACGCGTATTCGAACCAGGATGTGCCGTTCGATCGCGTCGTCCGCGAACTGCTGCCCGATCGCGACTTGAGCCGCGCGACGTTGTTCTCGGCGTCGCTCGTCGTGCAGCACGCGCCTGAGGCCTGGGATCTGCCGGGACTCGCCATCGAATGCACGGAGCTCTATACCGGAACGGCGAAGCTCGATATCGCGCTGTTCGTGACCGAGCGCGAATCGGGATGGATTGCCGATTTCGAGTACAGCACCGACTTGTTCGACGAGCCGGCGATGGCGAACATGGCCGGCGACCTGGTGCGCGTCATCGAGCAGGTTGCGGCGCAGCCGGATGTGCGCATTGCCGACATCGAGCTGTCGCCTCACGCCGATCGCACGCGCGTTCGCGCCAGCTGGATCGAAACTGGAGCGGCGGCCGACGACCGTCGCGCGGTTCACGAACTGTTCGAGGAGCAGGCCGCGCTCACGCCCGAGGCCACCGCCGTCGTCTTCGGCGGCAACAGCCTCACCTATCGTGAACTGAACGAGCGCGCGAACCAGCTCGCGCGATACCTGGGCAGGTTTGCCGGCGACGGCTCGCGCGTGGCCATTCGTCTGGAACGCTCGATCGGGTTGGTGGTTGCGGTGGTCGCGGCTTTGAAGGCCGGCGCCGCGTACGTGCCAATCGATCCGGAACATCCCGGCGATCGGCAGCGATTCACGCTCGCCGACGCGCGCGCGGCGGTGCTCGTGACTCAGCGGAGTCTCCCGACAATCGTCGGCGACGACGATCTGCCGGCCGTCTATCTCGATGCTGACTGGCCGGCGATTGCTCGGGAACCCCGGGACAACGTCAGCCGCCTCACCGATCCGGACGACCTGCTCTATTTGATCTACACGTCGGGTTCCACCGGCCGGCCGAAGGGCGTTGCGCTGCCGCATCGCGCGCTGGTCAACCTGCTCCACTGGTACTGGTCGGGGCTCGCGCGATCGGTGCGCATTCTGCAGTTTGCATCGATCTGCTTCGACGTCGCGACGCTCGAGATATTTTCCGCGCTCTGCTCTGGCGGGACCGTTGTGATGACCGACGAGGAGACACGCCGGGATATCTCGCGTCTTGCGACGCTCGTCTCGGACGCACGTGTCCAGCAACTGTTCGTCCCGGTGGTCGTGCTCGATCTGCTGGCGCGCGAACTGTGCGCGCGCAACCTGCCGGTGCCCGAGTTGAAGGAACTGATCACCGCCGGCGAGCAGCTGCAGGTCACTCATCCGGTGCGTGCGCTGTGCGAACGAACTGGATGCTCGCTGCACAACCAATACGGACCTTCGGAAGCGCACGTCGTCACCGGGTTCACGCTGAGGGGCGCGCCCGAGTCGTGGCCATCGCAGCCGCCGATTGGACGGCCGATCAGCGGCACGCGCGCGTACGTCGTCGATTCGCTGGGCAGTCCGGTTCCCGTCGGTGCGCCCGGCGAAGTCTGGATTGGCGGCATCGCGCTCGCGCACGGCTATTGGGATCGGCCCGATCTCACGGCGGAGCGCTTCATCCCGGACGGACTGAGCGGCGAATCTGGCGCGAGGCTCTATCGCACCGGCGACCTGGGACGATGGGATGCGAACGGACAGATCGAATATCTCGGGCGCATCGATCATCAGGTGAAGATTCGCGGCCACCGCATCGAGCTTGGTGAAATCGAAACGGTGCTCTGTGGCCACCGCGCGGTCGCGCAGGCGATCGTCGTCGTGTCCGAGACGGCCCCGGGAGACAAGCGGCTGGTCGCGTATGTCGTGCTGAAACCGGGGACAGACGAAAGCGCGGTCGCCGCACTGCGACCGCATCTCCAGCGGACGCTGCCCGACTACATGCTGCCGTCGGCGATCGTGCCGCTCGCCGACATGCCGTTGAACGCCAACGGCAAAGTGGATCGGCGAAGACTGCCGGCGCCGGACGCGGCGCGGTCGGCATCGTATGTCGCGCCCGGAACGCCGACCGAGGAGCGGTTGGCGAGTCTGTGGCAAGACGTGCTCGGCAGGTCCGAGATCGGCGTCGAGGAAAACTTCTTCGAGCTCGGCGGCCACTCGCTGCTGGCGATGCAGCTCGCGTCACGCATGCACGAGACCTTCAACCTCAAGGTGCCGCTGCGGGTGATCTTCAACCACCCGACCGTCCGCGCGTGCGCGAACGCGATCGACACAAAGGACACAAAGGGCACAAAGGGCACAAAGGGCACAAAGATGGGTTAGCGACCCTTCTTTGTGTTCTCTGTGTCCTTTGTGTCCTTTGTGTCGTTTGTGTTCCTTAGATCAGCTGGGCGAGCGGCTCGAGCATGCCATTGCTCTGCGATTGCGCGAGCTCGTAGCGGCTCGTCACCTGCAGCTTCGAGAAGAGATTGGAGACGTGGTATTTGACCGTGCTCTCGCGGATCTGCAACAGCTCCGCGATCTCCTTGTTCGACAGGCGGCGCCTGACGAGCTCGAGCACTTCGGTTTCACGTTGAGTGGTCGCGTTGACGTCGATCGTCCTGGAACGCATCGAGGATTGAGCGGCATGCGATCGCATCTGTGACAACAGGACCTTCTCGGGAATCCACAATCCGCCGGCGAGCACGGTGCGGACCGCGAGCGCCAGCAGTTCTTCGATTTGGTGCTCCGCAATGAAGCCCTGAACGCCTTGCGACAGCAGGAATCGAATCTCGCTCTCGCTCTTGTCCTTGTCGACGACGACGTAGCAGGCCGTCGTGAACTTGCTTTTCATCCGGCTGATGAACTCGGTCAGCGGCAGCGTCAGAAACGTGCAGTCGACCACGAACACCGGATTCTCCACAGCTGAATTTCGATCCGAGAGCTCGTCGGCGGACACCGGCGAGAACTCGCCGTCCTTACTGAGCAAGTACGACAGATACTTTCGAGCGAACCGATTGCTGGAGATGACACAGAAACGCGGCAAGGCCTGGTGCAGTTTCATGGATTCGTCTTGCTCCTGCGGGGGGATTTTCACACTCTGGTTGGTGATGGCCGTCGTCGCTTCGTTTCACGCCCGATCGTCCCGCGCACGCCTCACACACGCGCCGGTGGGAGACGAAACGGCTCACACAGCCAGTCGCCGCGGCGTTTTCCGATGGTTTTTCTGCGTGTCAGATCGATTCTTGATTCTTCAAAATACCCGGCTCGGCGCCAACAGCGCGCACCAACTCGTCGCTGTCGAGTGGCGCGAACAGCCGGGGATGAACCCGGCTTCCGCGATAGGCGAGCGCACCGGTGAATCCTGGCGCTGGATCGAATGCGTGCAGTTGCCATGCGCGAGCCGCGTCGACGTCGCCGCGCACGGAGAGGAGACGCGGTTCCTCGTCAGGATGAAAGCTCACGCTGAACGAGTCGAGCGGGAAGCTCAAACCGTCGCCGATCGCCTTGATGAACGCTTCCTTCCTCGTCCAGATGCGAAAGAAGTTCTGCTCGCGCGCATCGGGCGCGGTCTGCATGAGATCGTTCGCTTCCTGATCCGAGAAGTACCGTTGCGCGATCTCGTCCATCTCGGGAACAGGACGAATGGCTTCGATGTCGACGCCGAGATCGCGGCCGTCTGCGAAGGCGATGACCGCGAGCGCCTCCGAATGAGAGACATTGAAACGGATCGTCGCCGCCGGTTCGGCCAGCGCCGGTTTTCCGTGCGCCCCTTCCACAAACCGTAAGCGATCCGGCGCGATCGACAGATAGCGGCCGAGAATCAGACGCAGCGCGCCGTGCGCAATCGTGTACTGCTGCTGCAGCCGCTCGAATCGAAAACGCTGCGCCCGCTCGCGCTCCTGCTCCGACATCACGCTGTGAAGACGGTCGAATGCGGCGTCACGCACGTCGAGACGGATGCGCCAGATGTGGACGTCAGTGTCGAGAAGGCTGGTCCACCTGTCCCGGGTGGTCACGCGGTTTTCCGAGTCCGTCGCCGGCCGCTCCGCCGGCTCGCGGGAAGTCCTGTGTACGCGTCGCACAGATCTTCGAGCAGCTGTTCGAGGTCGACCCGGGTTTCGCGCACGCCCGGATCTTATCCCAGCGATCCCAGCCAGCCGTCACTTGTCATGTCACCGCGAAAGTTCGGCGGCGGAAGCTGGGCGAAGACGAGCGGCAAACCGCTCTCAGTTGGCTGCGACACCTGCCAATCAAGATCGACCACGACATGGCGTCGCTGGCGTTTTCAAAGTTGTCGGAGCTCGCGTCCCGCTACGGCCTTTCGATCTACGACTGCGCCTATCTCGTTCACAGAGGTCTGGTGGGACAAGCCATCCTTCGGGGCGGCCGGGGAGTATACACTTGGTCAGGAAGATCGCGACAGTGTTTGCACGTTCAATTGCGCTTGTCCTGGTGATCGCCGGCGCGCTTGCGCCGGCAACGGAACCTGAACTCGGACGCCCCTTCGACGTGAAGCCGTCGGAAGTCGTGACGATTCAAGGATTGCGGATCACCTTCGAAGGCGTCACCGAGGATTCGCGCTGCCCGACCGGCGTCCAGTGCATGTGGGCCGGCGACGCGGCAGCCACGTTCACACTGGAAAAATCACCAGCCGCGGCGCTGCAGCGCACGCTGCACACCAACGGCCGCTACGAACGCCAAGCGGAAATCAGCGGCCTGGTCGTCCGGCTCGAAGACATCAAGCCTTACCCGAAAGAAGGCGCCACGATCGCACACGACGACTATCGTGCGACTGTCGTGGTGACGCGACACTAATCGCTACGCCCGGACGGGAGCCTGCGTCAGCGGCACGAATCGAACACATCGTCCACCCGGCCTTCGACGTCCGGTAGATCGTCTTCGTACAGACCATAGTCCCTCCTGCGGCAACCCGCGCCGGCCGTACCCTCGATGAACGCCAGGAGGTCGTCCCAGAACTCTTCGACCGCAAAAGAGGCCATGAGATTTCGCGAAGTATAATCCTCCGCTCGTACCGCGCGTCGGTCTCCCACGAAAAGGAGGACACAGATGATTCCCCGGCAGCGATCGGTTTGTTGTTGGCTGGCAGGTGTGTCGTTCGCGATCGTCGCGTCGTCGTTCCTCGTTTCCGCAGCCGGTAAACCGCCGGCGGGTTCATCGTTTGGCGTCGGGACGGTGTTTCTGCCAAATCCAGTCGCCGATCTCGGAGACGAGACGCTCACCGATCAGAAGGACGCCGACTATCCAGCGCTCGCCGCCGCGTATCACGACGTCTTGCTCACGAACCTGGATGGCAGCGGTTTTCTCGTCGGCGACTGGGCGCAGGTCGTCAGCGAAACCGGGGATCCCGCCTACTCGCCGGCGAACGAATTCCGGTATCACCGCGACGACGATCGCTTCGAACAGGTGATGGCCTACTACTGGATCACCGAAGCGCAGAAATACATCCAGAGTCTTGGGTTCGGCACGTCGCGGCGGCCGGTCAACATGAAATCGCAGCGCGTCCGCATCAATCAGTGGGGCCTCGACAACTCGTTCGCCACCACACACAAGGACGAGCTCCGGTTCGGCAAAGGCGGTGTCGACGATGCGGAAGATGCCGAAGTCATCCTTCACGAATACGGTCACGCCATTCATTTCTCACAGGGCTTCGTGTTCGGTTCCGAAGAAGCCGGTGCGATCAGCGAAGGATTTGGCGATTACTGGGCGGTCACCGTCAGCACGCTGGTCGCGCCGACGCCCGATCCCGCATGCGTGGCAGACTGGGACTCGGTCTCATACACAGCGTCAGTGCCGCACTGCCTTCGGCGTGTCGATACGAACCTGCACTATCCAGGAAATCTGAACGGCGAGGTTCACCACGACGGTCAGATCTGGTCGCGGGCGCTGTGGGACATCAGACAGGCGGTGGGCAACATCAAGGCGGACACGATCATTCTCGAGGCGCAGTTCGACTTCCCGGGCACGACGATGCGCGATCTCGCCGCGACGACCGTCGCGGTCGCAGACAGTCTCTACGGACGCGCCGTCGCGAGGCAGGTCCGAACGGCATTCGAGAACCGCGGTCTCCTGTAATCAGGCGGCGCTTCGGTCGTCAAGACCAGGAGGACACAGATGATTTCCCGACAGCGATCATGTTGCTGGCTGGTGGGCGTGTCGCTTGCGGTCGGACTGGCCACGCCGCAGCGCGCGCTGGCGCAGGGAGGTACTTCGACGGCGAGCGTCTCCGGCCGAGTCGGCGATGACACCGGTGGCGTGATGCCGGGTGTCCTCGTCACGATCACCAACGCGGCCACCAATCAGACGCGCACCATCGTCACCGACGACAAGGGCGTCTACCGGTTTGCGGGATTGACGCCGGGGAAGTACGCGGTGACGGCGGAGCTCGAAGGGTTCGCGAAGTTCGTGCACAACGATCTCGTACTGCAGGTCGGCGGCGCCGTCGATCTGAACATCACGATGAAGCTGTCGACGCTCAGCGAATCGCTGACGGTCACGGGACAGGCGGCGATCATCGAGGCGGCGAAAACGGATCTCTCGACCGTCATCTCGCGCGATCAGATCGAGACGCTGCCGACGATCTCGCGGAACTTCCTCGACTACGCGCTCCTCACGCCGGGGGTCGTCAAGGACGAGCGCACGACCGGCCAGGGAATCGGGCTGAAGGTCGCCGGCGCGCGCGACAAGGATGGCGCGCTGCTCGTCGATGGCCTGTGGAACACCGACGAGTCGTTCACCTTTCCGAAAGTGAAGTACAGCCAGGACGCGATTGCCGAGTTCCAGGTCGCGACGATCGGCGGCGCGGCGGAATTCGGGCGATCGGTCGGCGGGATCGTCAGCGCCGTCACCAAGTCGGGCAGCAACGCGTTCAGCGGCTCGGGATATGGCTACTTTCGAAACAAGGAGCTCAACTCGCAGGAGTTCCTGTCCAGGAAACAGGGCCTGCCCAAGGCCGCGTTCGATCGGGAGCAGTGGGGTGGAACCTTCGGCGGCCGGATCGTCGCCAACAAGACGTTCTTCTTCGCCGCGGCGGATCGATCCACGGAAACATCACCATTCAACAACGGCATCACGCAGGCGAACGGCGCGATCATCGGTCTGCCGCCGGAAGACATCGGCAACATCGATCAATACCTCAGGGACACGTTTTCGATGGGGAAGCTGACGCACATCAGCAACCAGAACAACACCCTGACCTTCAATTACGCGATGACTTACGACGTGATTTCGAACTTCCAGTCGGCGTTCGCGACGCGCGGCCGCACCGGACTGTGGGATTCCATCGACAACACGTTCTGGTTTCAATGGCAGCGCATCGCGCGCGACGGCAACCTGCTGCACGACATGCGGGTCGGCTACATTCCGCGCAACTTCTACAACACCAATCGGAACGAAGGCGGGCCGCCGCTCGTGGCGGATGGTCAGCTCAGATCGAGCCTCGCGCCGAGCGTGAGCATCACCAACACCGCCAATTTCGGCGGCGGCTACAGTCTGCTCGACATGTACACGAAGCCGGTCCAGGGCACGTACTCGACGACGATGTTCAAAGGGAATCACAACTACAAGGTCGGCGCAGACGTCATGGCGGTGCACTTTCTCTACCTGCGCTATCAGGGTCCACAGAGCGCGAGCTACTCGTTTTCGTCGATGGCGAACTTCCTCGCCGGACGCTACACGACCTACACGCAGAACTTCGGGCCGCCCGGGCTGGCGCGCGTCCATACCTACGTGTCGGCTTACGCGCAGGATTCGTGGACGGCCGGCAAGCGGATGACCGTCAACTACGGTCTTCGCTGGGACGGCGACGACATCACCGGATATCAAGGCGAGGACTACGGCAGTTCGTGGGCGAACTTCGGTCCGCGCCTCGCGCTGTCGTACGACGCATCGGGGAAAGGCACGACGCTCATCAAAGTGGCGAGCGGATTGATGTTCGATCGCCTCTGGGAGAATCCGATCACGCCGACGTACTACAACAACAGGTTCGTCGGACCGCAGGTCTCGGCGACCTGGAATTTCGGCCAACCCGGCGCACCGGTGTATCCGAATACGATTCCCGGCGACGTGCTGCCGTCCAACGCGCCGGTCAGCGTGCGGAACGTCTACATCACGCCCGATCCGCTGCGCATGCCGGAGACGCTGCAGTTCATCACCACGCTCGACCACGCGATCGGCGCCAACATGGCGGTCAGCGTCAGCGGAATCACGACGAAGTCGTGGCACAAGGAGAATCCGTACGATACGAATCTCGTGTGGGGCAACGCGGCGGATCCGAACGGCACCTGCTGTTTCGCGCGCGCGGATCCGACGTTCCGCCAGATCCTGCAGTATCAGTACCGCAGCAACGCGAGCTACACCGCGCTGGTCGCGTCGGCACAACGGCGTCTGCGCGGCGGACTCCGGTTCGGCGGAAATCTGACCGTCGCCCGCGCGCTCGATCAAGCCGAGAACTACAGCACGCTGCCGAACGACAACCGCTTCTGGGACGCCGACTACGGTCCGAGCGGCGATGTTCCAACGTTCAATGCGACCGTGAACGGCTCCGAGGATTTCACGAAGAACATGCAGCTCTCGTGGGTCTATCGCATCCGCACCGGCCTCAGAATCGATCCGAGAGTCGGACCGACGGTTGACGTGAACGGCGATGGCTCCTTCAACGACCGGACGCCGACGCTGGCGCGCAACTCGTTCGAGGGTCCGTGGGTGAACTCGCTCGACATTCGCTACAGCTATTTCCTGCCGCTCACCCCCGGCAAGCTCCAGCTGCAGGTGGAGGCCTTCAACCTGTTCAACACCGAGAACTGGAGAACGCTGAATACGCTCTACGGCACCGTGCCCGGCACGCCGAATGCTGTTTTCGGATCTCCGCTCAGCTACTACCCGCCGCGGCAAGTGCAGCTCGGCGCGCGATACAGCTTTTGAGGAGGTGCGTCATGAGGAAGATCGCAACCGCGGCGGCGCTGATCGTCCTGACCGCGTCGGCCGCTTCGCTTCGCGCGCAGAAGGATCCGCAGCTCGACGTCGTGCAGCGCGCCGTCTCGATCGCCGAGATTCAGAAGACCCTCGACGCCTTCAACATCGACCGGACGTCGGGCCGTGAAGGCGAGCGCCAGGCGGCGAACTATCTGGTGCGCAAGCTGACCGAGTACGGCGTGAAGCACGTGAAGCACGACGCGCGGCTCTATATGAGCTGGCCGGGACTCGCTGAAGTCTCCGTCCCCGGCGCGTCGTCTCTGACGATCCGCGGCGTGGCCCCGGCGTTCGGCGCGTCGACGGCTGAGGAAGGCCTGACCGCCGACACGATCGACCGCACCGGCAACCAACCGCTTGGAGCGGAGGTTCGCGGGAAGATCGCGATTCTGTCGGGCGGCGTCTCGCCCGACCGCGCGCTCACCGCGCAGCGCGCGGGTGTCGCGGGCCTGATTCAGATCGAGGAAGGCGAGATCGTCCACGAGATGATCGCGACGACGATCTGGGGATCGCCGACGACGGAGAGCGCCTCGCGCATTCCCAACATCCCGATCATCGGCATCAAGAAATCGGAGGGCGATCGGTTGAAGGCAGCGCTCGCCGCATCGCCGAGAGTCCGCCTCAAGATCAAAGTTGAGCAGGGCTGGGCGACCGCGCCGCTCGTCGTGGCCGACGTGCCGGGCAAATCGTCCGACTTCGTGATGGTGGCGACGCATCTCGACGCCTGGTACAAGGGCATGACCGACACGGCAGGCAGCGATGCCTCGATCCTCGAGATGGCGCGCGTCCTTCAGTCGCAGCAGGGTCGTCTCGAGCGCGGCGTGCGCTTCGCGTGGTGGCCGGGACACTCGTTCGGACGCTACGCGGGATCGACGTGGTACGTCGATCGGTTCTGGGCCGACCTCGACGCGCACTGCGTCGCCTATACGAACCTCGATGGTCCGGGCCGCCGCGGATCGCTCGTCGATCAGGTCACGGCCGGCGGGTGGCCGGGGATCGCGGAGTACAGCCGCGAGTTCGCACAGATGCTCACGTCGAAGACGCCGCCCGAGGCGCGCGGCGGCAGAAACGGCGGCCTGTTCCGGCCGACGCGCGACAGCGACTCGTCGTTCCAGGGACTCGGCATTCCTGAGTTCTCGATCGGCGTGCCCGGCCCGCCGCGCGGACATCCGGATCTCGAGCCGGGCGGCCGCATCAGCTACTGGCACACGGCGCAGGACACGCTGGAGAAGATCGATCCGAAGGTCCTCGAGCTCGACACGCGCTACCGCGTCGCACAGCTCTATTCAATGGCGACGCTGCCGAATCTGCCGCTGCGCATCGCGCCGATCGCGACGTCGTTTCAGAAAGCGCTCGAAGAAGTCGCCACGGCGGCCGGAGGCGCGCTCGATCTGCAGTCGACCAGTCGGGCGGCGGCAACGCTGCTCGCGTCGGCGACGCGGCTCGATGGCGCACCACGGCCATCGGACGCGCAGGGGCGGACGCGCCTCAATCAGCTGCTGGTCCGGGTGACGCACCGGCTGAACTCGCGGCTGTACACGAAGACCGGACGCTTCGATCAGGATCCGGCAGCGAACGTGCCGGTGCTGCCGCTGCTCGCGCGTGCGCGCGAGCTCAAGACGCTCTCCAAGGATTCCGACACCTACGGGTTCCTCGAGACCGAGCTCCTTCGCGGCCGCAACGCGGTCGAGGCGACGCTCAACGAGGCGACGCGCGACATCGACGGCTATCTCGCGACGTCGCAGAGCACGCGGACGTCGGCATCGAATCGCTGACGCTCAGTCGGCGATGGCTGAGGCGATCTTGAACTGACTCGCGACGCTGAGGAACGCGTCGACGACGGCGGGGTCGAAGTGGGTGCCTTTGCCGCGCACGATCAAATCGACTGTCGCGTCGTGCGAGAGTGACTTGGCGTAAAGGTCCCGGGCGCAGGCGGCATCGTAGACGTCGACGACCGCCATCACGCGGCCGGCGACGGGAATGGAAGTGCCGCGCAGGCCCTGCGGATACCCGGTTCCATCCCACCGCTCGTGGTGGGTGTAGACGATCTCCTTCGCCATCGCGAGCGTCGCATCGTCGCGCACGCCGCCGACGCGCGCTTCGGCTCTGAGAATGACCTCGCGGCCGAGCGTCGGATGGGCGCGCATTTCCGTGAGCTCCTCCGGCGTCAGCGGACCCGGCTTGTTGAGGACGCGATCGGGAACGCCCACTTTCCCGATGTCGTGCAGCGGCGCCAGACTCGAGAGGAGATCGATCCGCTCGGGCGTGAGATAGGTGCGAAAGTCGGGCTGCGTCGCGAGCTCCTCTGCGAGCAGACGGGCATAGCGCTGCGTGCGGCGTGAATGGCGGCCCGTTTCGGCGTCTCTGACTTCGGTCAACGAGAGGAGCGCCTGCACCATCAAACGCTGCGCCGACGTCTTTTCGCGGCTGGCGACGTCTGCGCGCTTGCGCTCGACCGTGAACTTCGCGAGCGTCATCGCCGCATGCGCGGCCACCACGCCAATGGTCGGGAACAGTGGCGACACGAACACGCCGCGCGTCGACAGCAGCCACTCGCTTCCCCACCACAGCGCCGCGATACCCGCCGCCGCGCCGCCGACGATGCCGGACGTGATACCGATTCGTGCGACCAGCACCGCCATCGCAATCCCGAGAAGGAGCACGACCAGGGTTTCGAACGTCGGCCCGAACGCGGATCGACTGATGAAGTCCTGCTGCAGAAGGTTGTCGACGACGGTGGCTTGCACTTCCACACCGGCGAACAGCGTATCGAGCGGCGTCGCCACCACCTCGCGAGTCCCGAGCGCGGTCGTCCCGACCAATACGATCTTGCCGCGCAGCGCGCCGTCGGGGATCTGATCCGTCAACACATCCGCGGCCGAGAAATACGGGAACGTGTGCTTCTTCCCTCGATAGCGCAGCAAGAGATTCGCCTTGCCGTCGACCGGCACGCTCCGGTCGTCGATCGTCAGCGCGGAGGCGTTCACGTTGGCGACCCGCAGTCCGATGTCGCGTGCGCCGGTGGTGGCCGCGACCGCGGCGAGGGCGAGGCTCGGATATCGGCGACCGTCGAACTCGGCGACGAGCGGGACGCGCCGGAGGATGCCATCGGCGTCGGGAGCCGCGTTGAGAAAACCCGAAGCGTTCGCCGCTTCGGCGAGGATCGGCAGGTTGCAGACAGCACCTGTCGCGCGGAAGAGCGGTTCGTGCGTCGTTTCGTCGGGCGGCCGGACGATCGGCAGGCCGATCGGACGGAGTGCGCAGACTGTTTGCGCCCGCGGCGCGGGGTCGAACGTGAGCCCGTAGCCGAGGATGACGCGACCCTCGCGAAGCACGCCGGCGAGCGCCGTATCCGGCGACACGGTTCCACCCGCTGGTGCTTCGGCGTCTGCAGAAGACGGATCGAAGCGATCCGGTTCGGCGAAGATGATGTCCAGCGCGATCACGGATACACCGGTCTTCCGCAGGTGCGTGATCAACCGGCCGACGACGTCCCGCCGCCACGGCCACTGACCGATCGATGACAGGCTGCGATCGTCGACGTCGACAATGGCAACCTTCTGGCCTGGCGCCCTCGTTGGCGTCGCTCGCAGCAGGACGTCGTAGACGGAATCATCCAGCCGCGCGAGAAACGCCGGTCGAATGACGCTGAGCAGTGCGGTGACCAGCACGAGGACGACGCCCCACCAGAAAACGAGCCGGCGTCGTGACGCGCCCTTCGCAAACAGCAAGATGCGGTTACCTCACCGTGATCTCGACGCGGCGGTTGCGCGGCTCGGGAGTGTTGTCGGCGGTCTTGACGAGCAGATCGCCTTCGCCGTGCGAGGTCACTTCGATCATCGTCGGCGCGAGGCCCGCCTTCACCAGGATGTCGCTGACGGTCCTCGCCCGTTTCCGCCCGAGCGAGAGGTTCGTCTTGGCATCGCCCATCGTGTCAGTGTGTCCGACGACAATGACCTCTGGAACTGCGTACTGCTTCACGGTCTTCACAACCTCCGGGACGAGCGCGGTCGATTCGGCGGTGAGCACGTCGGACTCGAAGCGGAAATGCAACGTGAAGTGTCGCGACGGGGGCGGCAGCGCCGCGAGCGCCGGCCCGAATATCCGGTTCACTTCGGCTTCGCTCATCGTACTGATCGGTCCGGGAGCGGCATTGGCCATGACGCGCGTGGCGGCGCGCGGCGTGGCCACGTCGACGGATCCAAATTCGTCGGTCACGCGAATCCGTCCGGTGATGCCGCTCTCCGGATCCGGCAGCAGCACGATCAACGTCGGCGGCGTGGTCGGCCGCGCCGGCTGCACAACCACCACACGCTTGGGACCGCATCCGGCCATCAGCAAGAGGGAAATCGCTACTAACAGGGCCGATGGTCTTGCGGTCGACATCACTGCTCTTCAGTCGCGCGCGACGCTACGGATCGACCTTGACGGCGACGGTCGTGCCGCGGACGCCGACGATCGCCGCCGGCGTTTCGAGCCGGATGGAGTTTGGCGCGAGCTTCGCCATGCGGCCCGACACGTAGGTCGCCATGCCACGAACGAAGTTCAGAACCATTCCGAAGCCGCCTTCACCGGGCGCATACACGTAGCGCTCGAGGCGGACTTCGCTGCTCGGGCCGATTGAAAGGCGAGTGTCATCCTGCAGCGTCACGCCGACGCTGCCGTCGGCGCCGGTCCGGAGCGCGTCGGTCGCGTAGACCGCGTCTCCCGGCCGCGCCGCAATGGTGGTGTTCTGCCGCACGATGAACGCGGTCCCGGACGAAATCTTGACGTGTCCCGCCGGAGCAGGCTCCTGCGCCAACGCCGGTGCCGCCGCTGCCAGAACGATCGTGAGGACGCCGGCCGACCTTCCAAGACCGAACATAAGACCCTCCCGAGATCGAACGTGTCACAAACCTGCACCCGACAGATTTGGCGGCACGCTCACAAAAGTGACATCGCCTGGGCCGCGTCTTTGGAGCTTTTTCGTTGCAGCCGTCGGCGTCTCGAGAGGGTGCACGGGCCGTACCGGATTGGACGTGTCGTTCTTACTTGAGTGCCATTCCGTGCGGCCGCGCCGGTCCGGTCGGAAAGGCCGTATTGAAATCGAGATTGAAGCGCGGATCGAGCTCGAGGCGATCGCGCTGCACGTTGGCGACATGGATTCTGTGATCGCCTTCGCGGTGCACCTTGCCGAAGCATCGAGACCCACAACATCGAAGAGTTGCGGACGCGACTGGCATCCTGCCAACGCTAGCGGCGAATCCGTTTGACATTCGCTGGCATGCCGGGTAGCGTCACACCACCACACCAAACGGCATCCACCAACGGGGCGATCGGACACGGCGGTCTTCGTATGGCTTTTCTGCCTGCAGCGCCGGTCCTGACCGCGCTGAAAAGAATGCGGGTGAGATGCGGCTGTCTGGACGGCCTCGAGTTCCTCTGGCTGGAAATCACTCGCCGCTGCAATCTCACCTGCGCACATTGCTACGCGAGCTCGGGCCCCGATCTCCCGCTCACCGAGCGGATGACATTCGCCGACTGGTGCCGCGTCATCGACCAAGCGCACGCGCTTGGTTGTCGACGGCTGCAGTTCATCGGCGGTGAGCCGACAATCCACCCTGACTTGCAATCGCTGCTCGAACACGCGACCCAGGTGGGGTTCAGGCAGTGCGAAGTCTTCACCAACGCGACGTTGCTTCGCGAAGATCTCATTCAGACGTTCAAGAAGCTGGGCGCGCTCGTCTTTTTCTCTTTCTATTCAATCGATCCAGCGATTCACGACCAGATTACGGGTCATAGAGGCAGCTTCGAGCGGACCGTTGAGGGGATACGCCAGCTGGCCAGCCGCAGGGTGCGCATGGCGGCCGGTATCGTGCTGCTCCCACAGAACGCCGCGCATTTGAAGCAGACAGAGAGGTTTCTGCGGCGCCTCGGTGTCAAGCGCATCGACAACGATCGAGTACGAGGCGTTGGGCGCGGGCAGCAGTTCGTGCCGCTCTCGACCATGCCGCGCGGCGAACTCTGCGGCGCATGCTGGAGCGGCAAGCTCTGTGTCGATTCCGATGGGTATGCCCATCCCTGTGTGTTTTCTCGATTCGTGTCGGTTGGGAACGTTCTGGACGACGGAATCGGCGCGATCGTCGCCGGGGCCAGACTACGGGCCTTCCGCCATGATGTGTTCATGGGAGATCGAGGAGGGTGGCAATGAACGGCGACTGTCTTCCGGTGAAGTTCAGGAAGCTCGTTTCCTCAAAGGAGTTCTGGATCGGGGTGCTGGTCGGCGCGATCCTGACTTTTTTCGCCTCCCGGGTCTTGCACTTGTTCTAACGCTTCATCGCTTCGCAGACGTCAGGCGCTTCAGTTCGTCGAACCAGTTCAGGACGAAGTTGATCCGCGTCGGCTGATCGCCGTCGGCCATCTCCTTCACCATGACGAACGACTGGCCGCTCGGCAGCGCGTCGTACGCGCCGTACGGACCGTTGAAGAGTTCGTGCGGTGTGCCGACGACGAGATCCGGCGTCCTATCGATGCTCGACGCCATGAGTTTGCCGCCCACCTTGTAGAAGAGCTCCTTGCCGTAGGAGCCCCACCGCGGCGCGGTCCCGCCGTTTGTGGAAACTTTGCGCCGCGGATTCGCCTCGGGATAGGGCCGTATGTAAATCTCGGTTTGGCCACCGGCTTCACCCGATTGATACGCGATGAAGCGGCCATCCGGCGAGAACTCGGCGCCCGACTCGTTGTACGGCGTCTGCAAGAATAGTTTGCTGCTGTGAGAATCCATCGAGTAGATCCAGATATCGAACCCGGTGTGAGGACTCTCCTCGTGGTATGCGAGCAGCCGCCCGTCCGGCGACCACGAGTCCGGAAATGTCGGGTTTTCCGCCGCCACCAGTTTCTCCACCGTTCCACTCCGGAGATCCTGCCGGTAGATGCTCGCCAGACCATCTCGCGTCGACGAGAACGTCACCCATCGCGTGCCCGGCTGCCATAGCGGGTACGCATCCCAGCTGGGCGAGTCGGTCAGCCGGTTGAGCGTCTTTCGTGAGAGGTCGTACGTCCAGACGTCGACTTGCTGGTCGACGAGCGCGACCGCCACCTGCAGTCCGTCAGGAGAAACTCGGGGGACCCGATACGCCCGTCGCTCGTCGATCAGCGGAGTGACGTTGCCGGCGCGATCGACCGAGACCAGGCTTGCCTTGTTTGGATTCGGACCGCCGGAGACGTAGACGAGCGTTCCCGTGTCGGAGAACGCAAAATCAGCGTAGCCGGTCCACGAACTGGTCCAGACGCCCTTGAGCAACGTGACAGCCGCCCCTGTCACCGATAGGGATTTCGGATCGAACGGCGCCGCGAGGACCGAGTCGCCCTGCACGAAGATGAGGTGACCGGTCGGCGCATAGTGAGGAAAATACGCTGACTGGAGAATGACCTTCGGGCTGCCGCCGTTCAATGCGACGGCGACGATATCAGCGTCGTCGAATGAACCACGCGCCGGCAGCCTGCTGAACAACGCCATGCGGCCGCCCGGCAGCAGCGTCGGCCACCAATGCTGGCCTGCTTCGGCCTTGGTCACCGCCTGCGGAATTCCTCCGTTAGCTGGCACACGCACCAGACCGTGGTAGGACGCGAACAGAATCGTGTCGTCAGGCGCCCACGCCGCGCCGCCCTGCAGGTCGCTGTCCGCGATGACGACTGGCTCGCCCCCGCCGAGTGAGACCTTCTTGAGCTTGTGATGAACTTCGTCATAGAAGCCGACCCACTGGCCGAGCGGAGAGAAGAAAGGATTTCGCGCTCCCTGAGTGCCGGCGATCGGCCGCGCCTCGAACTCGTCCAGGCGCTTGATATAGAGCAGCGTGGTCGTGCCGGTCGCGAGCGCGTAAACGACCGCGCGGCCATCCGGCGACACGGCCACAGAAGGTCCGAATGCGAACGTGGGCCTGAGATCGAACGGAGGAGCGGTCGGCAGCCGGATTGCGGCGACCGGCTCGGTCGGTGCGAGCCAGCGCGGTAGCGCCAGACCAACCAGCAGCCCCACCACAATCAGACTGACGATCGCGACTGGTGACAGCCATGCGGGCAGCCGAGATGCTCCTCGGGTGATGTCCGCGACTGGTACATCGTGCTCTGTCGTCGTGGGGTCGAGGAGCAGACGTGCGTCCCGTATGTGACGGAGACGATTTCTGGGGTTGCTCTCCAGGCAGCTCTTGACGAGTGCGCGCAGCGACGCCGGAGCATCGGGCGCGAGCGCGGCCCACGGCGTTTCTCCGCGGAGCACCGCCTCACTCACATCGGCGGGTGTCGATTCGCCGAAGGCCGTGACGCCGGTGAGCATCTCGAACAGCACACAGCCGAAGGCCCAGATATCCGCGGTTGCGTCCGCGGCCCGGCCACGCCGCTGCTCCGGAGACATATACGCGGGAGTGCCGAGAATGGTCCATTCCCGAGTCACTTGCTCGCTGCTCGGACCGTGCTTCGAGTCGTCGTCTGACAACGCCTTAGCCAGTCCGAAGTCGAGCACCTTGATCACACCATCGGGCGTGACCTTCACATTCGATGGCTTCAGGTCTCGGTGAACGATGCCTTTGTCGTGCGCCTCCTCAATCGCACGCGCAATCTGCCTCGCGATGTCAATCACCTCGCGTGTCGCGAGGGCGCCCCGCGCGATGCGATGCGCCAGGGTCTCGCCTTCGACAAGCTCCAGGACCAGGAAGACCTGGCCGGAGTATTCTTCCAGACCGTATATAGCCGCGATATTCGGGTGATTGAGTGCCGCCAGCAGGAGCGCCTCACGCTGGAAACGCGCCAGGCGGTCGGAGTCCGTCGCCACGTCAGAGCGAAGGATCTTGATCGCCACCGCGCGGTTCAAGCGTGTGTCTTGTGCCCGGTAGACCACGCCCATGCCGCCCTCGCCGATCTTCTCGACGATCCGGTATTGGCCAAGCGTGTCCCCGATCATCACCACGTGGCCCGCCAGAGTGCTGCGGTCAAGACACAAGGAGCATAATCCAAGCGTGCGAAGCCGTGCGTGACTACTGTCATCAACACGGTTCACTGACAGATCCGGAGCCTTGAACTATTGGGACGGGACTCGGACGTCTACCGCGGAAGAGGAAGACGCTGCGGCGGTATGCCGAGCGCGAGGGCGATCTCGCGCAGCTTTGCCTGAACGATGCGGGCGTTCTCGGGGCCCATGCGCAGCAGCTGTTTCTGCGCCGCCGTCAGCTCTTCGTCGGCCGGATTCGCGAAGGCGTAGCCGATGCCGTGCATCCGCAGGCGCACCGGACCTTCCCGCACTGGCGTCTCCAGCAGCGACACGATCGCGCGTTCGAGCGTGCCGTCGAACGACGTGTTCCGTTCTCCCAGATCGCGGTACGCCTCTTCGATGCGCGGCTTGAGCGTGGCGTACAGCGACGCGCTGCCATTCGCATCGATCGACGCCACCGCTGCGGCAAGCGGGGCGTACCGCTCGTAGCTTCGCGCGTCGACGTAGATCCCGCCGTCGCGCGGCGCCACGCGAAACGGACCGCGGGGCTGAAGCGGGCGCAACGACTTCGCCGGCGTCTTGCCTTCGGCGATGGTCAACACCACGACCGTGAAGTTGCGAATGAGCCCTTCGGTCGTGAGCCACGCCGCGACTTGCGGATGCGATGAGAGCTTGCGGACCAGGTCCGCGACGACGGCGTCGCTTTGATCGAGCGGCGGAACGACGATCGGCGCCGCCTCGCCGCCAAGCGGTCGATCGGACGCGGGCGCCCGGGCCGGCGCTTGTGCGGTGGTCGCTTGCTGCGCGCTGCGATACCTGAACGCGATGTATGCGGCAACCGCTGCGGCGGCGAGGAAGAGCAGCACAACGATCCACGTCGCACCCGAACGGCGGCGCGAGAGGCGCCCGAACAACGCATCGTCACCCGGTTGATGCAGCTCTCCATCCCACGGTTCCGGCCGAATCTCATCAGGGTCCGTAGATCACCTCGATCATTGTTGGACGTTGGGCCTCGGCCGCCGGTCGTATGGTCACGCTACGGTACCGGAAACCGGGCGACGCGGTCGCCGCGCACCGATCCAACCCAGATTTCCTTGCCGAGCTGAATCGCCACGGTCGAGAAATTGAACGTGTCGTTGTACGGATAACGAATGAGATCCTGGACCTTCAGCGTGTTCGGATCGATCTTGATCACGCGTGAAATCGCCATCGCGAACCCGCCTGGCTCCGGGATCTGCTGGCCGGCGCCGATGAGCGAGCCGTCGCCCGCCCACCGAAGGTTGTCGAGGCGGAAGCCGACCGGAATCTCGTCGCGCTTGACCGGTGTCTGCCCGCGCGAGAATCGAATGAACGTCTGGCTGCCCCAGCCGGCCATGTAGAACCACTTGCCGTCCTTCGCGATCTCGATGCCGTTCGCGCCGGATGCCTCGCTGCCCGGCACGATCTGCCATCCCTTCGCCGTATGCCACTCCCAGAGCTCGCCGTTTTTCTCGCCGGCCTGCATGTTGGCGCGTCCGCGCGCCGCCCCTCGCGGCTGAAAGTTTGTCGTCGCGAAACCGCCGTCCGGGAGCGCGACGACCGAGTTCAGACCGATCGGCTCGGGGGCGACGGCGCAGCCCACCCACGTCAACGCCGGCGGCTTTGCGCCCGCGTCGAACTCGAACACCTCGATCGATTCCCGGTTGCCGTGGTGCACGACGTACAACGTGTGGACCGCGTTTCGGCCGGGACGCAGAAACAAGCCGTGCGCTCTGAACTTGTCTTTCTCCTCGGGATCGATCGGACCGGGGCATGAATCGTACGTCTTCGAGTCGAGTCGCTGCCGCAGTGAGGGGCTCGGATACAACGGCGTGGCAACCTTGTCCCGCACATTGATCAACGTGATCGCCCCCGGCGCGGCATCGCCGGAGGCGATGACCCATTGATTGCCCGGCACGACCACGAGATCCTCGGGACCGACGAAGCCGCAGATGAACTGCACATTCGCCAGCGCGTCGCATCCGGCCGGCTTCTGGAGAGCGGCTTCCGGAAGGAACCCGACGGCGAGTGAGACACCAACGAGCGCCAGCGCCTTCATAGATCCTCCGCTGCTCTGCTCAGTCTACCGCGCTGACTGGCTCGTCGCGCGCGGCGCCGGCGGCGGCAGCGGTGCGTCCGACGCGAAGCGCCGCAGCACGTTCTCGGTGATGCGCGAGACATTGTTCGTGTAGTTGTTGTACGACAGGCTGCCGCACCACGCGATCGAGCCGGTCGAGAACACGGCGCCGCCGTTCGGGTATTCCAGGTAGGCGAGATCGGCGTGCACGAGCGTGTTGACCGTCCCGCCCTGCTTCGAGTCCGAGGTGTTGACCTCTTCGACGACGTGCTGATAGGCGTCGGAGTGGCCGAACGACTGCGCGAGCAGGAGCGTATGCGGCGGCGATCCGAGCGCGTAGTCGACGCGGTCGAGCTCCTGTCCGGCCGCGCCTTCGCCGAGTGCGAGCGACGGGAAGTCGCCGATGATCTCGTCGGCGCCGATCCCCTCGAAGATGAACGCCGCGCGCGGATCGAAGCTGCCCGGCATCCTTTTATAAGGCGAGCTCTTGTCGAAGCCCTGCGCCGTGAAGCCGACGCCGAAGTAGCGTTGCGGCGGGATTCCGCGGAAGCGCCAGAGGCCGCCAGGCTCGCCGGTGAGCGCGTGATACGACTCGCCGGGCGCGCCCTGCCAGTGCTCGGTGCCGTCGCGGCGCCTCAGCTCGATATATCGGCCCGTCGGATCCATCGGCGTCACCCAGTAGAAGCCATTGCCGCCCATGTACATGACGCGCCCGCCCTTTTCGAGGTACGCGTGCAGCCCCTCGAGCATCGGCTGCGAGTAGTACTCGGGATGCGATCCGGTGAGGATGACTTTGTAGGGCGCGAGGAGCGCCGCACCCTCGAAGTGCAGATCCTGATCGGTGATGATGTCGACGGTGAAGCCTTTCACCTCGAGCCAGTCGACAATGTAGGTGTCCTCCATGAACTGCCAGGGATTCCGCGTCGTGATCTTCGGCCGCATGTTCGTGATCGGCCGCAGCCGCGACGAGTGGCCGATGCCGCTGCCGTCGGTGTGGTGCGAGTAGTTGCTCAGGATGTTGATGCCGGTTGTGCCGGTACTGCCGTAGGCGAGATAGCTGAACGTCGGCACGAGGAACGCAATCCGGGCCGTCGCGCTGCCCTTCTTCGGCCGCACGAAGAACGGCACGTAGTCTTCCGCCGACTCGGTCCGCAGCCGTGCGGCGTAGACGCCGCTCTTCAAATCGGCCGGCACCTTGAATTCGAAGCCCGCCTCCCACTTCGCGTCCTCGAGGTCGTCGTCGTGGAAGTAGATCGCGCCGTACTGATCGCGTGCGTGCTTGAAGTCCATCTCGACGCCGGTCCACGTGTGGCCGGTGAGCGCGCGCGTGGGGATGTTGATCGCGACGCCGTTCAGCTTGCGCGCCGAGGTGTCGGTGATCGCGCTCGTCGCGATGTCGAGCGAGAAGTCCCAGGACGCGATCGCGTCGGTGGGTCCGCGTCCCTGCCTGACTGCGTCGAGCTCCGTCCGTGTCAGTACGCGCCCGTAGATCCGCGGGTTGTCGATCTTGCCGTTGAAGTGCCCGCCGACCCCTGAAGGCGTGCCGGCATTGCCGCCATCGCTCGTGGAATAGGCGGCGATCAGAAACGGCGCCGTATTGGTCGCGAGCGATTTTACCGGCGTGACGCGCTCCGTCACCGATCGTGTGGGATCGAACGAGAACTCGGTCAGCGGCTCCTGGACGAGCGTCGCACGCCCGGTCGACGCGTCGTACGTGGCCGCGACGAAATACCACGCGTTGGTCGTGACGTGATGCGGGCGCGGCGACGTGCCGGTCCCAGGGATCGACGGCACCCACGGACGCACGGGCGTCTGCGCGCGTACCTTCTCCACTTGTCCTCGCGGCACGCCGAGCCACAACGCGAGGCGGCCGTCGTTCTCGATGAACAGACCGTAGCCGCTCCCGTCGCGTCCAGACCATTTCGTGAGGATTCCCTGGTCGCCGTCTGGCGCCCGACCGCCGGGCGCCAGCGGATCGTGCCTCGTCGCGGCAATCCAGGCGGTCAACGTGAAGCTGCCGCGCAAGCGCAGCGCCGGATCATCGCGCACCGAGACGTACGATCCCAACGGCAACGGCTGATGCTTCCCCGCGTACTCGCTGTTGGCCGGCGTGTCGATGACCATCTCTTTCATGCCCGGCCCTTTCGGATTCGTGTCGCCGTGAATGATCCGGACGATGTCGGCCCGGTAGCGCGGCGCGCGGGTGCTGACCATGAACGTGATCGCATCTCCCGGCTGCGCCGTCATCCGGTCGGCGTAGCCGACAATCCCCATCGCGTCGAGCGCTTCCGGCGCCGACGGCTGAGGTCGCGGCGCCTGCGCGCGTCCGACGGCGAGCGCCAACGTGAAGGCGATGGCGGCGAGCAGGAATCTGCGAATCATCGGCATGGTGTTCTCCTGGTCAGCGAATCACGATTGGCGACTCGGCTTCGGAGAGAAAAATTCGCGCCGGCGCACTGTCGTCGATCGGCGCGACCCAGACGTCGGAGATCACGGTGGTTCGGCGCGGGATCGCATACAGCAGATGACTGTTGTCGAGCCACTCCACCTGGTCGTCGATATAGCGCGTCTCGGCGGCGACCATGCGCTCGCGATCGGTGGCGAGATCGAGGACGTGGATGCGCCAGCTGTCGGGGCTCGGCCCGATGCGGCGCTTGTACGCGAGCAGCCGGTTGTCGGGCGACAGCGACGGGCACTCCACGTTGTCGCGCAGGACGGTCAGCTTGCGCAGGGCCAGCTCGCCGCGAACGAGATAGGTCGTCCCCGCCGTGCGAAGCGAGGCGTAGAACGTGTTGCCGTCGGCGGCGAACGTCACGCCCCAGAAGTTGAAATCGACGGCACGGAAGCGTGCGCCGTTCCGCCACGTCGCGAACTGCTCGAGCTCGCCGATCTCGTCGCCGCTCGCCAGATCCACGAGGGTCGTCCGCGTCGAAAAATCCGCCGCGTAGCTGTCGCCGACGACGAAGACGGTCACGGCGGCGACGCGGCCGTCGGCCGAGGCGCGCGTGCGGCTCGGCAGGCCCTGCAGCTTGATCGATGCGCCGCCGTTCAAGCGGCCGTCGACGAGAACAGCAACATACCGGTTGAACACGCCGCGTTCGACGCGCAGGCACAGTCCCTTGTCGCGCGCGAACGACAGCCGTTCGCACGAGAGCGCAGTCGCCAGCCTCGTCTCGAGATGGTCGAGCGGTGCGACGCTCAGTTTTCCGAAGTTCGCGCCGGGCGCCGTGTGGCGGAAGAGCACATGCGGCCGCGCGAGCATCTCGTCGATCGCGGTTCCGTGCATGTCCATGGACATGAAGACCGCGATCACGATCGATCCGGCGAACGCCCGAAAGCACGAACTGGACATGGAGGACTAGACGCTCGCGCATCCTAGCACCAAGGAGCGACTGGTGGCGCCCGACAATCGTGTCGACGATTGTGTGCTGTTGACTCTGCACCGATCCGGTGTTACACACGTCGCCACACGCATACGGAAGGCGCATGAGATTCACGAACGACTGCGCTCGAGCGGCGGCCCTCTTCCTGATCGTCGTCATCCTCTGCGCCGGTGAAACAATTCAGCTCCGCGCGCACGGCACCGAAGCGCGCCGGGTCGTCGTCCTGAAGTGGACGCGAAACCACATTACGCGCACGCTCGGCGCCAATCGATCCGAGCTCGGCCTGAACGGCAGCAAGGCGCCCGAGCAGATGGTGACGATCGGCGGCCAGTCGTGCGTCTTCGGCGACCTGTTCGCCTTCGATGTCGACGATCGCTACGCGTTCGACATCGACGAGCCGGTCGACGTCGAGGTGACGTATGCGCCGGATCGCACGCAGCCGTTCGTCGTCGCGTGGGACAAGAACGGCGGCGACGGCTACGCGATCTCGAAGGAGATCGCGCCCGAGCCGGGCGCCACCCTGCGAAAGGCCACCGTGCGACTCGAACGCGCGCGCTTCGCGGGGCTCGGCATCCTGAAAACCGACTTCGCCGTCGGTGCGCGCGGCGGGATTGCGCTCTGCGACATCGCGATTAGCCGCAGCAGCACGACGAAGCCGGCCGCCGCAACCGGCCGCATCCACATCGAGGTGAAGGACGCACGGAGCGGCGAGCTCGTGCCGGCGCGGCTCGGGCTCTACGACGCGACCGGCCGTACGCCGCTGCCGTCGGATCAGGCGCTGCTCATCCATCGCTACGCCGACGAAACGCGTCTGTTGTGGATTGCGCCGCGTCTCATCTGGCCCTCGCCGCAGCGGCAGGCGTTCTACACGACCGGCAGCTACGAGAGCCAGGTACCGGCCGGCACCTACGAGCTCGTCGCCACGAAAGGGCCCGAGTATCGCGTCTTCAAGCGCACAGTCGATGTGAAGCCGGGCCAGACTGAACGCGTCACGATCCCCCTCGAGCGCTACATCAACCAGCCGTCGCGCGGCTGGTACTCAGGCGACACGCATCTGCATCTCATGCGCGAGCAGACGCAGGACGTGGCGGTGTGGGGACAAGTGACCGCGGAGGATGTCCACGTCGGCAACCTGCTCGAGATGGGCAATATCGTCACCACCCACTACCGTCAGCCGGCGTGGGGCAAAGCGGGCCAGTATTTCCGCGACGGCCATCTCATCGCGTCGGGCCAGGAAGATCCGCGAACCACGGAGCGCGGCCACACGATCCACCACAACCTGCAGAAGCCGATTCATCTCCCGGCTGAGGATTTCTTCTCGTATCACAAGGTATTCGAAGCGTCGCACAGCCAGGGCGGCGTCTCGGGCTACGCGCACATGGCGCAGATCTTCAACGGACGGCGCGGCCTGTCGCTCGACGCGCCGTTCGAGCTCGTCGACTTCATCGAAGTGTTACAGGGCGGCCGGCTCGGCGTCGACAACTGGTATCCGTATCTGAATCTCGGTTTCAAGATCAATCCCGCGGCCGGATCGGACTACCCGTACTACGGACCCTCGCTGCCGGGCGTCGAGCGGTACTACGTGAAGCTCGACGGACCCTTCGATCCGGATGCGTGGTACGCGTCGTTCAAGGCGGGCCACGTCTTCGTCACCAACGGGCCGATGCTCGACTTCACGATCAACGGTCAGGGCATGGGCCAGGAGATCCGCGTGCCGCGCGGCACGCGGCTTCAGATCGCCGCGTCGTCTTCGCTCAATCCGGATGTCGACAAGCAGGGCCGGCTCGATTTGATCGTGCAGGGCGACGTCGTGGCGACTGAACGTGCGACGGACAGCGATCGGATCGAGCTACGTCACGAGCTGACCGCGGATCGCAGCATGTGGATTGCCGTGCGTGCGACCGGCGCGCGCGAGGTGCCGGCGCAAGGGCCGGTGCAGGAGCTCGGCGCGGTGGCGCATTCGGCGCCGATTTACGTCATCGTCGACGGCCAGCCGTTCTGGAAGACGTCGGCCGTACCGGAGCTCGTGCGTGCGGAGCATCAGATTCTGCAGGACCTGCTCACGGCTCCCGTCGATCCGATGGGCGATCTCGAAGCCTGGGAAACGGTCAGCGTGCTCGCGCCGCAGTGGGAGCGGCAGCGCTACCTGTTGCGGCCCCGAGTGCAGCTGGCCGACGCGAAGTACGACGACATTCTGCGCCGGGCCACCAGCTCGCGATCGTCGCAGGCACAGGCCAGGTTCGAAGCGATTGGCCTCGCGGTGATTGCCGCGGTGGCGCTCGTCGTCGTTCGCGGCCGCCGCCGCATCTAGTCAGCCGATCCCCGACGTCGTTTCGATCGAAGGAGGCACCAATGAACCCCGTTCGCGCGCGTCTTGTGGCCGCTCTCATTGCCGTCGCCGCCGCCGTCACGCCTGCCTTTGCGCAAGTCGACGCCACGATCGTCGGCACGATCGCGGACGAATCGAAAGCCATTCTGCCCGGGGTCAGCGTCGTCGCGACAGATCTCGCGACAGGACGGCAGTTCACCGACGTGACGAACGTGCGCGGCGAATATCGCCTGGTCGGCCTGCGGGCCGGCAAGTACAAGCTGCAAGCCGAGCTCGCCGGCTTCGCGGCGGCGGTGCTTCCGGAAGTGGAGCTGCTCGTCGGGCAGAACGCGACGATCGCGCTGACGCTGAAAGTCGCGACGCTCGAGGAAGCGCTGACCGTCACCGCCGCTTCACCGCTCGTCGATACGCGCCAGGCGCAGGTCTCCGGCAACGTCGACCGTCGTCAGATGGAAGAGCTGCCGATCAACGGACGCAACTGGCTGCAGCTGTCGACGATGGTCAAGGGGATCACGGCCAATCAGATCACCGACACGTCGACGCCGAACGGCAGCAGCCGGACGGCGGCGTTTCGCG